>NZ_CP065957.1:322099-644199 GCF_017310505.1 Methylacidiphilum caldifontis | reverse complement strand
TTGATTGTTCATAAAGCACCTGTCTATGAATTGCAGGCCTCTGAACCCCCAATCAAAGCTTCCTTATCTTTGAAGGGCTTACCTGAACCTGGGGATTACGGAAATCTTTTGCGAGAGTTTTGTGCATTACCTCAAAATTGCTCAAGGCATTGGATTTATAGCCAATTTGACTACATGGTTGGGTTGAGAACTGTCGAAGATCCTGGCTTGGATGCAGCGGTGTTACGCCTTTTTCTAGAGGATAAGATGATCCGGTTGGCAATAACCCTCGATGGTAACGGCCGGTATTGCGGAATCGACCCTTATAGGGGAGCAATAATGACGGTAGCTGAAGCGGTGAGGAATCTTGCCGCTGTTGGTGCTATTCCTTTAGGCATTACAGATAATCTAAATTTTGCGGATCCTAACGATCCTTTTTCTTATTGGCAATTTAAAGAAGCCGTAAGAGGCATTGCCGAGGCTTGTCAGTTTTTTGAGATACCCGTGACGGGGGGTAATGTTAGCTTTTATAATTTTTCACAACAAAGCTCGATATTACCTACTCCCGTAATTGGAGCTGTTGGACTTATCGAGACTGACAAACCCTTAGCTAGGCTATCTTTCCAACAATCGGGTGATCTCATCGTCCTGCTTGGAGGTTGGGGCAGTGGACTGGAAGGTTCTTTGTACCTTCAAGAATGGTTTGGACAAAGGGGAGGAAAGCTTCCTTCTTTTAGCCTGGAAGCCGAAAAAAAACATAACAAGTTATTATACTCTTTGGTTTCCGAAGGTTTAGCCAGCAGTATCCATGACTTATCCGAAGGAGGACTTGCCCTAGCATTGGTGGAATGTTGTGTAAGTGGACATAAGAAACTAGGTTTTTCAGTGACTTTTCCAGAGGAACTTCGACTGGATGAGCTCTTGTTCAATGAAGCGGGGGCTAGGTCTATTATTTCACTACCTAGAGAAAATCTTCCTTCCGTTGTGAAGATAGCTAATAGCCTAGGAGTAGAACTCATTGTTATAGGAGAGGTGACGGAAAATTATTCACTCAGTATACTCCACGGTAAACGGACTGTAGAAGTCAAAGGGATAGAAATCGAAAAAAGGTGGAAAAATGAGCTACTAAATATTTTAGAGAGCAAAAAGGACTAAGCAAAGTCCTTTTAGGCTTAGTTTTTTCTTTTAGAGTATGAGCAAACGAACCTTACCCTGGGATTAATTGCGGGAAGAAAGAAATGAAACGATTTTTTCAGCAAGTTTTTTGCCTATTCCCTTTACCGCAGCGATTTCTTCAACGGACGATTTCTTGATTTTTTCAACTGAACCAAAAGCTCGAATTAAAAGTTTTTTGCGATTTTCACTTACCCCTGGACAATCATCAAGGATACTTTCTCTCATCCTTTTCTTCAGGAGTAACTGATGATAAGCATTAGCCACCCGGTGAGCTTCATCTCTTATTCTTTGCAGTAGTCTCAAAGCTTTGTCACTTTTATCCAGGATAAGCGGTTCGGAAAGCCCCTTGCGATAAATCTCTTCGTTTTCTTTGGCCAGGCCAATAACGCAGATATTATTCAATCCCAAAGACTGCAATGCCTTAAGGGCACTTGAAAGTTGACCTTTGCCTCCATCAACAACGATTAAGTCAGGAAGATTTCCAGCTTCATCGAGAACTCTTTTATATCTTCTTCGAATGACCTCTTCCATGCATGCAAAGTCATCTTGTCCCTCCACGGTCTTTATCCTGTATCTTCTGTAAGCGGACCTTTCTGCCTTTCCCTCCCGGAAGGAGACCATGGATGCTACTTTATGTGTAGAAGAAATATTGGATATATCGAAACATTCGATAAGGAGAGGTGGTTTGGAAAGAGAAAGGGCAGATTTTAGTGCTTCAAGGTCTTCATGGGGAGAGGAAATTTGTGGAAGTTGTTTTACAAAACGGCGTGCTGGTCTAGTCGTTTCTTCTAAAGCTTCTAACAGATCCCGGAGTTCAGCGGCTTTTTCAAAATCGAAAGCTTGAGCAGCCTGCTCCATTTTCGCCCGTATTTCTTCGATCATTTCCTTGGATTTCCCCTCAAGAAAGGCACAGGCCATTTTCACTCTTTCCAGATATTCAGCCTGGCTTATTTTACCGATACAGGGAGCCGAACAGTTCTTGATGATATGATCTAAGCAATGTTTGTAGTCTTTTTCAGTGGGGATAAGAGCGTTGCAGGAGCGTAATCCGAACTTTTTTTTCATAATGTTTAGAGTAGTTCTTAGGGCTCCAGAACTGGCAAAAGGTCCAAAGTAGCGGGCGTTGTCCTGCTTTTTTAGCCGGGTAACTTGAAACCTAGGGAAAGGTTCGGTCAAATCAACTTTGACCAACAAAAACCGTTTATCATCCCTGAAACTAACGTTATAACGAGGTCTAAATTCTTTAATTAATCTTCCTTCCAGTAGTAGGGCTTCGGCTTCTGAATGTACGCAGTAAAATTCAAGATCTGCGATCGCCTCCACAAGGGCATTGAGTTTTCTATCCGCTCGCCGTTTTCTTGAAGGATGAAAGTACTGGCTTACTCTTTTATGGAGGTCGACGGCTTTGCCCACGTAAATAACCCGATTCAATCTGTCCTTGAAAAGATACACTCCAGGTTTATGGGGAAGATCTCGAATTTTTTCTTGTACTAGCATAACAAATCTTTTATTAAAAGCTCCTTCTGAACAAAAAAGCTTTTTTATTTTAATCTCCTATAATTTAAGCCACTTTTAAGTATAAAAAGACATTTATTTTTCTCTACTTGTTGACGATTATGATTAGGTTGTACAACGCAGAAATTCGTGTAATGTTGCATTTTCAAACTCTTATGTATTGGACTAATCTCAAAAGAGCTTTAATCTCTCTTTTTCTTCTTCTCCTTCTTGAAGTATTCCACAACCAACATGGGCTTGCGGCTACATCGAATCCTGCTCGAAGCCATCATACGGAAGTAACCCTCTTATCTGAACTCGATGCGGTAAGTCCGGGAAGTCATTTCTACGTGGCTTTACGGATGAAAATGGATGAAGGATGGCATACCTATTGGCTCAATCCTGGAGATGCTGGCTCAGCAACACAAATCGATTGGACTCTTCCCTCGGGAGTATATGCTGGGCCTATCCAGTGGCCAACCCCTAGTGTGATCGCTATACCACCGCTTGCCAGTTTTGGATATGAAGGTGAATGTTGGCTGCTCATTCCAATGAATATTTCTCAAGAACAACGGGTAGGCAGCACAGTTAATCTCAAGGCTTTGGTGCAATGGGTAGAATGTGCTCAAAGTTGTCTGCCAGGAAGTGCTGAACTTAGCTTAACCCTTCCTGTCGAGAACAGCTCGAGAGTAGATGAGACTTTAAAGGAAGGCTTCCAAAAAGCCAGATATGAAATTCCACGCACTCCTCCTGAATCGGTTGATATCAGTTTCATGGATACGGGAAAGAACCTGATTATTTTCTTCCAGAACAAAACGGGAAAAATCCTTAATTTTGAGTCGGTTCATTTTTTCCCTTTCCAAAATGGGATCATTCAAAATTCTGCTCCCCAACAACTGCGTTTACGTAAAGAAGGGGTATCCCTGGAGATTGCTCGTCCCAGCAGTAATCCTGCTCCCTTGAATGAACCTTTAAGTGGTATATTTACAGCCAAACTGTCAGGACTCAAAGGGATAGAAAAGATTAACTGGGATATAAGGGCTAAAAAATACATCCCTCCCAAGGTTGAAACACAAAAAAAGGGAGCGTCTGTTTATTTCAACAAAAAATTTTTTTCCTATCTTGGGTTGAGCTTTATAGGTGGACTGATTCTTAATCTCATGCCCTGCGTTCTACCTGTTATTTCGTTAAAAGTACTAAACTTGGTCGGCGCATCCAGGGAAGGCGGGTCTTCTTCCCTTGTTCATGGACTATTCTTTGTGCTTGGCGTGTTGTGTTCTTTTTGGGTTGTCGTGGGTCTGCTAATCTTTTTGCGGGAAAAAGGATTAGAGCTGGGATGGGGCTTCCAGCTACAGTCTCCTCCATTTGTGGCTTTCATGGCACTTTTCTTTTTCCTGATCTCATTGAACCTTCTTGGGGTTTACGAGATTGGGGTTTCCCTGGTTTCAGCGCAATCCCTGGTAGAAAAAGCCAAGGGCATTTTCGGTTCTTTTCTCAATGGCGTTTTGGCCACTTTAGTCGCTTCTCCTTGTACAGCTCCTTTCATGGGATCTGCCATTGGTTTTGCCCTTTCCCAACCTCCGCCAGTTATCATGCTAGTCTTTAGTTCCCTGGCTTTAGGGATGGCTTTCCCTGTATTTGTCTTATCTATTTTCCCAGGCCTACTCAGGCTACTTCCCAAGCCTGGGCCTTGGATGGTTAGTTTTAAACAATTTCTAGCTTTTCCCATTCTTGGAGCGGTGATCTGGCTGGTTTGGGTATATGGAAAACTCAGAGGAATAGATGGGGTTGTCGACATCCTTTTGGCCACTTTATTTGTTGGTTTTGGATCATGGATTTATGGCAAATTTAGCGGTCCTTATCATCCTCTTGGAGTTCGTATTGTTTCTATTCTTGTTTCGGTAGCGATCCTGTTGAGTAGTTTTTATTACGTGGTTGTGGAAATAGAACAATCCTTTTCCTCAAAAATGGCCAAGAAGGAGGAATGGATTCCCTTTTCGGAAAGCAAGTTAGAAGAGTATGTCCACCAGGGAGTTCCTGTGTTCGTTGATTTTACCGCTTCGTGGTGTCTGACCTGCCAGGTAAACAAAAAAGTAGCCTTACAAAATCCAGAGGTAAAGAAAAAGTTCGAACAGCTAGGTGTTGTGAGAATGGAGGCGGATTGGACTAATCGTGATCCAAAAATCACAGAAGCTTTGGAATATCTAGGTAGAAATGGAGTGCCTACTTATGTTTTTTATGGAATCGACTCTTCTTCACCGCTCCTTTTACCCGAAGTGATTACTCCAAAGATGCTTTTGGATGTTTTAAGTAAAATTGAAAAAGAGAAAAAACAGAGAGAAGCGCAGACCAAGAGCGAAGAATTTTTTCAGTAAATCTATTTTCTCTTTTTATGGATTTCGGTCCTTTTGTTCCAGGATATGGGGTATTCGAAACCCTCAGGGTAGAAGAGGGGACCGTGTTTTTTGCCAATGAACATTGGAATAGTCTTAAGCAAAGTGCCAGTATGCTTGGCCTGTTTCCCAAGCAAGATTTTCGTCAATATGTTCGACATCTTCCTCCTCATGCAACTGGAAAATGGCGTTGGATCATCAGCCCCCAGGAAGAGAAACATTTTTTTGACCCGCTAGCTCAAGAACCTAAAGAAGTCTTTACTTTAGATATTTCGGCTGTAAGAGTGGGTTCTCAGAATTGGGATAGTAAGCTTAAGACTTTAAGTTATCTGGTCCATTATCAAGCTAGACTTTCTGTCAATGCCGATGAAGCGGTGCTTTTGAATGAGCATGGGGAAGTTGTGTCGGGAGCGATGAGTAATCTTTTTTGGGTTAAAGGGGGTAGAATATATACCCCTTCTGTTCAAACTGGATGTCGTAAGGGAGTGATAAGGGGATGGATCATGTCGGAACTAAGCGTTATAGAAGAAAGATCTGGACCTGAAATTCTTAGAGAAGCGGAGGAGATTTTCATAACCAATAGTTGGATAGGTATTAAACCCGTTGTGCAATTCCAAGACAGGCAGCTTGAGAAAGGAAAGATCACGATGGAGCTCTCAAAGAAACTCAATGCTACCTATAGGGCTTTTAAAAGTTCCTCTTCATTGTCTGGTATCTCTTCCCAAATCTTTAACCAGGGAACCGAAGAGCTATCAGAAGGAGCGCGGTAATCCCCTCGAGGACTAAGCGAGCCACCAGAACCCACTTTGGGAGCATTGGCTATGCAGCTTCTTTTGAATTGACTGGTACGGAAAAACCGATCGAGGAAAACCCTCATCCAATGTTTTATCTGTTGAATACTGTATTCATCGACTTTCTCTTCACCTTCTGGCCAGTGGCCGCAATTTTTATCATGCCAAGCAGACCAACAAAGAAAAGCGGTTTTTGTAGGTAGATACCCATACCTGAGTGTATAATAAAGGTTGAAATCTTGGAGGTTATAAGGTCCTATTTGTTTTTCGGAACTTTGCAGAGGTTCTTGGCCGTTTTCAGTGGGAATAAGTTCTGGACTAATGATTGTATTTAAGATCTCTTCAAGGACCTCACTCACATTTTGACCTAACTCCCTGGTTTTAGCAACCCAACGGATGAGAAACTTGATCAGTGTCTTGGGTACACTTGCATTGACATGATAATGAGCCATGTGATCTCCAACCCCATAGGTAGACCAACCTAAGGCAAGCTCGCTAAGGTCGCTAGTGCCTACAACTAAAGCATTTTCAAAGTTTGCTAGCCTGAAAAGATGGTTCGTTCTTTCACCCGCTTGGACATTTTCAAAGGTTACATCATAGAGTTTTTCACCCCAGGCAAAAGGATGTTTGATATCTTTGAAGAGTTGCATACAACTGGGACGGATGTCGAAAAAATATTGCTGGCAACCGATCGCTTCTATAAGCCTGCGGGCTTGGTCAAGGGTTTTTTTGGATGTTGCAAATCCAGGCATTGTACAGGCAAGGATATTTTTTCTTGGAAAACCTAAGATATCCATCGCCTTCGCACAAACAATCAGGGCATGAGCCGAATCTAACCCCCCAGATATACCTATGACCGTTTTGCGAATAGCAGTTGCTCTTAGTCTTTGAATCAGCCCTTGAGTCTGAATGGCATAGACCTCCTGGCATCTCAGGTCTCTTGTGAGAGGATCACTTGGGACGTAAGGGAATCGCTCGATTTCCCTTTCCAGTAAAAGGGATGACTCTTTCTGGACTTTTAGAGAAAAAGCAATGGTTTTAAAGCAACTGATCTCTTTGTGAAAATGGACTTTTGACTGACCGAAGCTGTTTTGTCGCATTCTATCAGCCTGAAGTCGGTCAAGATCGATGTCAGCAAAAATAAGTTGTGAGTCGTAGGCAAATCGTTGACTTTCAGCCAGTCTAGTGCCGTTTTCATAGATCATCCCTTCTCCATCCCAAGCAAGATCAGTTGTCGACTCTCCAAAACCAGCAGCACTATAGATATAAGCCGAAATGCATCTTCCCGATTGGCTTGCTACAAGCAGTTTCCTATAATCACTCTTGCCAATCGTAATGTTGGAAGCTGAAAGGTTGACGAGAACCGTTGCCCCTGCAAGTGCAGCAAAAGAGGTAGGGGGTAAGGGGACCCAGAGATCTTCACAAATTTCAATGGCCATTTTGAAAAGGGGTTGTTCTTCCCATTCAAAGATTAATTTGCTGCCAAAAGGAATCGATTTTTGGCCTAGCAGATCTATATACTGCTCAGTGGCAAAGGAAGCTTGAGCAAACTGCCTGAGTTCATAAAACTCACGGTAATTGGGTAAATAGCTTTTAGGAATGAGGCCTAGAATTTTTCCCTGACTGAAAATACAGCCGCAGTTGTAAAGCAGTTGGTTGACCCTTAGGGGTAGACCGATAATAGTGAGCAGAGGAAGGGGAGTGGTTTCCTGGAGAAGATATTCTAGTGCCCTCAAGGTACTATCAAGAAGGGCGGATTGATGAAAGAGATCTTCACAAGAATAAGAAGATAAACTTAACTCGGGGAAGACAAGCAAAGAGGCTTTTTTTTCGACCGCTTTTTTACATAAACCTGCGATTTCAGCGGCATTGTGAAAAGGATCGGCAACCTTTCCTACAGGAATACCTACCGCAACCCTTACAAAATTATGGGTATATAAGTTAAAAAAATTCGATTTGGCCACTATCAAAATATTTTTCGATTATTTAAGAGGGCAAAGGGAAAGGAAAGAAAAAACATCAAAAAATTTTAATCAATTTCTTGGGCAAGAATTTTTTTTTAGCTTTTGAAACACTTCAAACTCAAGCTGCTTAAAATTTTCTATTGTTTGTTTTTTATCCCTTTTCATTGCTTACTTTTATATACACAAAGGCCAATTCCAGTGACCAGTTTTTGAAAATTAAATGGCCCCACAGATGAGGCTATAAGCTCAAAATGTGAGTTGTTGTAAGGAAGTCCAAAAAAAGCAGTTGGGAAAGTAAAAGAAGAAAAAAGATTAGAGGCCTATTAATTAATAAGAAAGCAGATCAAAAACAATAGCTTATGAGAATCAATTTAAATGTTTTGTTATCTTGGCTTTCCTTTCTTTTTCCAGGACCTCATTTTTCTGCTCTGAAGGGAATGGAAGTGGGGAATCTTTATCCGGTTAACGAGGGTAATAAACCTCGATCGGCCATTTTAGCATGCTTCAATTCTGGAAAGTCTTAATCTCGACTGAACAATGAAAAAGCATCTCAATACTACTCTAGTTGTTAGCTGCGGAGAGATCCATGATCATGATCATTATAAGATTCTGATTCAAAGTCTATCTGATCTAGCTGACAAACATTTTGTCCTATCTTTAGAACTGCCAAGAGATTTTAATCCACTCATAAAAAAATTTATCGATCGAGCCACTTCAATCTATGAGAAAGCAGCGGATCACAAGATGCTTTTCGAGGAAGCGGACAAAAAGGTCGATAAGCTCCAAGAAGCAATGCTAAACAAGATGTTAAAAAAATCTCCGGCTATTCTTAGCTTCCCTTTTGATCGTGTTAAAAAAGAAAATGGGCAATGGGTAGGGGAGCTAAGGAAGGCAAAAAGAGATGAAGGAATTAATGTTAGGTTAACTCAGTATGGATATGAGAAGCATGCTCAGAGTAAAAAATGGATTGGAGCTTGGGATAATAAGCTTGTAGCCGCTGAGAGCGCAGCGTTTAGTCCTGATATTGAAAGAATATTAAAACCTAAAAAAGGAGAAAAATTTATAATTGATTACGGCAATGGTCAGCAAAGAGTGGTAAGGTGGGAAGATCGTACCGCATCTTATTTATCTAAAACAGTTGATCTTTTTGTTCCCGATGGCTATGACAAATCCATCCCTGATCATGCTATAATTAGGAGATTTAAAGAACCTTCTCAGCAGATAACAAAGGATAACAATAGAGTGTATGGTCTAACCCATTTTGCTGAAGTTTTAAAAGCGGTTGCAAAGCATAATGGATATGAAGGGCAAAAGCCTAAGATTGAAGTTTATGCAGTAGATATTTCAACTAAGGAGTTAAAAGCCCAACAAAGAAAAAATAATCTCTATAAGCAGATATGCCTTCCTAAAGAATGCCAAAAAACAGTAAATGATTATGTGATAAAAGCAAGAAAAAGCGCTTTACTGGGAAAACCCCCTAAAGATGAAATAAATGAGAAGTTTTTTAAAGAGATAGAAAAAGAAGGTGAAATCCAGTTAGAAAAAGAAGAGAAGGAAAATCTGGTTAATTCAATAAATGCATTAGTCAAAAAAGACAAAAGTATTTCGATCTTAACAACGAATATAGATAAGTCGAATTTTAAAAAGATTTTCCAGTTTTATCCCCTTCAAAAGGCAGAACTAAGGCTAGGTTTTAACTCAGCCTTTTTAGATTACAGAGATCAAAGAATGGCAGGGAATTATCCCAAAGGAGAAGATCGCCATTATGGGCCCTGCTCTATAAAGGATATAGCTAGGGCTACTTCATACCATTATCCAGGTCCACGGATTTTACATTGGGGTGGAGCATCCCATCTGGGTGAAATGAATCGGTCAACAAATCTTGAGAAGGAATTAGCAAAAGCGGGTTTTGTCAATAAAGTAACTGCTGATACCTATACCGCTGATGCTCCAGATCCAAAAGCTGTGCTTAATGAAAAAGGTCAATGGGAAAGGCATTATCCCACCGATTACGTGTTTGAAAGCCATAAAGGGTTAATGAAAGCAGTGGAAGCGGGTATCAAGGAGCAGCAAAAAGCTTCTCTTTCGTCTTATAATCTGACTTCAAAGCTTTCAGTGCAACCACAAAGAAGCGAAGACCTTATACATTGACAACCCAAGGGCTTATCTGTAGATACCTTGTGGATATTCGGTCATATTGGCATAATATAGCCCTATAATTGGCTTTTTGGTTAAAGAAGACTTAAGTTAGTAAAGCCAGGGGATAGGTTTGTCCCAAACCGAAGAATAAGTTAGCGAGAAAAAAAATAGAAAAGGGCTGTATAACCAAACTTTTTTTAATTTAATCGTTTTTTTTTAGGTTATTTACCCGCTAATGCTCTGAACACACCACCAACCCGACTCTGTATATTTTCTCCAACGCCCCTTAACCCTTCTATGCTTGTACTATGCACCCTTCCGAAATGGCCGCTAAAGCTTTCGAGCAGGGCACCAGCCATGTCCGCAAAGGCTGATGACCAACCGTAGGCAACACGGACTGCAACAAGTGGAAACATCGATCCCGCATAGATAAAAGCAGCCACTATGTTAATGCCCAGTGAATAGAGCACCCAAGCTCCCGAAGCTTGAAGAAAGCCAAGGATCGTATAAACCACTGCACAGACAAAAGAAAGTGGACCTGCTCCTCCTCCAGCCTGTTCCAAGCATTGCTGGATAGGGAGTCCTCCGGCTGCTCCATTATTCGTAAAAATGCTTTTAAGAAAGACCTGCAAAAGACTTTCTAATCCACCTCCTGACCCTCCATCAAAAAGATTGGAAAGACTTAGTCCGTTGATAGGCCAGCCAATCGTTGCTTCGATGATTAGAGGGATCATTGCTCCAAGAGTCGTTGCCCCCGAAACAAATCCCATATCCCCACTTACACTTATCCCAAAGAGGGTATTGAAAACAATATCTGCCATCATATACCCTAAGCCGGCAAGAATACAATATAGCACAGGAACGATGGAAACGGCGACAAGACCCATGAGCATGGGTCTCCATAACCCTCGAAAAGAGGCAAAGAATGTTAAAGGAACCAGGGCGATGCCAAAGCCAGATAACGCCTGATAAGCCGCTTCGCTGCCTCCCAAAAGAATAATTTGGCTAAAAATAACAGTAAAAATCGCCCCAATACAAAGTAGGGCAGCTGCAAGCACAAGGGCAAAAACCCACCCGATGGAAGTCATAAGAGGTATGCCCCAGACCTGGATTAGGGTTAAAGTCTGTTCACCTGTATTCTTAATATCATTAGTACCCCCCCCTGGCATAAACCAGGCAAGAAGCCCTTGGAAGGCTTCGTTTAGGTATCTATAGACTACCGGGTTATAAATGGCCAGGTTGTTGGCCAGCCCAAACATCCGGCTTACAAAAATAGGTCCGAATTTAAAATCGGCTACGTTCCCTTGACAGACACCTGAGGGCGAGGCAACCACTCCAACCCCACTGGAGGGAGGGACATGAATCCAACAGATCCACCATTGAGTCGGGGAATTGCCCATGGGAGGATCGAATGCCAAGTTGGCGACCTGTTTGCCCCATTGCAGTCCACCTTGAATGAGGGCTTGTCTTCCATAATCGATCAAATGCTGGGGAAACTGGGCATAGACGACAATCCATATAATGACCGCATGAATAGTATAGTCGATCAGCTCATCGATTATAGGCTTACCAAAGGCAACTCGAAATCCTCCCATGGCAGCAGCCATGAAAAACAAAAAGGGAGCTATCGTGACAGCGATCTGTTGGCCTTCCTGCCTTGCTTGTTGACCAAACTGGAAAACTTTTTGGATAAGAGGTCCAAGGCTGGGATCTATTCCGCTTAGGGAACTGTTCGGTTGGTAAACTTGTTGTTGGCCATAGGTAGCGGGAACAAAAAAAAGAAGAAAGAAAAAACCTAAAAGAACTTTTTTGTGCATGAATAGATTTTAAAAACACTGTTTATTATTCCATTAGCAATGGGCTTTCCTAAAATGAGCTATAGCCTATTCTTCTTAAAAAAGAGGATGCGCCAACGAACGCATAGCTATTTTCGGATTTTTTTAGTTGTATCTAAATAAAGAATTAGTATTTTTTAGCTGTGAATAACCCCTTGGAAGAGAGAGCACAGAAAGCGGCAAAGATTATTGCTTCTCCTGCTGATTATAAAGTGTGCGAAGGATGCGGCTCGATCGTTTCTAAAAAGGCTATATTTTGTCCCAACTGTAATGGTTACCGCTTTGATTCCTCGAAGCAAAGGGTTATAGAACAAGCTGAAATTTTGGGAAAGCGCGAACCGACTTCAGTCAGTTTTGAGGATTACCTCTGAAATATTCGCCGTAAAATTCTGGTACGGTTTTTGCTTTTAATAAGCCAAATCCATTATATGCATGAAAAACATCGTTTTTATTCTTTTCTTTTTCATTGGCTTTTACTTTCTTGGTCAAGGAGCGATTATCCCAACCTCAAAAGGACAAAGATTAACCATTCTTAGCAGTATTGAGCAGGCCAAAAGCATTCCTCCAGGAAAAACCTTTGCGATTATTTGCGGAAAATGTAAAGGCGTTTGGATGACAACCGTCAAGAAGGCAAGCAAAGAACATTTAACATGGTTTGATCCTGGACAGCTTCAAAATTGTCCAGGCTTATGCCAGGGTATAATCCAATCGAGGCAAACCAAAGACAAAAAGAACCATTTTTTCTGTAATCATTGTGGAGAGCATTCTGCTTTTGCTTGTTGCAGCTCTTGAAAATATAAAAGCAAGACAATACTAATAACTGTACTTCAGTTATTTTTAGACAATTTCAAGAGCGTTAAACCTATTGATCTAGATAGAGCAACTCGGCCGATTAAGAAAGTTTGAGTTTTCGGAAAAGCCAAACTTTAAAAAAGTCCAGTGCGATCATATAGGCTAAAATCGCAGCGACAAGGCCCAAGAAGTGACCAAAACCTATTTTGGTCGTGCCTATTCCATATGTGGCCTGTATCCCCAAGGCAAAGAGGACAAAAAGGGAAGTTGCTATCATCCATGAGCTTGGCCAGGAGTTCCAAAAATGATGTCGTTCTCTGACAAGATAAAGCGTAGCTTGACCTTCTAACGCAAGGATCAGAAAGCTCAATGATTGAAGATGATCCTGGTCAAGTCCTAAAACATTTCGAGCAAACAAAAACAGGCTAAAGGAAAAGAGCAGCAGCATAAACCCAAGAGTTGCTCCGCTAATCACAATGGACTTAATAGGCCATTTCCTTGTCTTGTGCGCTGGCTTGACCTGATCGCTAATGATAGAGAGAGTTAGCACATCATTGTAAAGAACAAGGATGACTCCAAGAAAAGGGTTTAATACGAATGTTTTTCCCAGAACTAATCCTAAAGTCATGTAAAAAGCGACTTCTATTGTCTTGACCACCTTATTAAGAATGTAAGTGAGAATCCTTTCGAAAATGATACGACTTAGCATGATGGCAGGAACAATATCCATAAGACCTGGATTGGTAAGCACGAAGCTTGCGGCCGCTTTGGCCACGTCAACTGCATTGGACACCGCTATTCCTACATGGGCTTGTCGCAGGGCCGGTGCATCGTTTACTCCATCGCCAGTCATGCCTGTAACATGGTTTTTCTTTTGAAAGGCTTGAACGATCATGAACTTATCTTCAGGGAAAACGCCAGCAATAATGTCAAACTTTTCGATCTGCTGAAGTTGATCGGCTGTTGCATTAGGAAGGGTAATCGACTGTTCACCAATACCCACTTTTCGCCCAATGGATTTTGCTGTAAATTCCTGATCTCCTGTCACCATAATCACTTTGATTCCAAGCTCCTTGATTTTTCTCACCAATGCTTCTGACTCTTCCCTTAAAGGATCAGAAAAACTGATGAGTCCTAAAAGTTTGTCAGCTTTAGGATAACCATAGGCAACAGCAAGGATACGTGATCCATCCGCCTCCAGTTCCTTTGCACGATTTGCGATTTCTGAAGAATCAAAGGGGATATTTTTTAATACCGCCGGCACAGCCCCTTTAACAACGGTTAACGGATTTCCCTCTTTATCTAGGTAGAGTGCTTTAGACATTTTTGTCTTTGGATCAGCCGGAATATATTGCTTAAAGCTAAGAGAAAGCTCTTGAGTCGAAAGCTTATATTCGGTTAGTTTTTTAAAAATCGCTTTATCGATCGGGTTTTCGGCTAGGGGATCAGAACAAAGCGCCGACCAGAGCAATAGCTCTTTAGAGGAGTATGGTGAATAGGGGAAAAGATTATTGATTTCAAGCTCGTTGCGGGTTAAAGTGCCGGTTTTATCCACGAGGAGAACGTCCATAACTGAAGCATCTTCAAGGGCGGAAAGCTTGGATGTCAACACCCCCTTTGATGCCAGTTCCCTGGATCCGAGTGCCGTGGCTAGGGTAAAGATGGAAGGCAATGTGGCAGGCACTGATGCGATAAGAATGACAAGCGCATAAGGGAGTAAAATGGTAAAGGGAAGGGCTGCGATGGCACCATAAAGGGATATAAAAGCGATGAGTAGACTATCGATCCAGAGTAAGGACTTGACGATGTCGAATATAACTTTTTCGGCTTGGCTAGGGGGCATAGCCTTTTGGATTAACTTTGTCATTTTCCCTAGATGAGTCTGGGCTCCTGTAGCGACAACTACTCCATGAGCTTGTCCCGATTCAACAAAACCTCCTCCAAACAGGGTTTCTCCTTCACAGACAGTTCTGGGAAAAGACTCTCCTGTAATCATTGATTCATTGACTTCTATCTGGCCCTCGATCAGTTGAAGATCTGCAGGAACTATATCCCCACTGCGCAACAAGATAATATCCCCCCTGACGATTTCCTGGGCAGGGAGGATAGTCCATACTCCATCTCTAAGGACTCGAGTACGTGGAGAAAGTCGACGGATCAAAGAGCGAAGGGCACGACGAGCTCGAGATTCCTGTGCAAAAGAGATAATTGAAGAACCGATCAAAAAACCAGCAATGGCTAGTCCATCGTGAACCCTGTGGAGAACAATTTCCAAAATAATGGTTATTTCCAACATCCAGGGAATGGGTGCCCAAAACTTGGATAAGAAAAGCAATAAAGGATGACTTCTTTTTTCAGGGAGAGCATTTAAACCTTCTTCAGATAACCTTTTTTTAGCTTCCACCCAAGATAACCCGAGTTGAAGCTTGACATTATCATCAGGCACAAAGGTTTTCCTCGAATTGAAAAAAGGGTTTCGGACAGAGAGGGATTCGAACCCTCGAGTCGGTTTCGCCGACTACACGCTCTCCAGGCGTGCCCGATCAACCACTCCGGCATCTGTCCCCGGGGCTTTTTATTGTTATATTATAAACGGACGGAGAAAAAACAGAAAATTATTTTGTTTCCTTATCCTCATTACCAGCTTGGAGCAAGGGTACTTGAAGGAGTACCATAATAGGTATCCTGTTTTTCTAGATAGGAAGTAGGGACAAATCCTTTTTTGCCCCGTGTCGTTTCCACCCGCACAAAGCCTTCCCCCGTAGAACCGAGAAGCTTTAGCCGGGTTCCTTTTTCTAGATAACTATCAGGTACCTCTTCGCCTGGTCCCTGAGTGTAGAAAGGCGTCCTATCTTTTGTAACTAAGTTGTATTCATAGCCTCCAATGGTCGAGGTGCAGGAAAAAAAGGATAAGCTTAAAAAACAGAACAAAAGAACAAAGCAATTTAATTTATTTAGGGGATAGAATGATCTTTTATGGTCTAACATGGTCTGTTTTTATTGAGTCGGCCTATAAAAATTCCCGTGGATCAGTAATTCTGCCTGTTATAGCCGATGCTGCAACCGTGAGTGGAGAGGCTAAATAGATCTGTGAAGTTTTGTCTCCCATTCGTCCGGGAAAATTGCGGTTTGTCGAAGAGATACAGACTTGCGGCTTATTAAGCCTTCCAAAGGTATCAAGCGGACCTCCAAGGCAAGCAGCACAGGAAGGATTTTCAGTAATTTGAACACCCGCTTTGGTGAGTATATCCCAAAGGCTCTGGCCTTCCAGCTGGATTTTGTAAAGTTGATCTACGACTTCAGGAGTCGAGGGAACGGCGAAAGTGTCTACACTCACCGCTTGGTTTTTTAAGATCGAAGCAAAAGCGATGAAATCGGATAGCTTGCCTCCTGTACAGGAACCGAGATAGGCACGATCAATTTTAATAGAACTCAGTTCTTTGGCTTTTTTCCTGTTGCCTGGGTTGTGAGGAGCGGCAACGGTCGGTTCAATCTGGCAAAGATCAATGACATGGGAGGCAAAAAAATGCTGATCTTTATCGAGCTCAACGACTTCAAATTCCTTTTTCGTTCCATTTTTCAAAGTCTTCTGTTTTACAAATTCAATGGTTTTTTGATCAGCAGGGAATATCCCATTTTTGGCCCCCGCCTCTATGGCCATATTTGCTATCGTCATGCGATCTTCAATCGAAAGAGTAAACACACCGGGACCTTCAAACTGCATCGCCATGTAAGTTGCCCCATCAAAGCCGATTTCACCAATAATATGCAGGATGAGATCCTTAGCCATAACCCCTTTTTGGAGTTCTCCGTCAAGATAAAACTGGATTGTGGGGGGAACTTTGATAAGGAGCTTGCCTGTACCCATTACAAAACCTGCATCGGTGTTGCCAATACCCGTTGCAAATTGATTGAAAGCCCCAGCCGTACAGGTATGACTGTCGGTACCAAAAAGGACTTCTCCAGGACGCACGTGTCCTTTTTCAGGAAGAGCCGTATGGCAAACACCCGCATATAATGATCCGTATTGACGACGGAGCGAACCTTTAAGAGGATCAAACTTCCATGTCCCCTGAGGATCATCAATGACATCATAAAAATAAGGAAGTCCTTGTTCCTTTGCGAATGTTCTAAGGACATCGACATTTCGATTTGATAAAGAGTCGGAAGTAAAAATATAGTGATCGGGCATGATCACGATTTTATAGGGATCCCATACCCGGGCGTTTTTCCCAAATTCCCTATGAAAGACCCCTATAGTGCCTGGCCCGCAAACATCATGGGTAAGAAGGATATCCGTATCAACCCAGATATTATCTCCAGGAGAAACTTTGGTTCTCTTGCTAGCTTTGGCGAGTATTTTTTCTGTCAAAGTCATATCTATAATTTCTATTTTTAAAGTTTACTGTGTAACTCTTAAGAGCAACTCTTTTAAAGCCTTATTTCGGAGTTTTCCTCTTTAGCCAAGATAGAAGAATAGGAATCAATTCTCAACTCTTTTCAACTTTTTTGCTTCGTTCCTTCTACAATTTTCAAGGCCTTTTCTATCGAGGGAAGGATCTGGTGGCGGGGAAAAGAAGAAAAGCAGGATTCAGTAAAAGAAGGATCTTTTAATCCATGTCCTGTAAGGGTTAATACGACAGTAGAATGCGGTCTAATAAGATCTTGCTTGCAAGCTTTTAAAAACCCTGCCACCGAGACCGCTGAAGCGGGTTCAACGAAAATACCTTCTTGATAGGCTAAAAAACGGTAAGCTTCAATGATTTCAGAATCGCTTACCGCACCGATCCAACCCGCTGATTCCCTGGCTGCTTCTAAAGCTCCTTTCCAACTCGCTGGGTTACCAATTCTTATAGCTGAAGCAATTGTCGTGGGATTTTCAATAATCCTTCCTTGCACAATAGGGGCAGCTCCCTCGGCTTGAAACCCTAACATTTGTGGAAGTTTCTTCGAAAGTTTACTTTCGTAATACTCTTTGTAACCTTTCCAATAAGCAGTAATGTTGCCTGCGTTACCTACGGGTAAAATATGATAGTCTGGGGCATCGCCCAGAGTGTCACAGATCTCAAAAGCGGCTGTCTTTTGCCCTTCTATGCGGCTAGGATTGACTGAATTGACTAGTTCGATCTCAGGTTTCAAGCTCGCAAGCTTGATAACCAGCCGCATGGTGTCATCAAAATTTCCTTCTACTTCTACTATTTCTGCCCCATGGATCATAGCCTGGGATAGTTTGCCCAAGGCGATTTTCCCTTGGGGAAGAAAAACAAAACATTTTAAATCAGCCCTCGCTGCGTAAGCTGCCGCTGAAGCAGCGGTATTGCCGGTACTGGCACAAATAACTATCTGCTTTTTTTGTTCCAGGGCTTTGGTCATGGCTACGACCATTCCCCGATCTTTAAAAGAAGCCGTTGGATTCAGTCCTTCGTATTTGAAATAAACGTTTAAATCTTTTCCTGAAATCCGGGATAATTTTAAAGAAGGGATTAGGGGTGTATTCCCTTCAAGAAGGGTAATATTGATACTGTTTCCGCACAGGGGAAGACGATCTCGATACCGATTAATTATCCCTAGCCAGGATCTAGGGTTATTCTCATTGAACATGAAAATCCTCTACTCTGTAAACGATTGGTTCACCTTTAAGAAAAGGAAGCCTGGATATTTCAAAACAAGCTTCCTTGAAATATTTTTCCTTCGCATCATGGACCATTATAATCAGGGGGACGCCTTGCGAAAAGCTTGAAACTTCAGGTTGGACAACAGAAGAAATACCGATGTTTTTTTTCCCAAGAATTTCAGCGATCGCTGCCAAGACTCCAGGTTTATCCACCACATTAAGCCTCAGATAATATCGGGAAATAATCTCTGAAATAGGCATGACCTTATATTCGGTTTGTTCATCAGCAAAGAAAAGTCGAGGATTATATTCCACGTGGGGATATCTGGCCAGTTCCACTAGGTCACTTAATACAGCACTGGCGGTAGGATCTCCTCCAGCTCCTCGCCCATAAAATAGCTGATCTCCTACAATGTCTCCTTTAATAATCACAGCATTGAAAGATCCGGAAACCGAGCTCAGAATATGGTCTTTTCTAAGAAGAGTCGGATGAACCCGAATTTCAACTTCTTTTGAGTCTTGGTGCTTTTTTATAATAGCTAATAGCTTAAAAACATAGCCAAGTTCTCCAGCATATTGAATGTCAAAAGGATCGACCGATTGAATCCCAGAGGTGTAGATTTCTTCGACTTTTGGCCAGAATCTATAGGATAAAGCGCAAAGGATCGCTGCTTTGTGCGCACTGTCCTCACCACTCACATCAAGTGTTTCATCCGCTTCGGCATAGCCAAGCTCTTTGGCTTTTTTTAGTGCATCTGCATAACTCATCCGACCGTTAGTCATTTCCGTCAGAATATAATTACAGGTAGCGTTAACGATGCCTGAAATCATCAGAAATCGGTTGGCAACAAGTCCATCTTGAATAGCTTGAAGCAGAGGAATTCCTCCTGCAACGCTGGCTTCAAAAAGAATTCTTCTTTTATAGCTGGATGCAAGACTAGCTATCTGTTGTCCATGGAAGGCCAGAAGAGCCTTGTTAGCGGTTACCACCTCTTTTCCTTTTTTTAAAGCCTCTGTAATGATTTCATAGGGGACATCTATCCCCCCAATTAACTCGACAATAGCATCTAGGTCCGGATCGTTGACAATCTCTTTCCAGTCCGTGGTCAGTATTCCCGGAGGAACACCTTGTTTCAGAGCTTTCTCAACTGAACGCACCGCGATTTTTTTAATTTCAATTTCTTTGCCCGATTTTTTTGCCAGCAGTTCTCTATGGGTTAAAAGATTGTGCCACACACGATAACCCACATTACCTAGACCGATTAATCCGACATGAAAAGATTTCATGATCTATAAAAAAAATTACTCCTGAGCTTTGCAGGAATCATCTTCGGTGGAAAAGACATCTTCCCCCTGTTTTTTTTCTAATTTCCTGAGTCTTTCCCATATTTCAGGAAGCTTATTGTAAAGTGCCTCAAGCTTATGCGTAAGGCTGATGGGTCGAGCATGGCGGCCCGAAAGGATAGCCCGGGGAGGAACATCTTTTGTTACACCCGATTGAGCTGTAATCGTTGCCCCTTGGCCGATGTGGATGTGGCCTCCAATACCTACCTGCCCAGCAAGGGTCACGTTGTCTCCCAGGGAAGTGCTGCCGGAAATCCCTGTCTGGGCAGCGATAATTGAATTTTTCCCAATGATAACATTATGAGCAATCTGGACAAGATTGTCGATTTTACAGCCTTCCTGGATCCACGTTTTGCCAAACCTACCCCGATCCACAGTGGTATTTGCTCCAATTTCGACATCGTCATCGATCTGAACAATTCCTACTTGAGGGATTTTTTCATGTCGGCCATTTTTCAGTTCATAACCAAATCCGTCAGATCCGATCACTGCTCCAGAATGGATAATGACCCTTTTGCCAATCCGCGACCTTTCCCGAATGGTGACATGAGGATAAAAAAAAGACTTCTCTCCTACAACACTTTCTTTGCCAATAAAAACGAAAGCTCCTATAACACATCCATCTCCAATCTTTACATTATCTTCGATTACGGCATAGGGTTGAATGCTTACTTCTTTTCCTATTTCGACTGCTTTTCCAATGATCGCTGTGGGATGAATTCCTGCTTCATAGGAAACTGGCTTAGGACTAAATAACGAAACGATCTCTGAAAAAGCAAGGGATGGAGACTCAACCCGAATCAAGGTAGCCGGTGAAGTACCCTTATAACTTTTTGATACCACAATGGCTGAAGCCTGAGTTTTTTCAACAGCCGACTCATACCTTGGATTGCTTAAAAAGGTAATTTGTCCTTTTTTTGCTTCCTCAATATCGGATATCCCTGTAATTTCGATGTCTGCATTTCCTTCAACAATACCCCCAACTAATGCGGCAAGCTGTTTTACAGTATAAGAAACCACTTTTTATTCCTCTTTGAGTGGAAAGGGCAGTGATGGTCTTTGCCCTCCTTCTGATCCAAACTATTGAGAAGTAGAAGCAGCCTTGGTTTGTGGTTTTGTTGCATTAATCGTTTTAATCACTTCATCCGTAATATCCTTAACATCCTGGGAGTAAAGCAGAACGTTTGTTCCGCTTAAGCTTTTCCCAGATTTGTCAAAGACTAGAGTAAATTTTTCACGGCTGCTGATTTCTAAAATGGTTTTAGTAATGTCGTCAATGATACTCTGCCTGATGCGCTGTGAACGATCTTCCAGTTCTTTAGTCCGCACGTATTGGAATTCTTGAAATTTTCTTTGCATCGCCTGGAAATCTTGTGCTTTGGCTTCAAATGCTTTTTGTTTTTCTGCCCTGGCCGCTTCTGAAAGGGTTTTATCCTGGGCGGCATCATGCATCTTTTTTGCTTCTTCACCGATCTTGTTCAAGTCGTTGGCCATCTCCTGTCTTTCTTTTTCGAAAGCGGCGACTTTGGATTTCATTTCGGAGTCCGCCTCCTTGGTTTTGTAAAAATCATTAAAAGCTTTTTGAAGGTCTACTACGGCTATTTTTAAAGCCTGTTGAGAATAAAGCGATGAAATAGATAAAGCGGTTATAACACTAAAGGCAAAAATAAATGATTTCATAAGTTTATAATTTATATTTTAAGTGATAGATATTTTAAGTAAATCTAGTTTGCCCACCAGCAAATAGAGATCCTTTCCCATCCATAAATTGATCTTCCCTCTTTCCCTCCTTTACATAGCAGAAAAAAGTATAACGGATTTTGGTTAAAACACAAGTAATACCTTACCGCGGTACATCTGTGTAATTTTTATGCTCAGCAATTGAAAAGAGAAATTATTCTTTTGTCAAATGATTTTTGATCTATTCATTGGCCTAAAAAGAATAGCCCACATCGAAGTAAAACCTGCCTGTTTTATTCAACCAGCTCTGCCTTAAATAGGGAATACCGTAATCGAGACGTAAGGGACCAATAGGTAAAAACAATCTTAAACCAAACCCGTAATCCGCATCGATGTTTATCCCCTGTCCTGCGACAAGAGGGGTGGGGATGTATTCATTTGGTCCAATGAGCGAACCGGCATTAAAGCCCATATCATTGAAAACGGCAAATCTGACCCTGTCTACAACAGGAAATGTAAATTCAAGGTTCCAAACCGCCATGGTTTGACCTCCAACCGGAAAATCGAGGGGAAGGTAGTTAGGCCCAACAAGATTGTAGTCGAATCCTCTTAAAGAACGGGGACCACCAACAAAATAACTGTCAAAAAGTGGAACAAAACTGCTTTTACCGTATTGCTGGACAAATCCAGCCGTCAGGTGATTCCACATAATAATGTCCCAGAGAGGAAAGTTTTCAAAATGGGATATATCGATCTGTAATCTATAGATATCGGTTTGACCAAGCAATGGGCCTCCCGCACCCAGGATATTGAAATCAAGATAGGTTCCATGCCGGGTGACAAAGACACTGTCACGGCTATCATAGATCAGATCCATAGTGATATCGCTTTGGGTTCTTGACCCTCTGTTTTGCGCAAACACAGGGATATTCTCGACCTCTGGAAGATAACCCCAAAGATCGTATACATTAAAATCGTAGCGGGTTGAAAGAGTAAACC
Organism: Methylacidiphilum caldifontis; assembly: GCF_017310505.1. Taxonomy (NCBI): domain Bacteria; kingdom Pseudomonadati; phylum Verrucomicrobiota; class Methylacidiphilae; order Methylacidiphilales; family Methylacidiphilaceae; genus Methylacidiphilum (ex Ratnadevi et al. 2023); species Methylacidiphilum caldifontis. The sequence continues at coordinate 621,999 of NZ_CP065957.1, read as the reverse complement.
ACTGGTTTAGTCTTTTGGCAAGACGCAGATCTAAACCATACTGGGTTTCGTTAAATCCGTTGTAAAACTGAAGATAGGTCAGTTGATTGAAGAAGAGGTCAAAACCGACCATTAGCGGTTGATCCATAAACCAGGGTTCGGTAAAAGATAACATGGCACTTTCCATGAAAATACCCAGTTGCAACCTAAACCTAAATTTCTGTCCAGCGCCCGTAAAAGAAGGAGGATTGGCGATGTCGAAATTTCCCTGGTTGAGTTCGACAAACCCAAGCAAACTTTCAATCGTGCTATATCCCAGTCCAAAAGTCACATTTCCTGTTCTTTTTTCTTGGACTGAAATGACCATGTTTTTCCTATTAGGAATGTTGGTGTCCTGGGGATTGATCTCCACTTTGTCAAAGTAACCCAGATTTTCTAACCTTTTCTTGCTCGCATCAACCCTAACGCTGTCATACACATCTCCGGGGGCCACCGCCAGTTCCCGGCGGATAACTTTGTCTTTGGTCTGGTTGTTGCCCTGGATAATGATTTTATCGATATAAGCCTGGCTGCCCTCCGATATTTTAAAGAGCAAATCAATGCGGCCATTTTCGATGTTAGCTAATCTTTCAGGTTTAATTTCCGCATCGATATAGCCTTGTTTGCCGTAAAGATCCCTAATCGCTTTGATATCGTCATCAAGTCCTTTGGGAGAAAACACGCTACCCTCTTTCATTTTGATGCTATCGAGTAGATCACTATTAGGATGGATAACATTGCCCTGGAATTGAATAGTCCCTACTTTATATTGGATTCCTTCAAAAATAGTGATTGTCACAACCATCTGCTCTTTTTGTGGGCTAGATACCTTGACATCCTTGATTTGCATGTCGATATAACCATGATCCTGGTAAAACTCCTTGAGTTTTCTTAAATCTTCTTGAAGTTGGTCTTCTTTAAAAATTCCCGATTTGTTTACGAAGGAAAGGATATTCTTTTTTTTCGTTTTGAGTTGTTTTTGCAGCTCAGCATTACTGAAGGCTTTATTGCCGACGAAATTAACCATTACAATGAACTGCTTTTCTCCTTCGGAAATCGAGAAACTAACGATAGCCCGACCGAACTCTTCATTAACATCGATTTTGTAGGTGACCTGGGCATTACCAAAACCATGATTTTGATAGTATTCCTTGATTTTTTCCGCATCCGCTGAAACTTGGAACTCACTTAAAGGATCTCCAATCTTTGTTTTAATCTGTTTTTTAATCCTTTCTATAGGGATCTGCTTTGCTCCCTGGATAGTGACCTCTTTGACCAGCGGTTTAGGTTGAACGATCACAATGACCTTCACTCCTTCGGCAACTTGTTCAGTCGATATTCTAAGGTTAGTAAAAAGTCCAGTCGCATAAAGATTCCTGACATCCTCCTCTACCGTGCTTGCTGAGTAAGGTTGCCCTACCGTTGTGCGCATATTGGAAAGAATCATGGACCGATTCACCGACTTGGGGCCAACGTAGACGATTTCAATTTCCTTAACTGTTGGGCCTTTCTTCTGGCTTTCCGCCCCACTAGGTGGGCCGACAATTTTTTTAGGTTTTTTTTTGATCGGGATAGCATGGGGGGGAGGTTGTACGGCTTGTTCGACGGGTTTTTCTTCTTCTGTGGGAGGGGTTTCGGGCGGTGATGGAGGAGCAAGGCGGGGAGCAGAGGGAGTCAGTTGTTCTGATTGTTCTTGAGCAAGGTTGGAAGAACCGCCCGTTTGGCTTGGACTTGGTGAAGGAGAAACACTTTTAGGTTGAGCGTCAATCGAAGAGGGAAGGGGAGGAAGATTAGGTCCTTCTTGAGAAGAGGAGGACTGGCAAAGGGCTATGTCAAAGGAAATTAAAAAAAAGAAAAGAAAAGCTAAGGAAAACTTAAGATTAATATGTTCTTCTATTCTGATGTTAAGCAAGAAGAGAAAAACATTGGGTTTCACAGAGTTTTCCTTTCCCTGCTATCCCCACAAAATCGAAAACCATAGCACTGAGTCTAGTTAAATGATCTGATTGTAATCCCCCCTGCTGCAGGGTATGCCTTGATTAAGTTGATGAATCTTCAGCTTTCTTTGCCTTGGTTTTCTTAAGCTGTTTCTCCTTTTTTTCTTTTTTATCTTTCTTTTTTTTGTCACCTTTCTTGGCTTTTTCTTGGCTACTTTCCTTTTCCGCTTCTTTTTCTTTCTTGGGGAAAATTATCTCCACTTGCAATTGAGCCAAGACATCATGATGGATATGTATAGGAACAACATGAAGGCCTGATTCCTTAAGAGGTCTATCCAAGGAAATTTTTTTTCTATCGACCTCGATTCCTGCTTGAAGAAGTCTTTCACAAATATCTTGGGTGGTCACGGCACCGAAGACTTTATTCGTCTCTTTTTCTCCCAATAAATTAAAGGTGAGTCGAAGCGAGCCGATTTTTGAAGCTAGCTCTAAAGCCTGTTCTTTTTCTTTTTCTTCCCTTTCGGCACGCATTTTTTTTAGCCGTTCGACTTGTGCTTTCGTAGTCGTTGTAGCAATAGTGGCTAAACCGTTAGGAATCAAGTAATTTCGAGCAAAGCCCGCCTTGACTTTGACTAGATCTCCTTCGGCGCCAAGTTTATCGAGTTTTTTATTAAGAATAACTTCTATATCCATAGTAAATCCTATTCTAATGGGAGACTTTTATTCCTTTTTCTTTCATGAGTTGTCAAGATCTAAAAGGGGACTTCTTCATCACCCGCTTGGGGTTCTTCTGGAGGAGAAAAGGCAGTATCAGTCTTGGTTGATGAAGACTCAACAGGAGTAGGTTGGCTAGATCCCTTGGCTTTTCCAAGGAATTGAATCCTGTCAGCCCTCACTCTCATCCGCGACCTTTTTTCCCCTTCTTTTGTTTCCCATTGTTCCATCTGCAACCTCCCTTCAACGAATATCAGGGAACCCTTTTGCAGATATTCTTTGCATGTTTCAGCCTGCCGACCCCAGATAACAACTTCGACAAAGCAAACTTCATCTTTGACCTGACCATCTTGACTTCGGTAAGAGCTGTTTATAGCCAGAGAAAGATCGCCCACCGGTGTGCCTTTTGGAGTATAACGGCATTCGGGATCCCGTGTTAAGTTGCCTATAAGGAAAACTTTGTTTAAGTCAGCCATAAAAAATTAAGTCACGATATTTTGCAACTGGTCTTTTGGAACAGCCGACAGTCCCTTTTTTCTTCTCACATAAAATTGCCTGAAGATAGAAGGATTGGCCTTAAGCTTGGTTTCAAGTTCTTTAAGACTCTGAGGAGCTAATTCAACACCCATGTTAACATAATAACCTGAGTCAATTTTTCCAGCCACCCTTTCAAACTTTCTTCTATCCATTTTTTGGAGGCTCAGAACATTACCGCCCAATTGATTGATCGTTTTTTCGATCTGTTCGATCATCTCTTTAAGGGAGTCTTCTTTACCTTGTACATCAAGAATATAAAGAGCATCATAAGTTCTGTTCATGAGGGATTACTCTGTGAAAAAATCTTTTCTTTTATACTTTAATTAATAGTTACTTTTATGAAGTAATTTTGTTCAATGCAATTTCAATTCCATCTTTTTGCAAGGATTCATAAAATTGAATCGCCTTAGTAGTCATTTCTTCGACCTTGCTTTTTTCGGTTTCAGAAAAGGGCTTGAGCACATAATCGGCCAACTCTTCACCTTCGGGTAAAGGGCCGATGCCCAAACGCAATCTTGGAATTTCTACCGTATGCAGTTCCTCTATAAGAGATTGGAGTCCTTTATGCCCCCCGGAAGATCCTTTCATCCTAAACCTCAATTTTCCAAGGGGTAAAAAAATGTCATCAAGGATAACAAGGATATCTTGAGCTCGACAATTCAGTTTTTTTAAAAGATAAGAAACAGCCTGACCACTCAGATTCATATAAGTTAGAGGAAGGACAAAAATCACTTTTTCCTTAGATGCGATCTTCGATTGGCTCTCTTTATCCCTTTTAAAAGAAAGGTTTTGTTTTTTGGCTAGCTCTTCGACTACCTTCCATCCGATATTATGCCTTGTATTCTCATATTCCTTTCCCGGATTACCTAAACCAACCACAATATGGAACACAGTGAAAATCCTCTAAAGAGTAGCTTAAATACCCTTTATTGTGAAGATTCTTCAGCTTTGACTTTCTTTTCTTTTATGACCTCGGGTTCAGCAGTTTCAGCAGCACCAGCAGCTTGCTCTTCTTCTCCACCCTTGGCTGCAACAAGCGACAGAACAACCTGATTTTTTGGGCTCAGCGATTCGACCCCTGGAGGTAAAGGAATGTCTCCTACATGAAGAGATTCGCCCGTTTGCAAATGATCTATTGATACAGAGATGGAGTCGGGCAGATCCTTAGGAAAACAACTAATTTTGATTCTACGTAACGATATATCCAGATTTGCGGTACCCGATTTTAAGCCTTGGGGCTCGCCTGTAAAAATGAGGTCTATTTCTGCATGGACTTTCTCATCGGCGGAGAGCTCATGGAGATCTAAATGAAGGAGCTTGTCGGTGAGAGGATGGAGTTGAATTTGCTGGAGAAATGCCAAGGTAGACTTTTTTTCTTGGGCATCTGTAATTTCTAGGTTTAAAAGGACTTTTTCTATTCTTTTTCCATGAAAAAGATTTTTAAATTCCGATGCTAGAATTTCCAAGGGAACAGAAGTTCCTTTTCCATAAAGGATAGCAGGAATTTTATCTTTAGACCGTAGTTTTTTGACTGCAGACTTCCCGATTGATTTTCTTAGGTTAGCCTTAAGAGTGATAGATTGTGCCATAATCGTTGTCCCTTCTAATAGGATTGCATCTATTATTTACTGTTATATGCTTTTTCGATAAAGGTATTTAAGATAGTCGTCGGATTTAGTTTTACAATAATTAAAAACATAAAATTTTCAAAATCTTCTATATTTGCTTAATTTCATTTGGCTAAATCCTTATTCATAGCTTCTATTTTTAATAATGCAAGATCAGATCGATAACCGACCTAATCCAGATGCCTTGCTTGAGGTCGTACAAAAAGAAGAGGGCGAAAAGAACAGGGGGAGTTTAAAAATTTTCCTCGGCATGTGTCCCGGAGTGGGGAAGACCTATGCAATGCTCCAGGCAGCCCAGGTTGAATTGAATAATGGCAAAGATGTGGTTATTGGATATGTCGAAACCCATGGGCGAAAAGAAACCGAGCTGCTCACTCGAGGTATCCCTATCATTCCAAGAAAAATCGTCCAGTATAGAGATATCTTCCTGGAAGAGATGGATCTTGATGCGATCCTCGAACGAAAACCCCAACTTGTCATTGTAGACGAGTTGGCCCATACCAACGCGCCTGGAATGAGGCATCTGAAGCGATACCAGGATGTACTGGAAATCCTTGAAGCGGGTATCGATGTCTATACTACTCTTAATGTTCAACACATTGAGAGCCGGACAGATATGATCAGCCATATCACAGGAGCCCCTATTTACGAAAAGGTTCCTGATAGCATTGTGGACATAGCGGAGATTGAACTGGTTGATCTTTCTCCTGAAGATCTGCTCAAACGACTTGCCGAGGGCAAAGTCTACATTCCCGACCAAGCTCGGGCAGCAGCGCTGAATTTTTTTAGGGAAGGCAATTTAAGAGCGCTTCGAGAAATCGTTTTGAGACTTGCGGCTGAAAAAGCGGGCAAAGACGTCCAGGAATACATGCAGATAATGCATATCCAAGGACCATGGAAAATTTCTCACCGGTTACTGGTGGCCATCAGTGCAAGTCCTTTCTCTGAGGCTCTCATTAAATGGACGAGGAGGAACGCTGAAAGCCTGAAATGTCCATGGTATGCGGTATACGTGGAAACGAGTAGGGTTTTAGCTGAAGAAGACCAACAAAGGCTTTCAAAAAACATTGAATTAGCTAAGCATCTGGGAGCCGAGATCATTACTACGGCCGACGAGGACATTGTCCGGGGTATTCTGCGAGTTGCCAGGCAGTGGAACATTACCCAGATTGTCTTTGGAAAACCCAGGGGAAGAGGACTTGTTGAATGGTTTAAAAGTCGGTCCTTACTTCACCGGTTGGTGAGGGAAAGCGGAGAGATAGACATTCATATCGTCGGTGAAGAAGAAAAGGAAAGAGAGACAAAAAAACAGAAAATTTTACCCATTCCCGAATCGAGTTTTTCACAATACGGGCTAACCTGCTTGGTTATTTTTGCAATTACCCTTTTTTGCTTGTGGGTTAACCAATGGATCGGAAGTCGATCGATTGGAATGATCTATCTTTTGGGCATAGTAATCCTTGCCCTGTTTGTGGGCAGGGGTCCTGTCCTTGTAGCTGCCTTGTTAAGTGCCATAATCTGGGATTTTTGTTTTCTATCTCCAAAATTTTCCTTTGGGATCCAAGGGATAGAAAGCGGTTTTGTGGTGTTCAGCTATTTTGTAGTTGCTCTTGTTCTAGGCCAGTTCATTACGCGATTGAGAGCTCAAGAAAAAGCTGAAAGAAGAAGAGAGGCTAGAATTTCAGCTCTTTATATGCTAAGTCAGGAGCTTTCGCAAGCTGCAGGTCTCGATGAAATTGTCATCAAGGTTGTTGAGCAGCTCTCTCATTTTTTCCAAGCCGAAGTAGCCGTTTTTCTCGTTAATCCCTTCGATAACAAGCTTTCAGGGTTACCCCATTGGGCAAGTACCCTTAAGGTTACCGAAAAAGAAGCCAGTGTTGCAGCATGGGCTTTTGAACATGGTAAAGCGGCGGGTAGATTTACTGAAAATCTCCCTCTTTCCAAGGCCTATTATGTACCTCTTTCTACGCACAAGGGTTCTGTAGGGGTACTTGGAATAAGCCTGCCTGGGATCCAATCCCTTTCTTTTGATCAAAAAAGTTTGATTCAAGCCTTTGCTAACCAGATAGCTCTTGTTATCGATCGACAAAGGCTGGCTGAGCTGGCCGAGCATGCTCGAGTGGTTGCGGAATCCGAAAGGCTTAGCCGCACACTGCTCAATTCCATATCCCATGAAATGAAAACGCCTATTGCGGTCATAACCACCGCTATCGAATCATTGAACAAGGAAGATTTGTCGAGCGAAAAGAGGGCTATGATTATCGATGAAATCAGGTCGGCTACTCTTCGACTGAATCGAATTGTCAGGAATCTTCTTGATATGGCTAGAATCGAGTCGGGAAGGTTCAAACTCAAGAAAGAATGGGCGGATATCCACGACCTGTTTAATCTTTCTCTTAAAGAAACACAAAAAGAGTTAGCCGGCAGGCAGCTTAAGGTAGATATCCAGCCTGGAATACCGTTAATTAAAATTGATTTTTCGTTAATGTTAGAAGCTTTGAATAATTTGTTGCTCAATGCGGCCTTACATACTCCGCCCTCTTCTCCAATTGAACTCAGTGCTTCAGTGAAAAAAAACGCGCTTGTCATCCGGGTAGCTGATCGGGGACCAGGGATAGACCCCGAAATATTGAACCGGATATTTGAGAAGTTCTATCGAGGTACAGGAGCACCACCGGGTGGAACGGGATTAGGCCTTTCCATTGTTAAAGGTGTAGTTGATGCTCATGGGGGTAAGGTTCTTGTTCAAAATAGGCCTGAAGGAGGAGCTGTCTTTTCCATCGTTATTCCTCTTGAAAGTGTTCCAGAAGTTCATCCTATGCCAACCGAAGAACCTGTGAAAAAATAAAGACCGAGTATGAACAGAGAAAAACAGATTCCGATTTCTGTCCTGGTTATTGATGATGAACCGCAGATACTAAAACTATTGAAACTGATTCTTGAAGCAAAAGGGTATCGGGTTTTTCTTGCTTCTAGGGGAGAAGAAGGTATCTTGGAAACGGCTCAAAGAAGACCCGATATTGTTATTTTAGATCTTCTGTTGCCAGATATGAATGGAACAACTGTAATCCAGAGGATAAGGGAATGGAGCCAGGTGCCAATTCTGGTGCTGTCCGCTATTGACCAGGAAAAAGATAAAGTCCAAGCTCTAGATTATGGGGCTGATGATTATTTAACCAAGCCTTTTGGAGAAGAGGAGCTGATGGCTAGAATGAGAGTACTTTTACGAAGACTTCAGCCTCAAGACAACCTCCAGGTTTTCCGGTCGGATGGTCTTGAAGTGGATTTAGTTAACAGGAGGGTTTTCTTCCATAAGAAAGAACTACGGCTGACGGCTACCGAATATGGCATATTAAGACTTCTGGTTCGTCATGCAGGAAAAGTCTTAACTCATAGGCAAATATTACAAGAAGTATGGGGTCCACGGGGGATGGACCAGATTCATTATCTGCGCGTTTACATGGCCAGGCTTAGAGAAAAGATTGGGGAAAACTCGCTGCAACCTAAAATTCTGCTAACCGAACCTGGAGTCGGGTATAGGCTGATGATTTTGGATCCAGAGGATGGCATAAAATAAGCTTATTTGTGAGTTAAAAGATGAACCTTTCTAAAATTGAAGAAGGGGCATGGAAAGATATTTCGGGCAGGTGGAGACAGCTGGCCGGGGGTTTTTATTCTCATGGTTGGAGTTTGGAGCTTATTGAATCCCGTATCGATGGTTATTTTGACTGGTCGAAGAGCTTTCATCACAACAGCTTGGAAATCTGTATCAATAATCTAGGGCATGGTGTCATTTATTCGAACGGATCGATGGTTGAATTTCGACCTGGAACAGTCGGTTTTTATGCGATTTCAAAAAAGAGATTGCATGCGGAAAGAAAGGCTGGAGAATATGCCCAGTTTGTAACTGTGGAATGGTCTAGGCAAGCCTTGGCGGAGGAACTTAAGGGGATGGAAGAATGGCTTCTTCCGCCCGTCAAAGCTTGGCTTGAAGGCAAAAGAGAAGAACCCCTGATCGGCTCTCCTCGAATAATGTCTTCGTCTCTGAGAGTCCGGCTGGAAAACCTTCTGTCGGGAACATTCTCTCAGCCAACATTGACTCTTTTTGCCCATGCTTTATCCCTTGAAGCCGCTGCAGAAGTCCTTTTTGAACCGATCAATACCGATGTCAAGATATGCCCTTTTTCACCCGCGCATAAGTTAATTGTTGAAAAGGCAAAGGAGTATCTTAAAGAACATTTTACTCGCTCTATCCGGCTAACTGAACTTGCACAATATGTTGGAGTGAGTCCTTCGTATTTAAGTAGGCTTTTTTCAAAAGAAATGGGTATGACTATTCCTATTTACATCCGTAATCTTCGGATTGAAAAAGCGGCGGAGCTTTTAAAAAGAGGTGATTACAATGTCACGGAAGCCGCTTTTGCTGTCGGCTATTCCAGCTTAAGTTATTTTAGCAAAGTTTTCTGCCAGGTCATGGGGTGTTGTCCTTGTGTATATCCTTCTCCCAAAAGGCTGGTCAGCAAATAATCTTTTTTGACTGAACTTCTTTTAAACAAACTTGGATACATTTTTGTTTTATAACAAAGAATAAGACTAGCCCTTTTTTCTTTTGTTGTTCAATCGCTATCCAACAAGGAATAAAAGGCCTAAAAAAATAACCTAAAGATATTAAATGTAGCCTTTTACGATTTTTATAAGGATGAAATAAATAAGCTTTCTCTGATCCTTTTTCTAATACATTAGGGCTAAAACCCAATGAAGTCGTTTTGTAGGTTTTTTCTTTTTATTTATTTCTTTTTTTATCCAGGGGCCGTGATTGTTTGTCAGCCAGGAAGTTATTTCTATGATTCCTTCCAGTTAGCTTCTGAGTACGACAAATTAAGTAATCCTCAGTTCATCCAGGGGAAAAAGCTTGTTTCTTTATTGAAAATTAAAAAAGGCCAGAAGGTGCTTGATATCGGTTGTGGCACAGGAAGACTGGCTGCTTACGTGGCTGAAATAACGGGGAGGGAAGGTACAGTCATTGGGATCGATCCTTCCCCTTTTAGGATTGACATAGCACGCAGGAGAGAAAAGGAAAACCTTAAGTTTAAAGTTGCTTCCACCGAAGATCTTTATCTATTCAAAGATAACTATTTTGATGTCATTTATCTCAATAGCGTTTTTCATTGGATCGACAACAAACCACAGGCCATAGCGGATATTTATCGTTTATTGAAAGTAGGGGGAAAATTAGGCATAGCGATGGGGGCTAAGCAACAAAACCTATTTTTAATGTCGATTGTGAGAAAATCAGTGCAATCTGTATTAGGCTACGTCCCCAAGGAGTTTGATACAACCGAGTATAGACGGGAAGCTGAGGAAGCCCAGGGACTTGTCCTTGAAAGCGGTTTTAAAATCCTAGAAACAAAAACCCAAAACTACATTGATCTGTTTAAAACCGGAGAGGAACTTATCCGGTTTTATGAGTCGAGCAGTGGAGGAAGCCTGCTCCGGGAGTTCCCTGATTTTCAAAGAAAAAAAATTATATCTCATATCGAACAGGCATTAGATAGATTAAAAACTCCAAAAGGTATAGCCATTCCTCATTCGATCCTTTTTTTGATCTGTGAAAAGCCAAAATAAATCAAGAAAAACTTTGAGCTATAGCCTTGATCGATTAAACGGTGCAGCTGTCAGCTAAAAGCTGGGATTCTCCCCTGTTTTTTTTAGCCCTGTTATTTATTAAAAACCTATAGCTGAAAGGAAAAATCCTGTTTTTTTTAAATCAAAGGGAAAAATACCGCTCGGTATTGATCTTAAAAAAGCAATAGGATCCACCGAAAAAAATCATTGTTAGGTTTACCACCCGCTTGATTATCCTTTAAAAGGTCAACCTCCAAGAATAACAACCGCCGTGGCAGCTAGGGGAGTATGAGTAAAGGATAAAAGAATAGAGCTTACTCCTTTGGATGAACAAAGCTTTGAGATCTCACCATGAAATAGCAGTTTTGGAGGGGAGTTCCTTAGGGAAGCCACTTCAATATCTTTCCAATAAGCAACGGGACTCCCCAAGGCTTTGATCGCTGCTTCTTTTGCTGCAAACCGAGCTGCAAGATGGGGAATGGGATTGGCCCTGGCTAAACAATAGGAAAGTTCAGTCTCTTTATAGATTTTTTTTAAGAACCGCTCACCATATCGACTATAAAGTGATTCGATCCGGCTATTTTCTACCAAGTCAATTCCTAATCCTATGATTTTCATAAGATTGCTACTTATTGTTTATCGAGCAACTGGATCATTTTTTGGACGGCATGTTTAAGTCCACAAAAAAGGGCTTCAGAGATGATCGCATGGCCTATATTTAGGGTATGAAGGAAAGGAACGGAGTGTATATAACGGCTAACATTTTTGTAATTAAGTCCATGGCCCGCATTGAGTTGTAGGTTAAGTTCCTTTGCAAGATGAGCACAATACTTGTGCTTTTCAATTTCTTCCTCAATCTCTTTGGGTTCAGTTGCTAGAGCATATTGACCGGTGTGCAATTCGATACAGTGGGCTGATGCTTCTTTGGCGGCCTTAAGTTGGACCGGATCAGGATCTATAAAAAGGCTTACCGTTATTCCTGCCTGGGAAAGTTCATTAACCACTTTTTTAATTGTTGACAAGTTGCCGGCAACGTCCAGTCCACCTTCCGTGGTTACTTCTTCTCTTTTTTCTGGGACCAAACAGACTTCATTAGGCTTGATTTGCAAAGCGATCTCCACCATTTCATTTATAGGAGCCATTTCCATGTTCAAATCTCTAACCGCCCCTCGGATAAGTCGCATATCTTCATCTTGAATATGCCGACGGTCTTCTCTAAGATGGGCGGTGATGGAATGGGCTCCAGCTTCTTGAGCAATTTTTGCTGCCTCAAGGGGCGACGGATTAGCAAGCGAAGAAAAAGGGGTTTGTTTATACCTTGCTTGTCTTAATGTAGCAACATGATCGATGTTAAGTCCTAGCCGAATCATTTTATCATCCTTATTAGTTTTGTTGAGCAGTTTGTGGAAAGATTGCGGGGTTGAGTTATGATAAATGAATTGAGTTGAAGTTGCAAAACTAAGATGAGTTCATTCGAAAAGTTCCTGAGAGAAATAGAAAAGCAATGGAGTCAGAGCAAAAGAAAACCTAAAGAGCTGGTTTCATTTTACAGAAATTTTTTAAAAAAAGAGTCCCATCATCTTAGGATGGAATATGCTTTAGGATCCGGTGGCAGAGCGATCACCTATAAGCGGGCAGAGCTTTTCAGAGCGGTGTTGACTCACATGTGGACGATGGCCCTCGAACAGGTCTATCCGCAAATGGCTTTGAAAGAACCTGCAATTTGTCTTTTAGCTGTGGGTGGATTTGGCAGGCAAGAACTTTCTCCAGCCAGTGATATCGATTTGCTTTTTCTTTATGATCTCAAAAAAGAAAGTGAACAATCAATTTTTGAACTCATACACCAAATCCTTTATTTTCTATGGGACATCGGACTGGATGTGGGGCATTCGACGCATCAGTTGGATGAAATCATAGCCGCGGCTAATAAAGACTTGCAAACTAAAACTGCACTTCTTGATTCCGACTTGATTTGTGGCTCGAAAGTTTTGTGGAAAAAATTTCAGGATGTTTTTGAGCCCTCCTGTATAACGGGAAAGGAAAAGGAGTTTATCGAATGGCGTTTTGAAGATTTGAAAGAACAACATAAAAAATATGGGGGTACGGTCCTAGTTCAAGAACCTAACATTAAATGGGGCTGTGGAGGATTAAGGGATTACCAGAATCTTTTTTGGATAGCTCGGGTCAAGGAAAAAATAGTTCAAAAAGAAGTAATTGTAAAAGAGCGGTGGATTGATAACAAGGATTGGGAAAAACTGAAAAATGCCTATGATTTTCTTCTTCGTGTACGCGAAGAGTTGCATTACCGTGAAAAAAGAAAGTTTGACCTCTTGACCCTTGGGAACCAGGGCAAAGTGGCTAATGCCTTTGGGTATCCTCAAAAAGATATTTTAGGCCGGGTCGAGGAATTCATGCGACAATATTACGACCATGCCCTGCAGATCTATCTCATTGCAAATAGTACGGCTGAAGCAATCGCTTACCAAAAAAAAGGATTTCTTTCTAGATCAAAGGCTAAAAAAAACATAGGTTCTTTTACAATCGAAGATCATAGCCTGGAAGTCGTTAACCCAGAAAAACTCACTGAAAACCCTATTCTTATTTTAAGAGCCTTTTCCTTTATCCAAAGATGGGGCTTAAAAATAGGGACAACTCTAAAGATGCAGATCAAACACCGGTTGCATCTCATCAATTATAACTTCTTGCGTCGTAAAGACGTAAGGAACCTTATTCGCTTGATATTTTCTCGGAAAGGCCAAGTAGGGGAAATATGCCGGCAGATGCATGAAATTGGGTTGTTGGGAAGGCTTTTCCCTGAGTTTGCTCCGCTCAGATGCCTGGTCCAGCATGAGTTTTTCCACCGATACACGGCTGATGAACATACTTTGCGCGCCCTCGAGGTGATTGACTCTCTCATTGGAGCAAAAGAAGCGCCTTACAAACAGTTTGCCACCCTTTTTCATCAGCTACAAAATCCCTTTATTCTCTATTTAGCTATTCTTTTGCATGATACGGGAAGAGCGGCCAGCCATAAAAGACATCATGAAGAACAGAGTGCGATCCATGCCATGAATGTAGCAAAAAGATTGAGGTTATCTTCTGAGGAACTTTCGCTGCTCGTTTTTCTGGTTGATCAACATCTTTTAATGAGCCAGATCGCGGCCAGGCGTAATCTTGAAGATGAGGAAACCATTTTAGAGTTTGCCCGGATAGTCATGACCCAGCAAAGACTGGATATGCTAATGTTACTGACGTTTGCCGATCAAGAAGGAACCGGAGAATCCAAAAATTGGTCAAGTTGGAAAAACCTTCTACTATGGGAGCTCTATCGTCAGACCTCCCAAGCTTTATCGAACAAGGAAGAGTTTATTATCGAGCGCAGAAAATCGATAGAACAGATAAAAGAAAAAACAAAGGAAAGGCTTTCTGAAAAGATTGATCAAGAAGAAGTGGATGCACATTTTAATAACCTGCCTTTAAGATATTTCCAGACTTTTTCTGAAGAATCGATCGCGGTTCATATTGAAACTATTCATCATTTCCTTGAAAAACAACTCGACTCCCATTCCAATGTTTTGGCTCCCGTGGTTAAATGGATAGACAAGCCTGAGTTTGACTATTCAGAAGTCATTGTTGTAACTTGGGATAGGTTAGGCGTTTTTTCCCGGATCTGCGGGAGTTTTTCCATTATTGGCCTTTCTATTTTGAGTGCCGATATTAACACTCGTAGCGACGGTATCATACTCGACGTTTTCAAGGTCTGTACATCCAAAATGGAATTTGCTTCAAAAGAACAGTATAAAGATCCTTTTTGTAAAATACTTGAAGAAGTGTTTCTTGATGAATCTTTTGACATTGCTAGCCGTATTCCTAAACCCGGGATCACAGTTAAAAAGGAAATTGAAGGAGAGTTTCCCACTTCTATTAGCTTCGATCAGGACTCTTCTAAAAACTACACGATTTTAGATATTCAAACTCCAGATAAACCGGCTCTTCTCTATAGAATATCAAATGCTCTTTTGGAGCTTGGCATAGAAATTGTTTCGGCTCGTATAGCAACCGAGAAGGGAGCTGCCCTGGATACTTTTTACATTTTGAACAGTAGCGGACAAAAAGTCGTGAAGGAAGAAGAGATTAAATCAATATTAAAAAATATACGCAAGGCCATAGGCATTTAGAATAAAGGATTATAAAACGGCTTGAAGGGTTAAAATGCATCTTGCTCATCTGCGGAAATTGAGTGGTGAAATATCCATTGAAAAAGTAAAGAAGTTGCTGACGGTTCAGGGAGTTATCCGGCATTTTTTGAAAATAGCGATTAGTCGAACAGCATCGGATAGCGGTTCTTTTGTTCTATTCAATCCCAATACGGGTTTGCTTGATATAGAAGCCAGTTTTGGCCTTAAACATAAAGCCAAAAAAACCAAGCTTAAAGTGGGCGAGGGGATTACCGGCTGGGTCATTAACTCGGCTAAGACCATGCGCATTGACGACGTCACAAAAGATTGGCGTTATGTCTCCATAGACCCTCGGATTCAATCGGAGTTGGCCGTTCCCATAGAATGGCAATCCACCGTCATCGGTGTCCTTAACGTCGATAGCCATCAAAAAGCTCACTATAGCTTGGAACACGAAAAGGAGTTGGAAGCCATTGCTGCGGAATCCGCCCAATGGTTATCATTGGCATGGGAATTTGAAAAACTCCGACAACAAGCTGACCAACTTTCTACTCTTATTGAGATAGGCCGAACGATCGTTTCCCAGGAAGATCTTGAAAAGACTTTAGAAGGGGTAGTAAGGAATGCCGTGACGTTTATGAATGCCAACAAGGGAAAGTTGTTTCTTCTCAATCCAGATAAGACTGAACTCCATCTCATCGCTTCTTGTGACAAGGACAAAGAAACCATGAAAAAAGAGAAGATGACGATCTCTTTAAGTGAGTCTATTTTTGGGGTCGTCGTCAAAAAGTGCAAGCCGTTGGCTATACAGGATATTCATGAAGAATCTTTGATCCATTGTCCTGAGTTGGCTATGGAAAAAGAGATGGTTTCTTTTTTGTCTGTTCCTCTTGTTTTTAGCAGCGAATGCCAGGGGGTGCTTGCCCTTTTTACCGCCTTTCCTCACCGGTTTTCAAATAGCCAGATCCAGCTACTACAAACCCTTGCCGATCTCTCGGCGGTGGCCCTGGCTAAAGCTAGGCTCCTTGATCGGATTGTTCAAACCGAGGAAAATCTCAGGGAAGGGGAAAGGCTGCTTTCCCTTGGGCTTTTGGCCGCAGAAATTGCTCATGAAATCAGAAATCCCCTTACGGTAATCCACATGCTTATTCATAGCTTAAAAACGAGAATACAACATGACCCAGTGTCTCAAAAAGACTTGGAAGTTCTTGAAAAAAAGATGATCCAGATGAACCGGATCGTTGATCAAGTCCTGGTGTTAGGGAAAGCCACCCAACCCTCTTTGGAATCGTTGAAAGTTGAAGAAATCATCGAAGATGTTCTTCTATTATCCCGGCATAAATTAGCGGGGCAAAAAATCGAGGTAAAAACCTCTATTTCTCCTTCCATTCCTAAAATTAAAGCTGAACGATCACAGGTTGAACAGGCGGTTTTGAACCTCATCCTTAATGGAGCCCAAGCGATGGGAGAGGGAGGAGTTCTTGAAATCATAGCTGAAATAGAAGAAACCGAAACGGATCCTTATTTAGCTATCAGGGTTAAAGATTCAGGATCAGGAATGTCGAAGGCGGAAATAGAAGAACTTTTTGTTCCGTTTTTGACAAGGAAAAAACAGGGAACGGGTCTTGGATTAGCGATCGTTCAGAAAATTATGGAAAACCACCGGGGTAAAGTCAAGGTCAGCTCAACACTAGGAGAGGGAAGCACTTTTTCTTTACTTTTTCCACTTTTTGATTAGGAAGCTAATCACTATACAACTTTACAACTCTTTTGAACCTTTTTCCAGCAGAACGCTAGATAGATGTTGTGATGCAGACGGCACGATAATCCCACCTAGCGGCGGCACTTGCCTTGTAGCGAGCAAAGCAGAAAATTTTCCAATTTGTTTTTACACATTATATCCTTTTTCATTTTTCATGTCGAGTGGTCAAAAAGAATAATGGGAGTCTGGAGGAAATGAATTTATACTACTCCCTTTGGTACTTTACCCGGTTTTTTTCAGCTGGAGTTCATTATCTTTATGGTTGATCTTGTCCAATCCTCTAAGTGCGCGTGCGGAGGTAAAAGCTCTATGTAAAGATTAAGTATATATATTTTTTTTAAATAAATCATTTGATTATATTTGTCTAGGTAAATAGAATAGTTTTATAACTATGTCAAAGAATAAATCCAATATCAGCTCAAACTCCAGGAAATACCCCCTGCAAAAAGATATGTTCCAAGATCAATATCGAGTCTCCAAACGGCTGACTTTTCTTTTCATACCATCGTTAAAATTGATTCAGGTGAGACGCCATGTTAAGGTTAAAGAGATTAAGAATAAATATTAGGATTAAATAATATGTTAGATTTTCACTTTATAAATGTAGGAAAAGGAAATTGTACAATAATTAAATTTCCATCGGGCCGTTTAAGCGTAATTGATATAGACGACTCCAGGTCATTTTCACAAAGCAAAAGAACCTCAATGGAGCGTTTGCAAAAAGCGAATCACAATAATCCAACTGATTATATACAGAACAATTTTCCCAATGAAGAAATTTTCCGATTTATTCTAACGCACCCTGATATGGATCATATGTCAGGGCTAAAAACACTTTTTGATAAGAAGTATATAAGGAATTTTTGGCATGTCCCGGAAAATAAACCAAATCCTGGTGGCTGGGAAAATTCTCTTTATGACAAAACAGATTGGGAGTTTTATCAATCCTTAAAAAAAGGAAGCATTAAGAATGTTAATGTTTTAAGTCCCTTGCGAAATACAAATGCTGATTGTTGTTGGGTACAAGATGGAATTAAAATACTTTCACCAAATAAAGAGCTTATAAAAATAGCAGAAGAGAGTAAGGAATACGATCATTTAAGTTATGTACTTCAAATTACATACAATGGAGTAAGAGTCATGCTTACTGGAGATGCCTCAAAGCAAGCATTGGACGATGTAGTAAAAAACTATGAGGAAAACGAATTGCGATCTTCTATACTTTTAGCACCAGGTCATGGAAGTAAAAATCACATTTCAATAGATTTTTTGGAAGCAGTAAAACCGAGGTTAACAGTGGTTTCAGTTGCGGAAGGCGTTGATTATGACCGCGATACTTACAAAAAGCATGGGTTAGTTTTATCAACCAAGTATTATGGAAATGTAAAGGTTCGTATAAATGAGGAGGAAAAAATAATTTTCCGGACAGAGTTTTGGGATTACAGCAATAAATGGTATCCTATATGAAGCCGATGAAAATTCACATTTTTGATGTTGAACATGGAGAGTGTAGTGCTGTAGAGACGCCATGTGGCCATTTGATATTGATAGGAGCTGGATGCAACAAATCTACAAATTGGCGACCCTCAAGCTGGTTGCAACAACGCAATCAAAAACCTCATTGTATTGTTTTAAGTAATCTGGACCAAGATCATCTATCCGATTTAGTAAATTTCAAAATGAATATCTTCCCCGAAAGTATTGCTTACAACAGCAATATTGATCCCGACTGGTTGGAACATAAAAAAATCAAAGAAAGTGGCGAAGTACACGATGCGGTGAAAACAGCTTTATATTGGATACGAAATGTTTTCATTTCACCGATATGCCCAAGCTATGAGATGGAAATCGCTTATTTTCATCATTCGTTGAAAGAATTTCAAGATACAAATAATCTCAGTGTTGTTACTTTTGTTGCTTACAACGGAGTGGGTGTAATGTTCCCAGGAGACCTTGAAGCCGCTGGGTGGGAAAAATTTTTAGAAAACCAAAAATTTGTAAAATGTTTGAAGCGAACAAATATTTTAATTGCTTCTCATCATGGAAGAAAAAATGGCTATTGTCGTGAAGTGTTCGATTACTGTGCTCCTGATATAATAATTATTTCTGATAAGCCGGTAATGCACGAAACACAAAGCCATAATCTCTACGCTCAACATTGTAGAGGTTTAAACATTAGTGGGAGTATTAGAAAGGTTCTAACAACTCGTAAAGATGGGAGAATAACAATTATAATTCCGGCTATTGGCAACTACATCATTCATATCAATCAAAATTGTTAAGCTATGGAGGAAAAGTTTTTTTCAAAGCTTAATGTTTATGACGTAATCAGCTATATTATAGTTGGGGCATTTACACTATTGCTTATTGATTTTGACGCATTTTATTTTTTTCAATTTCATATAATATCTTTTAGTTTAGACACTACCTTAATCTGGCTTATTATTGCATTTTATGTAGGACACTTGGTCCAGGGATTTGCGAATCTAATAAATGATATAAGTTTTTTTCGATTTTTGATCCCAGAGGATAAAGGAAGTTACGATGATAAGCAAAAGGAAATCTTGTACCAAGCAAAAGAATTTTTTGGACTACAAAAACAAGACGAAAACAGATTATGGAATCTATGTTATACGTTAGTCTCTATCAAAGATGAAACTGGTCGAGTTTCTGTATTTAACGCCTATTACGGTTTGTATAGGGGGTGGCTTGTTTTATTTTTATTTGAATCATTATTTTTGATGTATTTCGTGATTTTTGTATTTAAAATATCCACTTTGATATTGTTTTTATTGAGTATATTTTCATCAGTTATATTTTACCGACGATCAAAACGATTTTGGAAATACGCAACAGATGAAGTTCTCAGGGCTTTTGTTGTCATAAAAACTTTAAATTTATAGGTAGTCATAATAAACAACAATCGATACTTTCTTTCTTTTTCGCATTAGAGTTAGCCGATCTTCCTTATAATTTTGAGTAAAATTTAGGCAGACAAAGCACTTAGGGCCAACAATGTAGGACGTATTATGGGAATAAATGTGAATTATTTTTGTTGATTATTTTCTCATATTTTGATATACATGTAGGCATGTATTTACAGGAGGTTCGTACCTACCAGAAAGGCAAGATCTATCGGTCTTATCTCGTCAGGGAGTCCTACCGAGTGGGCAACCAGGTCAAGACGAGGATTTTAGCCAATCTAACTCGGATGCCTGAAGAAGTCCGGGATGCAGTCAGGGCAATCTTGCAGGGGAAGAAGCTTGTTCCCTTGGAGGAGTGGGAAGCCCCGGATGCTTTGGCCTTTTATGCGCTGGAGGGATAGGTGGCTTTTCTGTATGGAGGCTGTCAATAAAGCGATTGGATGAACTCGGGTGGCTTTGGAGCGGGATCGAGAAGAAGCTCTACGAGGAGTCTCAACCGACTGGAGCAAGCCTGGTGCTCTATGATCTATCCAGTGTATATTTTGAAGGAGATGGTCCAGCTGGCTTGGCCCAATATGGCTACAGCAGGGATCATCGGCAGGATAGGCTGCAGGTTCTTCTTGCCGTCGCTACGGATAGTCGGGGGATTCCGATTCACGTGGAGGTGCTTCGAGGAAACCGGGCAGATAGCACGACCCTGACGGGGCTTTTGATTACGCTGCGACGAAGGTTTGGGATCCAGGAAGCGACCCTTGTCTTCGACGGGGGGGATGAAGAGCCGGTGGAACCTGGAGATACTGACAGGCCTGGAACTCAGGTACGTGACTCGGGCAACTCAGGCGAAGTTGCAGGAGATTATCAGAAGTCTTCCCGAAGATCGCCAGCTTTGGCTTACGGATCGGACTCGGATTCTGGAGATCGAACAGCAGGGAGTTCGCTATGTTATTGCCGGAGGGGAGTGGCGAGCACAACGGGATAGGGAGCAACGAGAAAGACGGATCGAGCAAGGAGAAGAGCTGCTGCACCAAATAGCACGGTCAATACGGAAGGGAGCGGATCCGGTTAATCTGGGCAGCCGGGTTGGACGGGCGCTCCAGAAAATCCAGGCGCATAAATACTTTCGGTATGGGGTTGACGCCAAAGGCCGGTTCTGGTGGAAGCTCGATTTGGATCGGGTTAAGGAAGAAGAGGCGATCGATGGTTGGTATCTTTTGGAGACTAACCTCCCTTTGGCCAAAGCTTCGGATCAACAAGTCCTCACGCACTACAAGAGACTTGCAGAGGTTGAGGCCGCCTTTTCCGAGCTCAAGGGCTACATGGAAATTCGTCCGGTTTATCATTGGCGGCCGGACCGGGTCCGTAACCACATAAGGCTCTGCTTCTTGGCCTTCTGGATTAGCGCCCGACTCGGAACCGAATGGGTAGCGAAGGGCTTCACTGAAGAAGTTCCCAAAGTGCTCCGTCGCTTGCAATCAATCCGCTTGGTCCAACTTTCTACCAAGGGAAAGCCTGTGATCGGGCTCTTATCCAAGATTCCTACAGAGCTCAACGTGTTGCTTCATAAACTCGATCTGCTTCCGCTCTTCGCTCAGCCGCCCAAATGGGCCTTGTAGGCAGAATAAAAATGTTATATTGTTCTGCTACAACATCTTATATCTCAAAGTTTCGGAAGTTCAGTTAACAAAATGGTAATAATATTAAATACTAAATTTAATAAACAGAGCAGGAAACTTCTTTTTGAAAAATCTCAAGAGAAAATGAAGTTGATTGAACAAAATCAAGATGTTTGTCTCAAATCGTTTTAAAACAGGGTAAAAATATCCCAAAACACATAAAAATTGCAAAAAATTGAGGCATCCATTTCAAAGAAAGTTTCACAAAAAATTTTTAATCCATATCTAATCTCTATCTTTCCGTGCCTCACACACACAAAAAAAATATATTGGCATAATCTCAGAAGTAAATTGTGGTAGCCCCAACGGGATTCGAACCCGTCCACCGGCCTTGAGAGGGCCGTATCCTAACCAACTAGATGATGGGGCCTCTTGTTTAATTAGAAATAGATAATAGAGATTTAAAATTTTCTCAACTCCGACTAAAATAAAAAAATAAGTTAACCCAATTGATAATGTTTCCTTATTTTTTTCGTTATTACCCAGTGGCAAGACAGACCCGCGGGAAAGGTCACCAGTTCCCCTTGACTTATCCGAAGAGGTTTTTCTTCTCCCACCTGGATCAGGGCCTCACCCTCAAGGATATAGCAGCATTCTTTTTGATCATAGCTCCAGTCAAAAGAGGATGGTTCTTTTTCCCATATGGGCCAACGGGCAACACCTAGTTCATCAAGTTTGTTTTGCGAGGGATTTTTTTCAATGATAATGGCTTTAGAAGATAAAGTATTCATGGTTTGGGTGAAAAAATTGCTTCAAAAAGAGCTGAATAATCTTTTTGTCCGTATCCACGCTTTAGGGCTTGCTCAATAATCGTTCTTGAAATTTCTAATGGAGCAGACTCTATGGAAAGTCTTTCTGTCTCTTCCAAGCATAATTTAAGGTCTTTTAAAAGAAGATCTAAAGTAAAATTGGCAAGTTCATAATCTTTTTTTACCAGCCGTGGCAGTTTTTTATCGTAAGTTGAACAATAGAGCGCACTTGCCCGCAGAATGTTCATGAAAAGTTTGGGATCGATATTTTCTTTAATCACCATTGCAAAACTTAAAGAAAACCCAACCATGGATGAAATGATCAATTGATTGAGGGCAAGTTTTAAAACAGCCGCTTTTTTGGGTTCAGCGACAAAAAAAACTTTTCCCAGCGAGGATAAAAAATCATGCCATTTGTGGTATTGTTCCTCGTTTGCCCCAAACATTAA
Organism: Methylacidiphilum caldifontis; assembly: GCF_017310505.1. Lineage (NCBI taxonomy): Bacteria > Pseudomonadati > Verrucomicrobiota > Methylacidiphilae > Methylacidiphilales > Methylacidiphilaceae > Methylacidiphilum (ex Ratnadevi et al. 2023) > Methylacidiphilum caldifontis. The sequence goes on along the minus strand of NZ_CP065957.1, from coordinate 599,805 downwards.
AAGCAAAGAACCGTTTTTAGCTTCATTTTTGCTGCCCAACACAGGCAGTTCTATGAATACCCCTCCTTTTTGCGTAATGTAAGCATTTAACTCCTCGGCTTCCATAGGGCTAATCGTTCCGAGCTGGAAAAAGGTTTTCTTCTCAAAAAGAGTTTTTTCTTCAGCCGAAGCCAGAACCGTTTTCGTGGTTTTGGCGTCGGTTAAAACTAAAAAAAGGGCATCGGCAGCCGCAATGGCTTCGGCAGGAGTATTGCACAGAGTTGCTCCAAGAGAGAGGAGATCTTCAGCCTTTGACCGACTACGGTTGTACACATAAAGAGAATCATAGGTGTGGAGCAGTCTTTCAGCGATGCTATGCCCAAGTATTCCCGTCCCTAGTAGGGCAATTCTTATACCGCTCACGGAATTAAATTAAAGACAGAATGAGAATTTTAAAAAAGTATTTTTATTTTTTTTTACATTCTTTACCCTATGCCCATGATTAGAACAGGAATCGGTTATGATGTCCACAGGCTTGCCCAAGGTAGAAAGTTGATCTTGGGTGGAGTTAACATCCCCTTTGAATTAGGTCTTTTAGGTCATTCAGATGGTGATGTTTTAATTCATGCTATAGCTGATGCCCTGCTTGGGGCTATGGGCAAAAGAGATATCGGGTTTTTTTTCCCGAATAGTGATCCAAAGTGGAAAGATGTATCGAGCTTGGTTTTTCTTGAAGAGATCAGCCAAATCCTTTTTAAAGAAAAGTGGCGGATCGAAAACATTGACTCCATTGTGATTTGTGAAAGACCAAAACTTTCTCCTTTTATTGAAGAGATGAAACAAAGAGTTTCATCTTCTCTAGGCATTGACCAAGCCCAGGTGGGTATCAAGGCAACAACCAATGAAAAACTCGGTTTTATTGGAAGGCAAGAAGGAATTGCCGCTTTTGCAAGTTGCCTGATTAGCAAAGGGATTGATTAAACCTAATGGTTACGGAAACTTTGTTTAGCCCTTAAAAGCAGCCTTTAAATAAAAAAGTTAGCTTTTTTGGCTAAGGGTCTTTTGAACTTGTTCCAGTTCGATAAGAACAAGCCGATCGATAAGTTGAAGATCAGTTCCTGTGGCATGGCAAAGGGCAAGGAGATAGTGGTGAAGATAACTTTCGGCGGTCAAAGCTTCAGCTGTTGCTGCAAGTTTGTGGAAAGCTTCTAAGACCTTTGTAAATTCATCATAAGATAAAATCTTTGATAATTCTTTTCCTAAAAAGTTGAGGATCCAAGCCCACATGCCAATCATCATGGGGTTTTTGACTTTTCGACGAATATGGATGATGCCTACTGCCGCTTGCCATGTCCAGTAGTGAAGGTCAAAAGGGCCATCAAGAGTTCTTCTCCACCAGTTTCTTAATGTCCATTCTCTTTTTTCCCTTTCAGAAAGATCAAAAATCGAAGAGGTGGGAGGATAGCCATAAAGCACGTCGTAGAAACCTTTGACAAGCCTATCTTCCAAAGGATACAGATAAGGCCTCAATGAAGAGATCTTTTCTATATCTTTTTCACTCAACCGACAGCATTCGGGTATCTCTTTAAGAATAGCTTCAGTGATTGAAGCAATATCGTTGCCCATGGCTGAAAAAGTTAGCAATTGGAAAAACCCGTGAAAATAAGGAGATTTGCTTGACTCTTTTACAAAAAAAAATGGTTTTGTGAGGAAGCAAAGGGTTGTTGTGGATATAGTCTTAAGACCTATACAGTGGTTTTTAAGAGAAGAAATTCAGAAGAAAAAACCGGGACCTATGCCTATGTATCCTCCTGCTGGAGGGCTAAATTGCGGCCAAAGATAGACAGAGCGTGCTTCAAGATAAATCTTTTTTTTCTCCGAACGTCTGCTTATCTTAATAGTGCCATAGGCGGTTACCAAGCGGCCCTGAGTATAGATTTCTGGATCGAGAAAATCCTTTGAAATGACATAAAAGCTCTTTTTATTATGAGAAGAACTTTTAGGTTTTCCAGAATGACTCAGCTCCCTCTGTTCGACTAGCAGTTCAGTACGGTCTTCTAAAGGATCATTAGAAAGAATCATACCTCCAAGGAGAATCAATTGGCCCTTATAGAGATCGGGATCCTTGAGTAAGGTTTCAAAAGAGGGCTGTTTTTTTAATTTGCTTAGGATTTCCTTGGGAATAAGAGATCCATGTGCTGGATAGATAAAAAGGACAAGCAAAAATAACATAAATAGGGAAAGGGAAAAAGATAAATGTCTTTGGGGTAGTAAAGGAGAGATTCTTTTTTCAATCCAGTTATGCTGCTTGGGATCAAAAAATTTGCGCCTCATGAATATCGAGCCATTATCCTCATATAGGAATAACTTTGGCTTTCCTACTAAACTTTACAACCGTTCCTCGAGGTAAAACAGCACGAACAAATTGGACTTCCATCCCTCTTTTACCATCGTTTTTGAGGACCCAACCAAAGGCTCTTGTTCCTTCGGGAATGGTGTAGGAAAGAATTTTTAGGGTCTTAGTAATACGAATGGTTATATTTGAGCCTCGTTCTTTATAGACAGCATCAGCTTTGAAAAAGGCAACCTTGACAATGCAGGGCTCAAAATTACTTTTGAACGATCTTTTTGGGGTTGGTATTGCTGGCTTTTGCTCTTGTAGAGCCTTTTGTGTTGTCCTTAATTCTTCCTTTTTTATTGTCTCTGTAGGCTGTTTCTGTTTTTGACTAGCAAAAGCTTTTAAAACCCTATTTTTTTCTGCAGGGTTATTCTCTAAGGCCCAGTATTTTTTCCATATCATACTCCAACTCTTTATTTCCTTGGCTTCATCTTCAGCAAGTTCTAGGGCTGTTTTCAAAAAACAGCCTGGAGTTTTTATTTTCCAAGGGGCATCTTCTATGTCAGCCTCGGTGGTCCAACCACCTCGTGAGTTCTCGGAGGCCCTAACGTTAACCTTAAGAGTAATTTCTTCTCCCCGTTTAAAAAGAAGTTGTTTAGTTTGACGCTCAAAAGTCATACCCGCAGGAAATCCGGGTATAAACACCGTGTTGGCTACATCAGCCAGGGCCATCTCACGCAGGTCCTTGGGGATAAGATCAAGAGATTTTACTTCCTCGGGGTCTTGGAGAATAGGCTCTGAATAAACCTTGTAAATATCCATGTCTGCAGAAACCGTGAGCGAGCAATCAAGTCGTAATCCAAAAGGAGCCTGTTCCTCATGGATTTCTTCAAGTTCTATCGGTGAGAAAAAATCAGGAATGGCTTCTTCAACAGCTGTTTCAACTTGATCTAAAGTTGGTCTTTTCTTTTCGAGCATCTGGTAGGCATGATGAATGTCCGCTACGAACCCAAGATGATATTTTAAAAGGCTTTGCCCTGCGATGATAAAACCAATAAAAAGAACAAGGATAAAAACTGTTGTTTTGCTCACAGCATATTTAAGAATTAAAAACTCTAGTTATCCTTTGGTCTCGGGCTTTTAGTTCTAAGATTTTATTCCCTTTTCTGAGAATATCTAAAACTTGATACAACTAACTAAGAAAGAGGCGGTTTGGAAAACAAATGTTTATAAATGTTAAACCCTTTAAGAAACAGGGAATCTCCCAGCCAAATACGCAAGAAATAGACAATTTTTCTACAAAAAGAAAAAAGAGATTTTTCTTTGCTTAAGTAAAGACAGCTTTGAAAAAAAGAACGGTATTTGGAAAGGCAAGAAAGATCTAAAAGAAACTGCCGGAAGGCAATTTCCTCTTCAACAGTTTGAATTAAGGAACAAAGAGAACAAGAAGATTGGAGCTCAAGCAAAAAAGCTTTTACTTTTTCTGCAATTTCAATTTGGCCTTTATAACCTTCAGGAGTAAAACTGAGACATATACCCCAGCCTTGAGGATGGCACCGGTAAAACCCCAAGGGACTTCGAACCACAACAAAAGGAGAAAAAGCAAGCCCAAGGGCTTGGAGGAAAAAGTCTGCATTTAATTTGTAAGTAACCTTGGCTAAAGGAAAAATTTTTTGGGCTACCGTTCTGTGTAAGGTGATGCCCGAGGTAGGTACGGCGAAAGAAAAGAGCAGATCAGCTTTTTCCAGGGGAAGGAGATAAGCATTAGGGGCTACCAGTTCAAGCTTTGAAAAAGGACTAAAAGTTAAAACGCTTTTCCAGGGAGCAGGTGAACCGACTAGGATAAGATCATGATAAAAGCAACCAATGTTTGTCTGGGTATAAATTTGCCATAAAGTAGAAAGTTTTTCAGCAAGCCAAAAGTCATCTCCATCAAGAAAACAGATCAACTCTCCCTTTGACTCTTCAAAGCCACGGTTAAAAGCTGAGGCCTGACCCTCGTTGGGTTTGTAAATGTATTTGACGCGATGCTGGAATTTTTCCTGAATAATCTTTGGTGTTTCATCCGTAGAACCGTCATCCACAACGAGGATTTCATAGCGGTCTTGAGGAAAATCTTGTTTAAGTACGCTTTCAATAGCATCTCCAATAAATTGAGAATAGTTGTAGGTATCAATGATAATGGAAAAGTGGTAAGGAAATGCAGAAACCATTGTTTTTATCGTAGTACATATAAGGAAAATATTGTAATTTCAATGGAGTTTTCTTGGAATGAAAAGTTATTTTATGTTTTCTTAATTTCTATTTTGAAAACATCCAAAATAGAACATCTTCGACCATTAACATAGCCAATAGTGGCAATCTTTGGTTTTTAGACTCCCTCTATGTTATTACCCTTAAAAGAGTTATACTTCTTTTACATCAATTTGTGACTACCAAGTCTATCCTTTATTATAATAAGGATGACCCTAGAAAGATTTAGAAAATAAAAACCATTATCTTATAATTTTCTTAAAAATCAGATTGGAAATTCGAATTGATTTACTGGCTAAATCTTATAGGCTACCCATAAATTAATTAATGCAAAACCTTAGAGAAAATAAACAATCGATAAACCAGTGGAGACTATACGCATCCCAGAAAAGCGGTGGAACAAGTTCAGATGTTATTTATACATTAATTGAACGGATTATTGAAAAGTGTTCTCTTTCAGGAAGAGTACTTGATTTTGGTGCGGGTAAAGGACTTTTTACACAATGGTTACATCGTTGTGGTCGTTTTAACAAAGTTTGTGCAGCGGATTTATTGCCTAAGCCTCCAGACTTGCCAGATAACATCGAATGGTGGGTTGGAGATTTAAATCATCCAACTGGCTTTTCTGCCGAGAGCTTTGACGTGAATGTGGCTGCAGAAATCATTGAACATCTTGAAAATCCAAGGGAGGTAGCACGCGAGTGGTTTAGATTGCTTTGCCCAGGAGGCATATTGATTATGACCACTCCTAATAACGAAAGTTGGAGAGCTATAGCAGCATTAATTTTTAAGGGTCATTTTAGCCTGTTTCTTGCTGAAAGTTATCCAGCACATATTACAGCTTTAGTACGCAAGGATATCGAACGCATTCTTTTGGAAGCGGGTTTTGAATCTCCTCAGTTTCAATTTACTGACAAAGGATATTGCCCAATCTTCCGTTGCTCATGGGATAAGGTGATCGGGCCTCTAGCAAAAGGAATCCGTTTCAGCGATAATTTGGCTGCGATTAGTCGAAAGCCAACTGGTGTTTCTTAATTTAAAAAAGAAATATTATAGAACAGCGCGGGAATACCCATCCTTTTCAAGGGATGGGCTGACTGCGCCGCCACCCGGAGGGGTGGCTATTTCCCCTGACACTCCGCGATATGTCGCCGGATCACCTCTGCCGATACCGCACCTGCCGTTCCCACGTAGTACGCCTGTGTCCAGAGCTGTTCTCGGTCACAGAGGCGCCACGCGCTTCGGGAAGCGTTCCCGGAGCCCCGCGCGAGGTGTACCCTTTGAGCAGACCCACAATCGTCGCCTGAGCCCATCTGGGCGAGGCCGACACGAAGCAATGCACATGATCGATATCCGTCTCCAGGGCCAGCAATCGAAAGCCGTGCTGGTCGCAGCATTCGGCGATGAGCGCCTTGCCGGCTGTTTCCATCTCACCGACCAGGATCTTGCGCCGATACTTCGGTATCCACACGAAGTGATAGCTATCTGATAGTGTGTCAGGCGGGTTTCCCGGCTTGCAGGGTATCGTTCATGGCACTAGAATAACAGGTATGGAACGGGTACGCATCTTTCCTCTCAAGGGAATTTCCCGACGCCAGGAGACCATCATCCGTGAAGGTCAGATGGAGGCGGCTCGCGTATGGAATCTTTGCCTAGGTATGCACCTTGCTGCCAGGCGGGAAAATTTACCCTGGCCTGGCAAGCGCCAGTTTCACGAAGCCACCAAAGGAGGCCGATTTGCCCTGCACTCCCAAAGCATTCAGCACGTTTTTCGGGCGTTTGATGCGGCGGTGCAGTCCGCCCGAGAAAACCGCAAAGCGGGTCGCAAAGAAATCCGCTATCCCTACAAGGACAAACGGTTCTTCCCCTTGATGTGGCCGGCCCAGGCGATGGGGTTAGAGGAAAAGCCATCGTGCTCCTCATGGGGCGGGGGCGTCCAGCGTTGGATCTAGCGCGCCCGCAATGGCTGACCGGGAAAGCCGCCTGCAAGGTGGTCTGGAACGGTGTGCACCATGAACTCCATATCCGCGTTGAAGTAGAGAACACGGCCCCCACTGCCAGCCAGGGGGCAACGCAAAAGCGCGCCACCGTGGACCTAGGGCAGATCCACCAGGCTGCCGTGGTGACCAATGAGGGGGGATGCTCTGGTCGTCTCTGGGCACGGCATTCTATCCCTCAAGCGCCTGCACAGCAAGCAACTGGGCGAAATCCAGGGAAAGCGATCCCGCTGTCAAAAGGGCTCGCGAAGCTCTCGTAAGCTCGGGTGGGCACGAGCGAAGCTCACTCTGCGCTATAATCGCCGAGTCCGCGACCTGCGCCCCAAGGGCATCCGGGTAGTGGCGGATTTCTGCAAGGAGCGCGGCATCGAAGCTCTCTTCGTTGGCAACCCGGACGGCGTTCGCCGGAAGCATGCCGGACGCCATCACAATCAGCGTATGAGCCAATGGGAGTACGGGAAGGACATCAGCTATCTGGAACAGAAGTTGGAACAAGACCGCATCGTGTGCTTCACCGGGGAGGAGCAAGGAACGTCCAGCCAGTGTCCCGTATGCGGTCATCGCCACAAGCCCAAGGGGCGAAACTGGCGATGCAGCGCCTGTGGATTTGAAGGCCATAGGGATATCGTGGGTGCGCTAAATATGCATGCAATCGCATTTGGTCAAGTGGTGTCGTTTCCAAAGCGCATCACGTATCTACGTCCGGGACATCTCCGGCGTAGTAGTCGGCTGGACACGGGCCAAAGTTGTCTAGCTCGGTTCGCAAGCGTCAAGCGACGCGCCGGAAACGGTGCGGGTTCCCTCCGGGAACGGCCCACAGCTTGCGAGATGTGGCTAGAAGCCCATCCCCTTCAGGGAATATGGGAGTGTCACTTGAGCTGCTTAGGCTATTGGTCTACAATTTAAGAAAAAAGGAAAGAATATGACTGAGACCTTACCTGAAGGAATGTTTCGTTATAGTTCAGTATGTAACTTTACTGATACGATTTTACATCTGAAAAATGCATTATTAAGCGAAGGCTTTCGACTTTTTGCAACATATGATCATAGTCAAGCTGCAAAAGAAGTTGGTTTAAAACTCCCCCCAACCGTAGTGCTAGTCTTTGGAAATCCATTAGTAGGTACAGAATTCATGATGGAGTCTGCTACCCTTGCAATTGATCTGCCTAGTAAGCTTCTTATACGAGAAAATTCAGACAAAACTGTTGATGTTTTCTTTCACTGTCTTTCTCATCTTTGCCAATACCATAAACTTTCAAGCTTGATGTCTAAGGCCTCTGCTTTTGATGAGCGAATTATTGCATTAATCCAATATTGCATTAACTAAATATCTAAGTAATTTTTGACCAAGTGCGCGGGCTTGCCCCGCCGTTCAGGGCGGGGAAGGATAGCGCGGACGGCGTAGCCGTCCTTGGGTTTGGCTTCGCCGAAACTTCGCCTTTGGCCCGTTTTCAGTGTGGCGTCTGCAGCTGCTCTGGTGTACTGGCGCACAATGGAAATCGGCGCGCCGCCGCTGCTTGAAGCAAAGTACGACGGCGACCACAGCACACCGCGCCAGTACCAGCTCTGAATGTCGGGCCGCTCTTTGCGCAGCAGCCGGCTGGATACGCCCTTGAGACTGTTCACCAGGTTGGAGACGGCGACCTTGGGCGGATATTCCACGAGCAGATGGACGTGATCGTCCTCGCCGTCCATCTCGACGAGTTGCGCCTCAAAGTCGGCACAGACCTTGGCGAAGATCGTGCGCAGCCGGTTGATGGCGTCGTCGTCGAACACTTTGCGGCGGTATTTCGTCACGAAGACCAAATGGACGTGCATCTTGAAGACATAGTGCCGTCCATGTCTTATATCTTGATTTTGCGCCATAGGCTAAGTATAATGTTTCCATGCTTATCCGCCAAGCCTTCAAGTACGAATTGATGCCAAACGGCCAGCAGGAGCGGCAAATGTGCCGCTTTGCTGGCTCATGCCGGTTCGTCTACAACAGGGCGCTGGCGTTGCAGAAGGAGCGCCACGAGCGAGGCGAGAAAAAACTTGGCTACGCTGGGTTGTGCAAGCTGCTCACCGAGTGGCGCAACAGCGCGGAGACGGCATGGCTCAAGGACGCTCCGGTGCATCCCTTGCAACAATCTCTCAAAGACCTGGAGCGAGCCTACGCCAACTTCTTTGCCAAGTGGGCTGGTTTCCCACGCTTCAGGAAGAAAGGCATGTCGGATAGCTTCCGCTATCCTGACCCGAAGCAGATCAAGCTGGAGCAGCACAACAACCGCATCTTTCTGCCTAAGCTCGGTTGGCTGCGCTACCGCAACAGCCGGGAGGTGCTCGGTGTAGTCAAGAACGTCACCGTAAGCCAGTCATGCGGTAAGTGGTACGTGAGCATCCAGGCCGAGCGGGAGGTGGAGCGTCCTATCCCGCAAGGGGGTACGGTTGGCATCGACATGGGGATCGCCCGCTTCGCTACGCTCTCGGATGGCACGTTCTACGCCCCGCTCCACAGCTTCAGGCGGCATGAGATGGCGTTGGGCAAGGCGCAGCAGTCATTGAGCCGCAGGGTCAGATTCAGCAACAACTGGAGGAAGGCAAAAGCAAGAGTTGGGCGCATCCACGCACGCATCGCTAATGTCCGCCGCGACTTCCTGCATAAGACCTCGACCGCGATCAGCAAAAACCACGCTGTAGTCTTCGTCGAGGACTTGCAGGTACGGAACATGTCCGGGTCGGCGGCGGGCACTGTCGAGGCTCCAGGCCGAAAGGTTCGGGCCATGTCCGGCCTGAACAAGTCGATCCTGGATCAAGGTTGGTTCGAGTTCGGTCGCCAACTGGACTACAAGCTGGCATGGCGGGGCGGCCGGCTGATCACCGTGCCGCCGCAGAATACGAGCCGCGCCTGCCCGTGCTGCGGACACGTTTCGGCGGACAACCGCCAGACGCAGGCCCGGTTTGCGTGTGTGGAATGTGGTTTTGAGGACAACGCCGATGTGGTCGGTGCAATCAACATCCTCTCTTGTGGGATGCAAATGTTGCGGGACGAAGGGCAGGACACGCTACACGCTTGCAGCGGGATGGCGCAAGCCGTCAGCCCGGATGGCCTGTGGATCGAACCGCGCTGGCGGTCGGAAGCAGGAACCCACCGAAGCGACCCAGGAGAGGCGCCATGCCACCCCTGAGCGCCGTAGGAATCTCCGGCCTTCAGGCCGGGGAGGATGTCAACCTGTTTATTCTTAAGTGTCTTTTTGTTTCATCTTTCGTATCCATTCAATAAATTAATGCTAAAGCTCAAGATCATCGGCATGATCGGTTTTAGGTTCTTTTTGTCGTTGTCACTGATAGTCGGGGTATTCCGATTCATGTGGAGGTGCTTCGTCGAGGGAATCGAGTAGATAACACGACCTTAATGGGGCTTTAGGTTATGCTGCAACGAAGGTTTGGGATTCAGGAGGTAACCTTCGTCTTCGATGGGGGAATGAAGTGCCGGTGGAATCTGGAAAAGTTGACAGGTTTAGAACTCAGGTACGTGACTCGGGCAACTCAGGTGAAGTTGCAGGAGATTATCAGAAGTCTTCCCGAAGATCGGCAGCCCTGGCATACGGATTGGACTTAGGTCTTGGAGATCGAACATCAGAGAATTTGTTATGTCATTCCTGGAGGAGAGTGGCGAGTGCTAAAGGACGGAGAGCGGCGGGAAAGACGGATCGGACAAGGGGAAGAACTGCTGCGCCAAATAGCACGATCGATACGGAAGGGAACGGATCAAGTCAATCTCGCCAGCTGGGTGAGTTGAGCGCCCCAGGGAATCCAGGTTAAATACTTTCGGTACAGAGTCGATGACAAAGGCTGATTCGGTGGAAGCTTGATTTGGATCGGCTCTAGGATGAAGAGGCGATTGATGGCTGGTATCTTTTGGAGACTAACCTTCCCTCAGCCAAAACTTTGGATCAGCAAGTCCTTACGCACTACAAGAGGCTTGAAGAAGTCAGCCTTCTAAGAGCTCAAAAGCTACCTGGAAATCCGTCAGATCAATCATTGGGACCGGACTGAGTTCGTAATCATATAAGGCTCTGCTTCTAGGCATTTTGATTCTGTGCCCAGCGCCCAGTTCTGAATAGAATGGGTAGAGAAGGATTTTACCGAAAAAGTTTCCAAAGTGCCCCGTCGCTTGCAATCAATCCGCTTGGTCCAACTATCTACGAAGGGAAAGCCTGTGATTGGGCTCTTATCCAGGATCCCTACTAAGCTCAATACGTTGCTTCATAAACTCGACTTGCTTTCGCTCTTTGATCATCCGTTCAAATGGACTATGTAGTCAGAATAAAAAGACGATATCATTGAGCTACAGCACATTATATCTTGAAGTTTCGGAAGAGTTAGTTCCAACACTGTTGGGAGGTTTGGCATAAAACAATGTGAAAAGAAGTCTCAATTGCCTTTCGGCTTCATCTCTAGTTCTAACATCAGGATAAAGAGATCAATCTAAATCTTCCGCACTTCCCGTCTCAATTGCCTTTCGGCTTCATCTCTAGTTCTAACGGAATACCATGTCTGGGAAGCATGGAATGTTTCTCGTTCGTCTCAATTGCCTTTCGGCTTCATCTCTAGTTCTAACTTGGGATTCAGGGTATTGGACTTTTGTAGAGGAAGATGAGTCTCAATTGCCTTTCGGCTTCATCTCTAGTTCTAACTAGACACATTGATTGGAGATATTTCCACAAGCCTGTTTGTCTCAATTGCCTTTCGGCTTCATCTCTAGTTCTAACCCTTGAATAAAGGAGACATTATAAGAGTGAGAAAAGTCGTCTCAATTGCCTTTCGGCTTCATCTCTAGTTCTAACAACTTTCCCCTTGAGGATATAACCAAAGAACTGGTCTGGGTCTCAATTGTCTTTCGGCTTCATCTCTAGTTCTAACGAGCAAAACAATGAAAGAAAAAACAAGGAAAGAGCTAGAAGTCTCAATTGCCTTTCGGCTTCATCTCTAGTTCTAACGATGAGGATTCGGGTGAATCCTCGTAAATAGAAAATAAAGTCTCAATTGCCTTTCGGCTTTATCTCTAGTTCTAACAGGGCTCGGGTAGAGCCTTCAAAAAACCTCAACCAGGAGTCTCAATTGCCTTTCGGCTTCATCTCTAGTTCTAACAATTACAATGAGCCAGAATACATAGACTGTAAATGGAGTCTCAATTGCCTTTCGGCTTCATCTCTAGTTCTAACTGACTTGAGTGAGTTAGCTTCCAAGGAATTGGTTGATGGTCTCAATTGCCTTTCGGCTTCATCTCTAGTTCTAACCTCCAGATCATCTTGAAGCTATGGTAGAAGTGGTTTTGTCTCAATTGCCTTTCGGCTTCATCTCTAGTTCTAACTGGGAGCAGTCATTCCTTTTAACGCGACAATCTTGTGGGGTCTCAATTGCCTTTCGGCTTCATCTCTAGTTCTAACTATTTATAATGAGCGGCTCTATGTTTACAAAGGGGGGCTGTCTCAATTGCCTTTCGGCTTCATCTCTAGTTCTAACTCCCAAAAGAAAAGTCGGGAGATTGCTGTTCGAAATTTCGTCTCAATTGCCTTTCGGCTTCATCTCTAGTTCTAACGTTGTGAGGAGTATGTAATTAGTGTAGAGAAAAGTGGTCTCAATTGCCTTTCGGCTTCATCTCTAGTTCTAACATGTATATGACTTATCGGGTTTCATTTTAACCTCATAAGTCTCAATTGCCTTTCGGCTTCATCTCTAGTTCTAACAATTACAATGAGCCAGAATACATAGACTGTAAATGGAGTCTCAATTGCCTTTCGGCTTCATCTCTAGTTCTAACTGACTTGAGTGAGTTAGCTTCCAAGGAATTGGTTGATGGTCTCAATTGCCTTTCGGCTTCATCTCTAGTTCTAACTCCCAAAAGAAAAGTCGGGAGATTGCTGTTCGAAATTTCGTCTCAATTGCCTTTCGGCTTCATCTCTAGTTCTAACAAGTTCCACCCTTGGGCTGGTTGGAACTACGATGGCAAAGTCTCAATTGCCTTTCGGCTTCATCTCTAGTTCTAACGTTTTCCCGGTGAAAGATTACGGGCACTTTGTTTCCCCGTCTCAATTGCCTTTCGGCTTCATCTCTAGTTCTAACCCCATATAAGATCTAAGGAATGGCTGTTTCAAAACGGGTGTCTCAATTGCCTTTCGGCTTCATCTCTAGTTCTAACAAAAGCTTATGTAGAAAAGCATTGGCCGAAAGATTATGTCTCAATTGCCTTTCGGCTTCATCTCTAGTTCTAACGCTGCATCATCCTCCGTCGGGGGAGTGGCCCGGTTCGGGTTGCTGTCTCAATTGCCTTTCGGCTTCATCTCTAGTTCTAACAGAACACACCGCTTACCTTCACTTGCAAAAGAAGACGGTCTCAATTGCCTTTCGGCTTCATCTCTAGTTCTAACGAAGGTAGGTGGGAACCCCAATCCTAACCCTCACCCTCGTCTCAATTGCCTTTCGGCTTCATCTCTAGTTCTAACGTAACATTCACATCTACCATGGTACCAGAGGTGTGTTCTTTGTCTCAATTGCCTTTCGGCTTCATCTCTAGTTCTAACTACCGTATGAGATCGAGGTAAATTGGAGATATTGGCTGGTCTCAATTGCCTTTCGGCTTCATCTCTAGTTCTAACATCTCTCCTCCATAGCGGAGGAGTATTATTTAGAAGGCTGTCTCAATTGCCTTTCGGCTTCATCTCTAGTTCTAACCGGTAGAAGGAATTGTGCTTCCAGTTGGCCAACTGGGAGCGTCTCAATTGCCTTTCGGCTTCATCTCTAGTTCTAACTTCCCTGATGTGGCTCAATTCCTTGATAAGGTCGAGGAAGTCTCAATTGCCTTTCGGCTTCATCTCTAGTTCTAACTTCCTCGATCAGGTTGAGGAAGATCTTAATAAATATTTCCCGTCTCAATTGCCTTTCGGCTTCATCTCTAGTTCTAACTTTTGATTACCAAGATCGGCTTATAGATCATAGGAAATGTCTCAATTGCCTTTCGGCTTCATCTCTAGTTCTAACTATCATTCCCCTCAACTCAGAACCAATCTGGGTTGAGGGGGTCTCAATTGCCTTTCGGCTTCATCTCTAGTTCTAACAAGTGTTTATTTTCTTCCCCGTAACGGGGAAGGAAGTTGTCTCAATTGCCTTTCGGCTTCATCTCTAGTTCTAACAGTAAAAGAGCTTGTCTGGCTCAACAAGCATGAGCCAGCGTCTCAATTGCCTTTCGGCTTCATCTCTAGTTCTAACACGTAAAATGAGGGCTCGGGCGAGTCCTCAAAAAACCGTCTCAATTGCCTTTCGGCTTCATCTCTAGTTCTAACTTAATGAATACTTTCCGGGGGGAGAATACATAATGGAGTCTCAATTGCCTTTCGGCTTCATCTCTAGTTCTAACTTTCCCAAAAAGTAAGGGAAGATTGGGAATTGTATATGTGTCTCAATTGCCTTTCGGCTTCATCTCTAGTTCTAACAACATCAATCTCTAGTGGTAATGATTCAGCAGTACCCGTCTCAATTGCCTTTCGGCTTCATCTCTAGTTCTAACCAATAAAGACGAGCCGGATTATATCTTTCCGTGTTGGAGTCTCAATTGCCTTTCGGCTTCATCTCTAGTTCTAACGTTCCATCCTTGGGCTGGATGGAATTATGAGGGGAAGGTCTCAATTGCCTTTCGGCTTCATCTCTAGTTCTAACTAATTTTAGTAAGCTCATTGTCGATAATGAAGGACGCGTCTCAATTGCCTTTCGGCTTCATCTCTAGTTCTAACTGAAAAATATTTTCCGGGGAGAGTTTATTCCTCTGAAGTCTCAATTGCCTTTCGGCTTCATCTCTAGTTCTAACCTCAGGAGCCAGAAAAGTTCTTTGAAAAAGTTTGCGCGTCTCAATTGCCTTTCGGCTTCATCTCTAGTTCTAACTGCGTTGTGGTTTTCCCGCCATCAGCCCACGGAAGCTCGTCTCAATTGCCTTTCGGCTTCATCTCTAGTTCTAACGAGCAGCAGCTCATCCAGGTCAAGTAATTGAATTAATTCGTCTCAATTGCCTTTCGGCTTCATCTCTAGTTCTAACTCCAAGAAACTTCTGGAGAAAGTTAAAAAGACAAATCCGTCTCAATTGCCTTTCGGCTTCATCTCTAGTTCTAACATCAGTTCCTGAACTCTGGAAAATTATTAAATCTCAAGTCTCAATTGCCTTTCGGCTTCATCTCTAGTTCTAACGGAAAGAAATGAATGAAGAAAAACTATATCAGCTTTTATGTCTCAATTGCCTTTCGGCTTCATCTCTAGTTCTAACACAAAAAGAAATGAAAAAGGAAGAGGTAATTGGATGGCTGAGTCTCAATTGCCTTTCGGCTTCATCTCTAGTTCTAACTGGGGAATAATATAAATGAAAGTTAAATGCGAGATTTGTCTCAATTGCCTTTCGGCTTCATCTCTAGTTCTAACGAGTCCGCCCAATCTCTGGTTATCAAGGCTGGGAGACTGTCTCAATTGCCTTTCGGCTTCATCTCTAGTTCTAACGGTAATAAAATGAAAGAATACTTGTGGAACAACAAACAAGGGTCTCAATTGCCTTTCGGCTTCATCTCTAGTTCTAACGAAAGGCCAATATCATTTTATATATATTATTGGGAACCAGTCTCAATTGCCTTTCGGCTTCATCTCTAGTTCTAACAGAATATAATAAAATCATTGCCATCAACGGTCTTGAGGTCTCAATTGCCTTTCGGCTTCATCTCTAGTTCTAACAAATGGGCTTTCCTGCGAAAGGGAAAGTGATAAGAATGACGTCTCAATTGCCTTTCGGCTTCATCTCTAGTTCTAACGTTAATTTTCAACATAGCAAGGAAGGGAGCCAATTATGAGTCTCAATTGCCTTTCGGCTTCATCTCTAGTTCTAACGAGACCTTAAAAAATGCCATCCAAGAGGCCGAAAAGGTCTCAATTGCCTTTCGGCTTCATCTCTAGTTCTAACAAAGGCTGCTAGGTCGTATCAGGTAGCTAAGCTAGTAAGTCTCAATTGCCTTTCGGCTTCATCTCTAGTTCTAACGATTGACCCGTTAACATTATTCAGGTAATCGGATATCTCGTCTCAATTGCCTTTCGGCTTCATCTCTAGTTCTAACTGCGAATTTCTAAGTCTTTGAATATCAAAATAGAAATATATATTAAGGTATTGACTGTATTTTTAGATTGGCATTCTATTTGCTTTAAATTTTTTAGAATTGCAATTGATAATAATAACTTATTCATAACCAGCATGATAATAATGGGTATTGGGATATCTTTTTTTATATTATTTGTAGTCAATACCTAAATTAGAAATTTTTAAAACAAAACTACCGTCATAAAATTTTCAAGTTATCATTTTATAATAAAAAACCGTAAAATTTTCAAATATTATACATTATACCAAAAAGCAGAGTACTTTCTCTGAACAAACCATTGTACCTGCTGTTTTAATTTCTTTCGCTAATCTAGAATCAATTTTATAGGCAACAATTCTATCTTCTTTTGGATTGATTTCTGAAAGTAATTTTTTCCAAAGCCCTTCCAATTCTGATTCTTCTAAATAACACTCAAAAACACTAAACTGAACCCTTACACCATAATCTTCACAAATTTTTGCTATTTTATGTAATCTCTTGTCATCACAAATGTCATATGCAATAACAGTGAGCATTTTTTTCTCTCCTGGTGGTTTTTTTCTGCTGGGTAAAGGGGTAAAAGCTTCATACCACCAATAAGATGGTTCTTCAGATTGATTTTCTGTGTATTCATCATTTCTGCTCATGGTTAATTCATTAAGAAAGGTTCAAATTTTTCTGGATCCTCTAAAGCCGCTTTGAATGAACAGGCGCAAGATTCTAATTGCACTCTTAGGGTCGTTCTACAACTGGCAAATTCAGAAAGAAATTGTCTTTCTAATCTAGTTTCATATTGAGCAAGAAATTTTCTTCTTCCTGATTCGTTTAAATAACAACCCCCGTTTTTCTTTTCAAAATGCTCATGATTAAGAATCTTGTGGCTAAAAAGATCTAGTGTTAATGCTTCTACAATTACGGGTCTGAAGGGTTCAATGAGATCTAAAGCAAGAGACCATCTTTCATTTTCTGGAGCATGTAAAAAACCTAATGCGGGATCAAGTCCATGGAGATGAATAAGAGCCGTCATTTCATTGTAAAGAAGGGTTGCACCAAATGATATACAAGCATTTACAGGATTGAGTGGAGGACGAGTGGATCTGCGCTCAAAAGGAAATTCTTTTGGTAAAAAGGTAGACCAAGTTTGAAAATAACGGGCTGTAGTGGCTCCTTCGTATCCTCGAACTTCGTCAACAGTGGAAGCTGAAGCAACATTGAAGAGAATTTGATTTAGCCATTGGAGATCTTTTTCTATATTGATATTTCTGTTTAAGCTTAGCCTTTGAAGAGAACGCCTTTGATTATAAATTTTTCCCCTAATGAGCTTACTTGAGAATGTAAGAACAGATTTGGGATCTAAGCTATTCTGATATTGCTTTTGTCTCCACAGGCCATGTGAATTTAAGGGAGGAAGAAATCCTCCTATAATTTGTCCATTAAAACCCAAAAAAGAAATGGGAATGTTCCGGTTCATCAATTCACAGAGAGCTGGAGTAGTAATAGAAACAGTTTGATCCAATACAACTCTTTCGAGTTCTCTTAAAGGAATTTCTCTAATAACTTCTTCTGAACCACTTTCTTCATTTAATCCAACGACTTGGAGTCTTTCTGAATAGAGTGAGATTTTAGTATAAGACTGAATTAAATAAGCAGAAGGCATACTTCTTCTTTTTTCCTCAAAACATAAAAAAGAGTTTTTTTATCTCAAGTGTTTAGACATGACATGACGTCAAACCTGGACATATTGCTGAATGAGTTTGCTCAATTTATCTTCAACTTTCTTCTGAAGCTCCATTTGACCCTTGTAAGGAAGAAAGGCAGCCCTAATTGAATTAGAGATGATCCTCAAAATATCCATTTTCGTAAGTTGAGGACAAAGTTTGGTTGAAAGAAAAAGAAAATTATCTGAAAGGCTGGCTTTACTTATACCTATGTTATCTGTATTAACCGTAACAACAATTCCCTTTTTATGATAATCATAAAAAGGATATTCTTCTTTTCCTTGCATTGGATAAAATCCCTTAATTTGATAGTTTGCATAAGGACATAACTCTATAGCAATTTTTCTATCCACTACGGTTCTTAAAAGATCTTTTGAATTTTTTAAACTTAAAGCATGGCCTAATCTTCTGGCATGCAGCTTAAATATAGCCTGCCATATGCCTTCAGCATCATCATTTTCTCCAGCATGAGCCGTAACTGCTATTCCACATCGATGAATTGGAGTAAAGTCATAAGAAAAAAGTTCAGCCCTCGTCTCCCTTGATTCAAAACCAGCTAAATCCACTCCTACGATAGCACAACTTTCCCATTGTACTAGAAAATGCTGATTTGCAGTGATAGCTAAAGAAAGATGGCGACTTAAGGAGGAAAGATCAGCGCTTTTACGGTCAGCAATAATGACGAGGTTGACGTGGCAAAAAGCTTCAAAATTTTCTCTTTTCTTCTTATCCATTGCTTGTTGAAAATAATTTCTGATTTCTTCTAACACAACCCAAGCTGATCGACCATCCTGAGGAGTTGCATAGTTATTTGGTGAACAGCGTATTTCAGCATAAACAACGTTGTCGTCGCACAATGCTTCATAAAGAAGTTGACAATGTTTTTCTAAGCAACCCTGGTCTTTAAGAAGATTAGATCCTGTTGCATTGCCTAACTTCATATAGGCTTCAAGACCTATCTCTTTTTTGGGTTCTGGCCATCCCTCAGGCAAGGGAGGGGGAGGGGGGAAGTTACTTTGTTGTGTTTTTGCTTTTTTTCTAACTTCTTCTAATGCTCGACCATGAGTTGCAAAACCGCCTAAATGGCAGTGCAATTCGATCTTTGGGAGTTGCTTGATCCAATTTTTGTCTTCCTGTGGGTCAACATTTTTGTTAAGCCAATCTATAAAGCTGTCAGGAGCAACAGCAAGAATAGAAAAAGGAAGACTCTCTTTCTTATCCCAGGCCTTAGCCTTTCTAGAAATATTTTTTAATGTGTTTTTACATACCTCCCATAAGTTTTTCTTTGAAGGAATATCGATTAGATAATGATGAATATTCTTGTATTTTCTTATTTGTGAACATTCTAAGGGAAAATCACCCGATTTTAATTCATGTAAAGCGTCAAATCCTTGTTCTTCTCCGAGATCAACATAGAAAATTCTTTTTTCAAGCTTAGCTATATTATAATTTTCTTCATCTTTAGGAGGATCTCCACTGACTAGAATATGGAATATTCCTTTTGATCCAAAGCTATAAGCGGCTTTATGGAGAACAGCTGCCATCGATTTGTATCCACCAGCAATACAGGCATATGGCAACTGATTATTTTTTTGTAAATGGTACAGATACCACCTAAAAAGCGTTTCATTGAAGTTTTCTACCTGTTCTTGAGTTTCGGCTTCATTGAATCCTTTCAATTGCCATATGCCAAAAGTGCAGTTCCTTTTTTCAAAAGAAGAAAAAAGTTTTTCAAAATTGGATTCAACTTTTGCTGAAATGCCTGTTAAACAATGAATTTCATCAAGATGCTTATAATCTGCAGCTTCTATAAGAATGATCCAAGATTCTCCTAAGGTGCATAGAAGAATATTTTTCTGTGACAAAGAAGTAATATTTGGCCTATCATAATCATTACCATTTCTTTGCATTATAATTACTCCTTTGTTTATAAAAAATTATTTTTGGCTCCTCGGTCTTTCTCTTTACCATCTAAGAGCTTTTCCTTGATATAATGGATGCAGATCGAATGTGTTAGGAAGGAAGACCAACTTTTCCTCTTGTTGGGAAAAATAGTTCACTGTATTTTCCTAAACCGTTAACTTTTAATTTTTTTCTTAAGTTACTCAAACATTTTCTATAATCTTCAATGTCGAGATCCCAATCTTTTATTGAAGCGCTTAATTGAGTATTTTCCTTTTTCCATTGCTCAAAAAAGCTAGGAAAGAGATTATCAACATCATTATGAGTTTCTAGGGGTGGAAGATTTTTCTTTTTCCTATCCCAGAGAAAAGCAAAAAATGCCAGTTCTCTACCTTTTAGCGCGATTTCCTGGTCGTTGATTATGATTTTTCCAGATTGAGGATCGAAATCGAGCTTAGGATTTAACTTTTTAATTTCATTGGAAAATTCATGGACCAGATTTGTGAATCGACCTGGGAATCTTCCTAGCTCTTTTGGGAAAAGCTCTCTAAATCTAACAAAGGGGATGTTTGCTAACTCAATTTTGGCATCTTTAGCATGTACTACACTGCTCGATATTGTCTTTAGAAGCTGTTCTTTTTGTGTTGGATAGTAAAATTTGGGTTGAAGCCGTGGATCATCATAGGGTTCATTGACTAGTACATGAGTAAGTCTATCTCCCTCTCTACCAAGCATGGAAATGGAAATGGAGAGTAGGATGCTCATTGTTTTTCTTCCTCCAGCTACTGAAGCAATGAGAAGAGTGTCAGGGTTTTCTGTAATTTTCCTTACTTCTTCAAGAATGTAATCTGCTGCATCTTCATTTTCTTTGGCTGTGCGAATATCTTCCAACTCCACACACTTACCTTGCTCTTTAAGAGGAGAGGGAATAACTTTGATCTCTCTAAGGATAACTGAATCAGGACTTATCTTTTTTTTATCGATTAACCCTTGTCTAAATTCATCCCAGATAGATAAGGAATTTTTTCCTGGATTTAACAGTTCGGATTCTATTGATCTTTTACCAGCAGTTGTTGTAATGACATCAATGAAACGAGGACAGAGAGGAGGAGACTCATGGATAAGCCCCCAGATAGTCTCAGGAATAACTGCAGGAGATGTACCTACAACAGCTAATAAAATAGTTTCTTTTTTTTGATTCATAGCTTTTCTTATTCATCAGGTAAGGAAATATTCGAAGATAAAAATTCTCATAAACCACTGAAAAGAATATTATTGTCGTCGGTACTTGAATAAATAATTTTTCCATGTTCAAGTAAGAATTCGAATTTGAAAATCAAATCCTATTAATCATTTGATTTAATTGTAGAGTTCTAAAATGCACTTCATTCAGTTTACATGTATCTAGTAACTCACTATTTGACTTATTTTTTTATGTTTCTTTTTTCTTGTTTTTTTTATTATCTAGTTGTTTTATTAATCATTCTTTTAACTTTTTCGGTACAGTCTATAAATTTTCCATAACCATTTTTTTTCTTTGCGCCTATTGCATGATCTTCTAGTCCTTTTTTGAGCCAACCAATACTCTTAGTAAGGGCATCTACCAAAATTCGTTTTGGAGAAGGAATCAGACAAAAACTGAAGATATGGTTGCGTGTTACAGGATGAGGATATTGAGGAAAATCACGATGATGATAAGAGTTATAGGTATTGTAATTTGAAGGATAAAATTTTAGAGGTATTGGATAAGCATCCAAAAAAGAAACTGTGCCTGCAAAGTTTGGAATTTCTTGAATAAGTTGTTTGTTGTGCTTTCCAATTATCTTTTCCATTATTAATGAGGCAGCATCACTTAAAATTTCATCATTTTTGTTACATCCCCAATAAAAATCAGAAAGAGTTTCATTTTTTGTCCAGTCTGCTTCTGACCATCCAAAAACCAGTGCAATGGTAGATAACAACTCAGCCTTATTGGCCTCTGAAGCATTTCGCAACTCTTTGATTGCTACGCTTCGAGCGCAACCTTTAACAGCACTTCCAGGTATATAAGGGATTCCGTAATAATCAATACATACTCCAAATTTTCCCGTGATTACTGCGGCTGTATTGATCAGCAGTTTTTGAGATTGTAGTTGAAAATAAAATATTCGATTTTTTGGAATGGAATGTATAAAATTCCACCAAGTGTCGATTCTTTTTAGATTTAGCTTTATAGTTTTTAAATGATTGAAGTAATATTCTTTTGCATTAAATCCATTATTTTTCCTAGGATCTACGTATTTTACTAAACAAAGAGCAAGTGAATCAGGATTATTTTTTTTTATTAATTCTTTGATTGGTTTAATAGCAATATAATTATTCATTGATTAAGTATTTTTTTGAATTTCCTTTTTTTCAGAAAATCTTTTTAGATAAGAAAGATATTGTAATGCTTCAAAAGTAGCTCGTTGTAATTTAATGGAATCGCCGTTGGTTAATTCCTGGAGAGCACCGGTAACTGTGTTTTTGGATATCACATTTCTTTCTTTTAAATAATCAATTACAGCCTCCATGGCTTTGGAAGTTTCAGAATCACTTTTTTTGTCAATAATATAAGCAAGAGTAGATAATAATCCATTGGACATTATTAGTCCTGGTATTTTATTAACATTTTTTTTATCTAAATTATTTGCTCTATTTAATGCATGTTTAGCTCTGAGTATATCTAAGTTTGTCATTGTGCTCATAATACTACCTCGCTTAGTTTAAAATTGGTTTTCGCTTTGCTGAATATGAAGCTTGTAGTTTAAGAATGTTGTACAATATCCAAGACCAGTTCCTGCATCTGCTCCAAATTGGAAAAGATGGTTTTTTTCTTTAATCTTACTTGTTAACTTCTCGAATGGATCAAAAGAGTCGTTTTTAATAGAACTCCTTCTTACAACGCTATAAAAAAGAGTTTCAGAAGGCACATTCTCCTGATTAAACAAAGCTCCTTCTTCAGCAGTACCTGTTTTATCATCAATTTTTACATGTTGAGCAATCTGGCAAGCAGTTTGTGTAAAAAAACTCATTGTTCCATCGCTTACTATTACTATTCTTTTAGGTATCTCTTTTAAGATTTCATTTTTGTGTGTTAGTTCTTCTGTTAATATTGAATATAAAATTTCAGGAGGATCATCTAAATACTCAAAAATATACTCTTCTAAAATGACCTTAGCAGTAGTTGAGTGATCTTCTATAGAAATTGGGTTATCTTTTTTGAATAAAGCTTTATTATCAATAAGAGAATTAGGCATTGAAAAATCATTTTTATGTAAGTCTCTGAAATAACGTTTGAGTATAAGTGGACTAGTAATCCAAGCAAAACAACCTTTTAAAGATCGGATTGGAAATGCTAATAGTTTAGCTTCAGTAAACTGAATTAATCCACTTTGAGCCTCACTATCTGATCCAACACCAAAAAGTTTTTTCCCTTCATCGGTAATTTCCAAAGTATCTTTTTTAACCCATTCATCACGAAAAACTCCCTTAATAGCACTCCCCGGAATTATGGGAAATCCCGTGTGTCTTTCTCTGATAATAGGGAGATCTATTGCTCCCACTGAACTGCCTGCTCCAATATGCAGGGGAGTTTGGGTAAAAAGATAAAGAAAAGCTAAAGCAGGTTTTCCTTGTTTTAGGATTTGCATGGATTCTGTCATTTTTTATTCTCCTTTTTCGTTTAAAATTTAATGAAATTAAAATATTTTTTCATCCTCTAAGACGTCTATGGACAAGCCTACAATAAGAGTTCAGAATAAGACCAAGTTCCACAAAGACCAAGTCCTAGTCCTTTTTCTCCATAAAAGTCAGAGCGGCATCGAAAATGGAGGGCTTCAGCTAACTTTTTTGTTTCGTTTTCACTTTCTGTTTCAAAGTAAAAGACAGATCCAGCAGGTACAGCAAGAAGCGTAGGTTTAGGTCCACCACCAGATCCTGAAAATATTTCCCAACCATTGATAGCAACAGGCTTGCCAATAAAAGCGGCTACAAGCCGTGCTATAATCTGTTCAGCTGGGTCATTTTCTGGAACATATTTCCAATTAGGATCTATTTTTCGCCTTCTTCGGAACTCTCGACGACTCTCTTTCTCGACTAGCCGAAGGCAAACATTCCATTGAGCGGTGCTGTTCGCATTAATCCAGCCAGGCAAAAAGCCTTGGCGAAAAATAGCGGGAGTAAGAAGTACCCATTTAAGCCTTGTTGATTGGATATGATCCTTGTTAGAAAAATCTAATTGTTTAGAAGCTTTCTTTACTTTGCAAAACCTGTTTTCTCCTCCAACTGTTATCGTAAGTTGATCCAGGTTCTCAGGAGTAAGGCTTTGTTCAGTTGTATTCTGTTTTTTATGATCCGGAGGGCTGTTAGTTAAAACACGCAAGGCGAAATCTTCTCTTAGTCGCAAATGTTCTGCTGCAAAAAATTGACTTTCTACTACAGTTTGACTTTCAGGGTCAATAGCTATTCCAATTCTATATTCTGAGTCCCAAAAAACTTTTTCCACATCATAGATAAAACTTTCTTCCTTAAGATATCTTTCGAAAAGAGAAGAAGGAATCCATCTTGGTGCTTCCTTCTTTGTAGGTGGAGTAGACGAAACAACGGGGTAGCATATAGGAGAAGGAAGATTAGATTTATAAGTATTATTTGAAATTTTTAATGGGCGGCAGGACTTAAGAGTTTTCAGATCAGAATCCAAAGAAAGATCCAATGGTCTTGGAAAATAGACTTCTTCATTTCTAAGATCTACAGGAAAGGGGCCTTTGATATTAAGCCAATTAAATGCATCGGTTCCTATTTCTCCCATTACTTTTCCTTTTCGCTGACAGCCATTTTTGGGCTCAGATGGTAATTCTCCGGCAAAAGAAAGGAGAGCTGTTCTTAATGCACCGTGTATTGTACAAGGAAGTGGCCAGTTTGCACCATGCCCAAAACTACTACCAGCAGCCAGGGGTCGACTATCTCGGAAAAATAGTGTATCAAAAGGAATAAGGTCTAATGTTATCATCCTGTCTCTCCTTTTTCTTTGAAGAAAGCAAAAGTCAAAAAAGGACCAAGAAAATCTAATAGTTTTTTGGATTGGGCCAGGTATTCTTTGCCAATTTGTTCAAATTTTTCTTTTTCTTCTTCTATCGAATTGTCGTTTTTAGTATCGAAATGTTGAGAAAGAGCAAAAGTGAAGTCTTTTTCTATGATTGGCTTAAGCTCATCGAAGTTTTCTTTTACAATGGAATCATGAGCTTTATGGGATATATAAGGTAGTGTGAGTTCTGCAAGCCTATAAGGAAACCTGCTTGAGATTTTATTTTCATTATAAAAAGTCTTTAGTTTTTCAATAATTTCTATGGGATAGCACTTTGTATTGGTTTGATTAGAAGACCATTTTGAACCCCATTGAAGAATTTCTCCTGAACGTTTAAAAAGGTTAACTACGAAGGAAGCTTTTCCGTAGTCAGCTGATTTTGCTTTTTTTTCTGCTTCTCTAGCACTATTGACTAGATTTTGTAGTGGACTATGAATATGTCCAATAGCAATGCCTGCTGAGATGTCTGCTTTATCGCCCATAAGAAGGAGATGATATCCTCTAGGGATACTTTTTATTAACCCATAGCTTTTCCATCCTTCCCATTCTCCATTTAATCCAACAAAACCTTGTTGTTGATCTTCTAGTACTCCAGGAAAATATTGCGGCATGTTTAGATCAAAATCTGGATCAGTTCGAGAAATCTTTTCAGCTCTAAAAGCCATTCTTAAGACATATGCGCATATTAAAGCTTTTTCTGCAGGAAGCATGGCTAGAACGTCGTCACCACCTGAATAAATTAACTGTCCATTAAAATGCTTAACGATTGGAGCAGCTAAAAAAATTGAAAAGTTGGCTAATGCTTGGCTCAGTTCAAGGTGGAAACTAGGGAATAGTGGGCGTCTAATTTTAAGAATATCTTCAGTAAAATAGAGTTTTATGCTTTTAGCTAGAGATTCTCCTATTTCAGGGGTTTTTTGTCCGCTAAGCCATTCTCCCATCGAATCCCCATCCATTGCTAAAATAGCAATATAGGTATTGGGTTTTGATATTTTTTCACCTTTTTGTAATTTTTTTAAGCATGTTAATGCATTTTCTAAGTTTGAGAATTTAGTTGTTTCATTTTTATCTTTTTTTATTTGTTGAATTTCAGTTTGAAAATAAAGAGAAGGAAAAGAAGAGAAAACGCCTTCTTTTTCTAAGTCAGTTTTTATATCCTTTTTAGACAAATTGAGCTCTTTATTTTCAATTGCTTTTTCTATAGCTACTGTGAAATCTTTATGTGTCGTATTATTTTTTAACTCATTTGTTTTTTCTTTTAGCCAGTCGAGTGCAGCTATATCTGGAACAGAATCAAAGACTTGGGGAAAAAGTTTGTGGACATTGATTAAATAGGCTTTGTCCCAGATCCTTTTTATGAGATTAAGAGCCCCTAGATGCTCGTTTTCTTTGAAAAGGTAAGGTAGTTTGTTTTTTAAAATTTTTTGCCATTTTTCCCCACCTATAGATTCTTCTTTGCCCGAATATGTATCCTTTGGAACTCCTTTCTTAAGTTGAAATTCAGAAGGTGATCCTAGGAAAGAAAAATCTCTTGTGTTTCTCCTAGCAGCATGAAGATAATCGGTTATTGCATAATAGGCTGACCAACAGAAACCACTATTTTCAATGATTGGAAGACCTTGAGAATCATAGACAATTTCATTTCCAATATGTCTAAAGTTACGTGGATCTAGTTCCTCTCTAGGTCTCGTTCTTGCATAATCATATAATTTTCTAAGGTTGTCTGCGGGAGAAGTTTCTTGATCAACAGATCGTTGCAAAGGTAGCTTGCTAAACAAATCAATTGATTTTACTATATCCTTTTCCCAGGGATATACTAACCATGAAACCTGAATAAAAGAACTAATTTGTTCTTCCCATCTTTTTTGAATGTTTTCATTCCATTCCATTCCAATCTCATCCTTAAGATATGATTTACAGCTATCGGCAATCCTTCTTAACTCTTCTTTGAGAGCATTTTCAGCAGCATTAGCTATCTCGAATGCTTTGGGGGATGGAATAAGGGCAAGAAAGCGGTTAGGAAAGTTTGGGGTTAAGATTGCTTGGGGAGAAATAGAGCTAAATTCCTCGTCCCACAAAGTTTTGTTATCAGGAGTCTTAACTTTTTCATATAGTTCTTCTTTGTGTAAAAAATCAAATAAAGGTTGATTAAAAAGAGCAGGATAGATGATAGCATCTGGCCCTATTCTATCCGTTACAGCTTTTATTGCATGAGCGATTAGCCAGGAAAGAAGATAGCTTCCACTCCAAAGATCTTTTGTTTTTCTTGCTTGAGCAATGAATTCCTGGACGGGTCCGATTTGAAAAAGAAGAAAGGCGGGATCAAAAGATTTTATGGAGTAACCTTCAACTTCAACGCATCCTTGAAGAGCACTTGTAATGGCACAATGAGTCCAAATAGAATGATCTGGGATGCGAGTGTCCGCAGGCAAAAAGACAAGCCTAGGATCTTTTTCTGATACGAATTTTTTCCATAATCGCCAATGCAAAAAGAAATTAGCCCAATCTTTTCCATTTCTTTCAAACCCATCGAATGTTTTGTCTTCAATAGCTTCAAGGTTGTAATAGGTCAGATAGGTCGGCTGAAGTTGCTTAACGAAATTTTCAGCTTCGGAACTATTAATGGGTTCAGAAAACTGCAATTTTCCTCCCCCAAGGGTATGATGATAAGGAGAATCATGAGTACTTGTAAATTCTGCATGAACTATAAAAGGCTTAGGAAATATGAGTCTATCAGCAGCAGCGGCGATATGATCACAAACATGATAATTGAATTTAAGATCTAATTCATTAAAACCAGCGTCAATAATACATCTTTCTGCAATTTCTCTATGTTCCCCGACATTAAAGGGTTTACAGGGTGGGTCATGTAAAAAAGCAAGCAGTTTTTGTTGCCAGAAGTTCATAGGGAAATAATAGAAGCTTGGTTTATCTTTTTATAGAAAAATCATGTCCACTGATGTCTCAATTAGAAAAAAAATATGCTTGAATAAATGCTTGTAGTCTTTTTTAGAAAAAAAAGCAATAACTATTTTAACAAACCATTAAAAGATTAGGGATTCAACAAGTAAACTAAAATGAACTATATTAGATGAATGAATAGGATTTTTTAGAACAGGGAGTAGTTACAAAGCTAAAAGTTCCATGAAATCCCCCCATAGATAGCCCATCCATCCCCTGGCCAGAAATAGGTTTGTTTAGAAAGAGGAATTTTTCCTCCATTTGAAGCGTCGAAAACATCGCTGACCATGGCCACATAATGTTCATTGGTGAGGTTTCTTCCGTCAAGGTAAATGGATAAATGCTTTTTAGGATTTTGATAACCGATCCGAAAACCGAGTAAAGCTGTTCCTGGGGCGAATGTGGTATTAAGTAAATCTACGGGATAAGTAGACCAAGCCATGACGTTTGGACCTATATAAAACCCTGAAGGATGTTGGTAGAGAAGTTGAGCCATGTAAGAATATTCTGGAACGCCAAAGAGTTGATTGCCTCGAAACGTGATTTCATGATGGGTAAGGGGGGAAAAATAATTACCATTAAAATAAAATCGATATCAATCGAATATTTGATATAACATTATTTGATCTTGATTTTGGAGTTCCCCTTGGCTGACCATTAACCCCTTGGCTAGTAAGGTATTTAGGCTTACTTCAATTCCACGATTCGTTGTTGGGGGAGCATTGATAGTATAAATAAGAGTGTTGAGTGGAGGGTTTAAAGAAACTTCGAGCAGCTCATTGGTTACCCAAGATTGGAAAAAAGCAACACTCCAATTTAATCTATCCCATTGTCCCCTAGTACCGATTTCAGCGGTGATGGCTGTTTGAGCTAAATTGGGATAGAGTGCAAGATTTGCTGGTAAGGCGGTTGGGGAAATAGCTGTTTCATAAAGGGAAGGGGGCTCATAGCTACGGGCAACACTGGTGTAGATCTGGTTATTGGCATCGAGTTGATATAAAAGTCCTAATTTAGGGTTAAACTGGCTAAAGGTAAGGGTTGTATCGACACTTCGATGGATGAGATCCTTATAGGCTTCATTGGTTAATCGATCATAAATAGCTTGTAGGGCTAGATTAATTGAAAATCTATCTGTAATCCAAAATTGATCATAAGCATATATAGGAATATTGACAACGGTCATGTTGTAAGTAGCCATCGGTATTCCTTGAATAGTCCCAAGGAGCCTATTCCAATTTTCTTGATAAAACTCACCCATTGGCATGACTCCAGCTACAAGCATATTCCGGTGGCCATAAAGATCAGCCGTTCGGACATAGTTAAGGGGCAAAGAAAAGAAATTATTAGAACTTTGGAAAAAAAGCCCATAAAAGGTTATTTGATGCAGATTTGTCCAAGAAATTCCCATGTTAATGGATTGGGTTTGGTCAATAGCATAGGTTGCTTTATCAGCGACGTGAGTAGTATCCCAAAATTGCCGGTAATCTCCCTCCACGTAAGCGGGATTAGCGGTTGTTGGATTCGTTAAAACTTCTTCAAGGGCAAGGGGACCGGGGACTTGCCATTGTTGATTGGAATAAGTAAAATAGATCCTATTTTCAATATTGGGGGAGATCTTATAACCGACATTCGTATTAAGCCAAGCATTGTTAAAACTGTTGTGGAAGCGGTATCCTTCTGCAGAAGCATCAGATAATACGGCGAAATAATCAGTTTTTGATTCGACTCCTGCTGCTTCAATAGAACCTTGAAGCCAGCCGAAACTTCCAGCAGTAAAGTATGCAGAATAAGCCGGAGCAGTATAACCAGTATAGGTTACAAAATTAACAGCTCCAAATAGTGTTGCAAACCCATAATTATAAGCTTCAGCCCCACGGTATATCATCGAATACTGGTAGGCTAAAGGGTCGAATTCCCCTTGGTTGAAAAGTACCCCATCGGGTGGGTTTAAGGGCATACCATCTTGTAAAAACCATATACCACGTTCAGTCCCTGCACCCGTCGAAAGTCCAGATCCTCGAATGGAAATTCTAAAAGCATTAGGACCTGTAAATCCTGGCTGAGTCCAGATACCTGGTTGAAACAAAAACAGATCCTGTAGAGTGGCCGCTCTTCCCTGTCGAACCCTTTTTGCTTCGATTAGATTAGAACTAGCGGGAAGCTCTTCGAGTATCTTCTTCATCTGTTGTGCTGAAGGTACAGTTAAGGAAGGTTCAGATTCGGTCACTACTACTTCTGGCATAACAACTCCAGAATTATCAGCTTTAATATAGGGTCTTGTTGGTTTTGTATTCTGTACGGTTTGATTTTGTTGAGATGGAGATTGTTCTGATGTAATAGTCGTTTGATTCTGAGCGAGGAGAGCCTTGGGATTAGTAACTTCTTTTCTATCTTCAGATTGCTGACACATTAAATATTCAGTATATAATCCATAATAGATTACAATAAATATTGCTACAGAGTTCCTTTTAAGAAGATAACTCAAGGAATACATACTGCATAGAATCTATTAATCTGATATACATGCAAGGAGAAATAATAATACTAGGTAATATTTAACATAACGACATTATGACGACAAGATTGAGTAATATTATATTTAGATGAAAGAAAAGAATTATCGATTATAAGTGATTATGAAATAAAAAAGGAAATTATGTATATAATATTTACACAATTTCAAAAAGAGGTCAGGTCATAATATATGTTATGTAAATAGGCAAAAGACAGCTTTGTTCTTTATGCTTCAGGTGTAATACCTTTTGATGTTAATTTTTGCCAAAGAGGCTCTAAAGTTCTTTCTCCTTTCCATTCCCATTTAGAAAGTGAAATTCTCCAAAATTTTCATCCGCATCTTTCAAGTAATCGTTGTCTAGAAATATCATCTTGAATTTGTTTTGGTTCTTCATGATGTGGTCCATCACATTCCATGGCAAGACGATTGTTATTGCCTTTGATGACGATATCGATGCGATAATTTGCTGAAGATAAAGCCTTGTATTGAAGTTCAATAGCATATCCTTTTTTATGTATCAAGGTAGCGATCTCTTTTTCAAATTTGCTTTCGCATTTGTCAAAATCAGGAGCATCTATTTGATTTGGTTTATAATTTAAGAAATGATCTAATAGTTTTTTACGCATACAGTCTGGGTGTAGTTCTTTTGGACCGATTGAATAAAGAAGCCACATTTGAGCTTTAGCCCTACTTGCTGCGACATTAAATCTTTGTTTATAAATATATTTGGTAAGTGCTTCTACTTGTTGGTTGGGGGCGGCAACCATAGAGAGAAAAATTACATCTTTTTCATCGCCCTGTAAGCATTTCCACAGATAAGTTTCCGTTTAACTATTTCTTTTTCTCAAATTTCTTTGGATAGAAACTTATAAATCAATTGATGTTGGTATCTGTTTTGGTGACTTATAAGCCACATTGTCTTTTTTTATTACGTTGATTAAGATAACATTCATGTAGAATAATGGATGTGTTATCTCATCCTAATAGAGTTTAGTGAATCAAAAGAATTACAGTAATCTGAAAAAAGTAAAAAATCCTTGACTAGATAAGAAAAGATATTGTGATATGCCTCTCTGCATATTATTGTAAAAAGAATGGATTCTGTTAATCTTTTGAGTGTTTTTAACTGTCTTGCTGAGACATGGAAACCAATATCCGCATCAACCCTCACGAATTGGCATTGTGCGCAAGCCAATTGTAACCGTAAATATACGCTGCACTGGTTCTTATTATACTTTTACCATTGGCGGGAATTTTTTTCTGGCTTGAGAATTACGGCAAAGGTCATGTATCTACGTGTTTTTCTACCTGCCATTCTATCACCTAACCGATATTGACCAGATCAAGATCAAAGAAAGTTATGAACGTATTTGAATTCCGCAATAAATTGATTGAGGATTATGAACGTTTTTCGCGTAGTTTTACTAAAATCCTTGCTGAAGACATCAAAGAGGAGGTTGATAAAGCTTATCGAAATGGTCGATTTTGGCCATCTCCTCTGATCCAGATCAACCCTAATTTCGTTTCAGGTGGCAAGATCGACAATCTAATCCAAGAAGGTATCCTTGATCCTGAATGTGCCAAGATCTTCCGAATAAAATCTGCGGACAATCCTGTTGGTGAGCCAATTATACTGCACAAGCACCAGCACGATGCAATTGAGGCAGCTCGACGAGGGGAAAGCTATATTCTGACCACTGGAACGGGCTCAGGCAAGTCACTTGGTTACCTAATACCGATTGTAGATGACAT
Organism: Methylacidiphilum caldifontis; assembly: GCF_017310505.1. Taxonomy (NCBI): domain Bacteria; kingdom Pseudomonadati; phylum Verrucomicrobiota; class Methylacidiphilae; order Methylacidiphilales; family Methylacidiphilaceae; genus Methylacidiphilum (ex Ratnadevi et al. 2023); species Methylacidiphilum caldifontis. The sequence continues at coordinate 568,137 of NZ_CP065957.1, read as the reverse complement.
ATTGCGGCGCAAGCGTGCGGACGGGGAATGTAAGGGGATTTCTGCAATTGTAGTCTACCCAATGAATGCTCTGTGTAACAGCCAGTTTGAGGAACTTGAGAAGTTCCTCAAATATGGCTATAAAAAAGGTGAATCTCCTGTCACTTTCGCCCGTTATACTGGTCAGGAAAAAGATGATGAGCGGGAGAAGATTGCGAAAGATCCACCGGATATCCTCCTCACCAACTATGTCATGCTCGAGCTGATTATGACTCGTTTCCTCCCTGTCGATATTTCTATCCGTTCCCTTGCCATTGGACTGCGGTTCCTAGTGCTTGACGAACTGCATACTTATCGCGGTAGGCAGGGCGCTGACGTTGCCATGCTTGTACGCCGTGTTCGTGAACGCTTCAACGACAAGCTTCTCTGTATTGGTACTTCTGCAACCATGGCATCAGAGGGGGATGCAACAACGCGTGCTTGCGCTGTCGCTGAGGTTGCTACACGACTTTTCGGTACGAAAGTCAAAGCGGAAAATATCATTACTGAGACAATCGAACGGGTAACTTTAAAAGAAGTACCAATTGATCGTAGCGCACTTGCTAAAGCCATAATGGCTGGCATTCCTCCAGCACCAAGTTGGAATGATCTTGCTATGCACCCAGTTGCAGCTTGGATTGAACAAAGACTAGGCCTTGAAATGCAAGGAGATAAATATGTTCGCATTTCACATCCTCTGACTATTGACGAAGCTGCAAGTAAGCTTTCAAAGGAAAGCGGGCTTCTCCAAGACAAATGCCATTCATTTTTAGCGGATTTTCTGCTCAAAGCGTATGAAACTCGCGATGACAAGGGACGTCCATTTTTTGCCTTTCGTCTCCATCAGTTTATCAGTGGTGCTTGGAATGTCTATTCGACGCTGGAAGAAAAAGGAAAACGATTTATCACGGTCGATGGTCAACAGTTTAAACCAGGCGATCGTCAACGCAGTCTATTTAATCTTTGTTTTTGCCGCGAATGCGGGCAAGAGTACTTCCCAGTCTGGGCGACCATGGTCAACAAGCAACCACAATCGTTCAGCCCTCGAGATTTTACTGAGCAATCGAGCAAAAATGAAGAACTTCAATCTGGATATCTCATGCCTGATTACGAAGGCATCTTCGATCCAAACAATTTCGAAAAGCACTATCCTGAAGATTGGCTTGACTTCACTACAAATCCAGGTCGGCTGAAAGCCAATTATCGTCAATATCAACCGATTTTGATTCAACTCGGTCTGAACGGACAGGTTGTTAGCGATGGTCTTCGTGCTTGGTTCATATCAAGTCCTTTCCGGTTCTGCCTACGCTGTGGCGTATCCTATGATGGAAACGTACGCAGTGATCTTACCAAACTTTCTGGATTGTCGAGCGAGGGGCGCAGTTCTGCGACTACCATCCTCACAATCTCTGCGCTTAAGTATTTGATCAAGACCAATCTCAACGATCAGGCCAAAAAGATTTTGGCTTTTACAGATAATCGTCAGGATGCATCCCTTCAAGCAGGTCATTTCAACGATTTCGTGCAGATCCTCTTGCTGCGTGGTGCGCTGCTTGCTGCAATTCGTAGTCATCCTGATCATCGAATCACAAACGATATGCTTACCCAGAAGGTTATTGAGCATCTGCATCTCGAACCCGACGACTATGCAGCAAATCCGGAAGCTAAAGGGATTAAGGCACAGAATACGATAAAGACGTTGCGCGACGTGTTGGGGTATCGGCTATATTTTGATCTTCGATCTGGTTGGCGGATTACCAATCCTAACCTCGAACAGCTCAAGTTGCTATCCATTGAATATCAGGGGATAAAGGATTGTTGCTCAGATGAAGCGGAATGGAGGAAAGCACATTTATTGCTTGCATCAGCAAAACCTGAACAAAGGTACAAGGTTGTTAAAGAATTGCTAGACAGAATGAGAAAAACTCTCTGTATCAAGACGATATATCTTGATCCCAGTTTCCAGGAACAGATTCGCAATCGTAGTTTCAACGAACTTAAAGAGCCTTGGGGTCTATCCGAAGGCGAACAACTTATTTCCAATCGCTATATGGTCCCACGTGTCAAGACGAGTACTGCCCGTCAGGAAATCATCTTCATTTCTTGGCGTTCCTCTTTTGGACGATTCCTGAGGTCTCCATCTACCTGGAATGATAATCCGCATTTTCCTCCGAAATTCGATGAGGATATATACAACGCCATAGTCGACGATATTCTACGTATCCTTAAGATTCATGGTTATGTGGAACCGACCGAGCTTGGCCGGGAACTTATCGGCTATCGGATTGACAGTTCGGCTTTCGAATGGCGGCGTCCTGAGATTCAAGAGGTAGAAGAAGCCGGAAAGCTGAACACTTTCTACCGAGCACTTTATGAGAATATCTCGAAGCTCCTGGAAAAATCTGATCGCTTTTTACACCAGTTAGAAGCGCGTGAGCATACTGCGCAAGTTGAGCCTGAAATCCGGATAGAAAGAGAGGAGCGATTTCGCAGGGGGCTTTCACAGAAGAAGATCGTTAATGGAAAACTCGAGCCCGATGGGTTGCCCGTATTGTTTTGTTCTCCAACCATGGAGCTAGGCATTGATATCTCGACTCTGAACATTGTATATATGAGAAATGTACCGCCAACTCCTGCAAATTATGCCCAGCGCAGCGGCCGTGCTGGACGGAGCGGACAACCAGCACTGGTGATCACATATTGTGCCGCAAAATCACCTCATGATCAGTACTTCTTTTCCGATCCAGCGCGTATGGTCGCTGGCGCAGTCAACCCTCCAACAATTGATCTAGCTAATGAAGATCTAGTAAAGAGTCATCTTCATGCGGTCTGGCTTGCTGAGACTGGAAAGAAACTCGGCGATTCAGTGCGCGATGTCCTTGACTTAGATGATACGGATAAACTTCCTCTGCGCGAAGACATTGCAATAGAAATCAACAAGCCGACTGTGGTTGCCCAGTCAATTTATCGTTGTAACCGCATTCTTGCCATGCTCAGGGATGATCTCGATGTCGCACGGGCCCCATGGAATACCCCGAGTTGGCTTGAAAATGTGATTAAAGGAGCTCCTCACCAGTTCAATAATGCGTTTCAACGTTGGCGTTCACTGTATCGGGCAACGAAAAAACAAATGGAGCTTGCTCAAGATATCCTTAGTAATGCTGCAGCCACTGAACAAGAAAGGCGTGAGGCTAAGACTCGCCATGACGAAGCCTTTATGCAGAATTCCCTGCTCCTTGACGCGAAAGCAACGATGAATTCCGATTTTTATACTTATCGCTATCTCGCCTCTGAAGGGTTCTTGCCTGGATATAATTTCCCTCGTTTACCATTGCTTGCATTCATTCCAGGGAGAAAGGGAAAAGTTGCCCGAGAAACTTTTCTGAGTCGGCCTCGCTTTATCGGATTAAGTGAATTCGGACCTAGATCGATAATCTATCATGAAGGCAGCACTTATAGAGTCAAACGCGCGATTTTAACAATTAGTGACGAAAGCAGCGTTACGACTTCTTCATGGCTTACGCTAAAAACCGCCCGATTATGCCCTAACTGCGGATACGGACACTTCGGAGAGCAAAGCCGTTTCGAGTGTTGCGTCAATTGCGGTTATAAACTCGATGGTGGACGCCTTATCTATAACCTTTATCGAATAGAACAGGTTTCAACCCGCCGTGCGATGCGGATTACTTCGGATGATGAAGAACGACAACGTCAGGGTTACGAGATGATCACTACTCTACATTTCGCCATGACTAATGGGAAACCTCGTGTTCAGTCATCAGTTTTTATCGAGGGGGGCAAAAAGATACTCGAACTCCACTATGGTCCTGCGGCTACAATCTGGAGGGTCAATCTCGGTTGGCGACGCCGCAAAGACAAGTCGATTTACGGTTTTGCCATTGACGTTAAAACAGGCGAGTGGTGTAAAGATTCTCAGGCGCCAACGGATGATGAGGATGATTCCGTGAGGGAAGGGAAAAAGATTGAACGTATTACACCTTTTGTCGAAGACACGCGTAATGCACTCATCTTAATTCCAAAAGGAACATTTCCAAAAGAGGTTATGACTACGCTTCAATACGCCTTCAAGCGAGGAATTGAACAGGAATTCCAGCTGGAAGAAGCTGAGCTTGCTGCTGAACCTTTGCCTGATATGGAAAATAGACGAAGCATACTATTCTACGAGGCGGCCGAAGGTGGTGCAGGCGTGTTGACTCGAATCGCTAGCGATGCCAAAGCCATACAACGCATTGCTCGAAAAGCACTGGAAATTTGTCACTTTAGTTCAATTTCGGGTCAATGGATCGACTATAAAGACCTTAAAAACGAATATTATACTTGCGAGGCTGGTTGTTACCGTTGTCTTCTTAGTTATCGGAACCAACTCGAACATAAAGATATTGATAGAAAGAACGAGATGATGCTCGATTTCCTTTGCCGTCTTACGAGGGTAACTCGAAGCACGAGTGGGAGTTCCTATAATTCAAGCGAGAGCTTTGAGCAGATGATTAATGCTTCGGTATCCACGCTTGAAAAGGAATGGCTTAGATTTTTAAAAGATGGTGGATTTCACCTTCCAGATAAAGCGCAACCTTATCTCGAATCTTTTAAGACCAGGCCTGATTTTGCTTACGAGAGCAAACAGACTCTTATATACATCGACGGTCCTCATCACGCGGGCAATACTCAAAAGACATTAGATCAAACGATAACTGCAAGACTTGAGGATGCGGGGTATACCGTTATACGATTTCCTGCCGACCAAAAATCCTGGCCCGAAATTCTCTCTAGGTATAGATGGCTTTTCGGTTCCACAGATACCTCTGCATCTGTTGAGTCTTTTGGTTAGTGATTCATGGAATGAATGCCTATGAGCTTAAAGATTTCCTATCAACCTGGAACTCTGGTTAAGGCAAGGGGACGTGAATGGGTAGTGTTGCCAGAAACTCGGCCAAATCTGTTACGACTCCGTCCTCTCGGTGGCAGTGAGGATGACGCCACCCTCATTTATTTGCCACTTGAGTCTGTGCAACCGAAACCTGCAACATTCGAGTTGCCCGATACTCCTTGTCCAGGTGCATGGGATAGTGCCCTGCTTCTGCGTGATGCGTTGCGTCTGAAATTGAGGACAGGGGCTGGCCCATTTCGTTGTTTCGGTAACATCTCTGTAGAGCCTCGCGCTTACCAGTTGGTACCATTACTCATGGCACTCAAGCTCGAAACTATTCGGCTCCTGATCGCCGACGATGTCGGAATTGGGAAGACGATTGAATCTGGTCTCATTGCAAGAGAGATGCTCGACAGAGGCGAGATCGAACGAATAGTAGTCATTTGTCCACCACATCTCTGCGAGCAATGGCAAAAGGAGCTGGCATCCAAATTTAATATAGAAGCTGAAACAGTCCGCACTGGAACCGTACCCCGTCTGGAGCAAGGATTAAGGCCGGACGAGTCAATTTTCCAGGTTTATCCATTCACAGTAGTATCTCTAGATTATATTAAATCTGATAGGCGTCGAGAGGACTTTTTCCGTGCCTGCCCGGATTTTGTGATCATTGATGAAGCTCATACCTGTGTTCAATCGAGCACAAGGATACGTCATCAACGATACGAGCTTATTAAGGGTCTTGCTAAAAAGAGTAACAGGCACATGATTTTCCTTACCGCTACACCACATTCCGGTTATGATGTCGCTTTTTACAATCTCCTTGCTCTCCTTGACCCCTGTTTTAGTGCCTTGAGTGAATTGCCGGAAGGAGAAGAACGTCGACACTTGCGTGAAAAGTTAGCCAATCATTTCGTTCAGAGGCGACGTAGCGACATTACGGAATGGCGAGATTCTATTGGGTTTCCTGTGCGTGAAAGTAGAGAAGCAACTTACAAATTAAACGGATCATGGGGAGATTTCTTCGACATGGTTCTTGATTATGCTCAAAGCATGGTTCAAAGTGCTGAGGGAAAAACAGAACTGGAACGACGCATGTCGTGGTGGGCAGCTCTTGCGTTACTTCGGTGCATCTCATCGAGCCCTGCAGCAGCCGCACTTGCTCTTCGCACCCGCCTAAAAGTGGTGGAGAGAGGAAACGAAGCCGAGCAAATCGCTGAGCTTGACCAGACAGCTATTGAGACGGTCATTGACGGAATGGCCGATGATATTTTAACACTTAATGAAACTGTTCCAGCTGGAACGGTAGAATCACCAGAAGATGCTGCAGTGCTTCGGATGCTTATTAGGCAAGCTGAAAAACTGCGTGGTCTGAAGTCCGATCCTAAAATCGCCATTGTCTCGACTGAAATTCTTAAGCTCCTGAATCAGGGATTCAAACCAGTGATTTTTTGCCGGTATATCGCCACAGCTTACTACGTGGCTGAACAATTGAAGTCTTTACTTCCAGAGCATAAAGCGTCCGTCATAGTTGTAACAGGAGAGCTCACTCCTGACCAGCGAGAAGAAAGAATAGAAGCACTCAGAGAGTTACCAGATGGAGTCTCTCCCGTACTTGTTGCTACCGATTGCTTATCGGAAGGTGTTAACCTACAGCAATTTTTTAATGCAGTGGTCCATTACGATCTGACTTGGAATCCTACTCGTCATGAGCAACGTGAAGGGCGAGTTGACCGCTTTGGCCAAGCTTCTAAAGTAGTACGTTGCCTTATGATCTATGGTGAGAATAATCCAGTCGATGGTGCTGTGTTAAAAGTGATCCTGCGAAAAGCAGAGAAGATTCGCAAGGAGCTTGGCATTACGGTACCATTGCCTGAGGACAGCACCAAGGTTATCGATGCTATTATGAAGTCTGTATTGATAAAAAAGGGACGAAAGATTGAAGCTACGCAACAACTTGCATTCGACTTCGGAGAGATAGAGGCGGAGGTTGACAATGCTTGGGAAATAGCGCGTGGCAAGATGACTCGTACTGTTTTTGCTCAACGCCGTTTGCGACCTGAAGAAGTGGTGCCAGAGTGGTACAAGGCGGTTTCCATACTCGGAGGTGCATCAGATGTCGAGCGATTCGTATCGAAAGCTGCCGAACGGCTCGGTGCCCCGCTGGAATGTTGTTGCGATCATTGGAAATTTCCGCTGGATCATTTGCGTAGCGAACTTCGTGATCGACTGGAAGAGGTTGGACTCAAAGGCACCATCCGTGTTGGTTTTCAGAATCCAGTTCCGAGCAGCGTACTGCATATTCACAGGACTCATCCTCTTGTCGCTATCTTGGGTGATTATATCGTTGAGAGTGCCCTGGAAGATGAAAATCCGAATTTTGGAGCACGGTATAGTGCAATGTTCACAGATGCAGTAGATGCACGGACAATCGTTTATCTCCTTCGGTTGCGTTACCAGATTACTGTCGAAAAACGCGATGAACTTGGACGTTATACTCCTATGAAAGTATTGTTAGCTGAAGAATGTCTCGGAGTTGCAATCCGTGGAACGGAAGCTCCAAAAATATTAAATGAGGTAGATGCATTGGGACTTCTTTCTCTGAAACCTAGCCGAAACATGGAAGATGGTCAGAAGGTTCATTTTCTGACTCAGGCACTTAGGCTCAATCCCCAACTTGGGGCTAGTTTTGCTGAGATTGCAGAACGTCGAGCTGTAGAACTGCTTGCGGATCATCGTCGTGTCCGAGAAGCAAGCGATGCCTGTGGAATACGCTACCGCGTTATCTCGGTGCCTCCCGTTGACAAAATTGGACTCTACGTGCTCATCCCCATGGCTAAGCTTTGAAGACCGGCTGATAGTTCGAAATGGCAAGAAGAAAATGAAAGTTATGAGAAATTGGACTATTACTCGAAATCGTAAGAAAACCGGCTTCATAGCCCTGCGGGTAGAGGGTGGAATTTTCCCTCCGGAGTTTCTGAACGTGATAGCTGCACAGGAAGCCACAAATCAGTCCAATCACGATTATGGCTTGACTCGTTCGTTTGTCCTTAGAGAGGAACTTGCACGTTATTGGCGAATAGCGAATGATTTATATGCAAATTATACTAAAGGTCGTGAACAGGCAGATCTAATAACCAACGAAGTTGGTATTGACGGCTGGCTTGTGCCGTTGTTCAAAAAAATTTTCGGCTTCGATGACCTTGTTAGTACTCCTCCGTTAGTTATTGATGGACACTCTTTCCCAATTACTCACTTGGCCTTGGGTGGTTCCATGCCAATTCTCTTTACCACGATCCAGTTTGAACTCGATCGGGCTGATTTACGATTTGGAAGTGAAGGACGACGTCGATCGCCACATGCGCTTATGCAGGACTTTCTGAATGCGAGTAATGATGTGCGGTGGGGCATTATCTCCAATGGTGCCAAGATAAGAGTCCTGCGAAATAATCCAAGTTTAACTCGACCAGCGTATGTTGAGGCTGACCTCAATTTGATATTTTCCGAACAGCTTTATCCAGATTTTGCAACACTTTGGCTGATCATTCATGCCTCGCGTTTCAGATCGGCAGATGGTAAAGCAGCTTCAACGATAATAGAACGGTGGAGAGTCGAAGCGCACCAAACTGGCGAACGGGCGCTCGAACATTTACGGGAAGGAGTCAAGAATGGGTTGCTCCAGCTCGGCAACGGTTTTTTGCAGCATCCAGGAAATGATTATTTGCAGATTGCACTTCAGGAAGGACAGGTTGCAGTCCAAGATTATTTTCAACAACTACTGCGTCTTGTATACCGACTTCTATTCCTCTTTACTGCTGAAGAGCGCAATCTTCTTCATATATCGCAGGCAACCGACGACCAGCGTGCCATCTATGAGCAAGGCTATAGTCTTGCAAAGCTGCGAGATTTCGCAGGCAAACGTCGCCATTATGATCACCACGATGATTTATGGCAGGGCTTGAAGATTCTCTTTGGCTGCCTAGCACGAGGGGAACAAACCTTGGGATTACCTGCATTAGGTGGGCTATTTGAGGAAAATCAATGCAAGATATTGGAGACTGGACAGATCAGCAACAAATTCTTGCTCGAGGCAATTCGAAGTCTCGGCTTTTTCCAAACTAACGGTAGACTTGCCAGGGTAAACTATCGCGACATAGGCATGGAGGAGCTAGGTTCTGTATACGAAAGCCTTCTCGAACTCCATCCACAAATAGATGTAAACACAAGACCTTGGAAATTTGATTTTATTGAGCGATCCAATGGAGAGAAAAAGAGTACTTCGGAACGCAAGTTGACAGGATCCTATTACACTCCTGCTGTCCTTGTTAACGAACTCATAAAATCGGCACTCGAACCTGTTATGGCGGATGTTATCGCAAACTCTTCGGGAAACCCTCGGAAAGCGCTTCTTGATCTTAAGATCCTTGATCCTGCCTGTGGATCAGGGCACTTCCTCCTTGCTGCCGCTCGTCGCATGGCAACCGAAATTGCTCGTCTTGAATCTGGTACTGATACTCCTGATGAGATCACGCGACAGCATGCATTGCGTGAGGTAGTCCAGCATTCTATTTATGGAGTGGATCGTAACCCACTAGCGGTTGAACTTTGTCGTACTGCTCTCTGGATAGAAACAATTGAACCTAGTAAACCACTCACATTCCTCGACCACCATATTCAGTGTGGAGATAGTCTTGTTGGAGTGCTTGATCCCTCCATCTTGGAGAAGGGAATTCCAAATGATGCATACAAAGAGTTAATAGGAGATTGCAAAGTGATCTGTTGCAGTCTTCGAAATAAAAATCGAGAAAATCGAGCTATGGAAGGTTTTGTACAAGGCAACTTGTTTGATCCTGATAGCCTTAAGTCGATCGCTGCTGTCACTGCTGATTTCGACAAAATGCCCGAAGAAACGTTGGAAGACATTGCAAGCAAACGGTCCGCATGGGAGAAAGTGGAGGAGAATACCACACAAAAACGTATAAAACTCCAAGCAGATCTGTTCGTGGCTGCATTTTTTGCTCCCAAGATCAAAGAGACATTGGATCGTGTCCCCGTTACTGAAGATCTATATCGGGTAGTGCTTGGCATTGAGAGTCGTCGTGAGGTCGAAAATTTTGCACGAGAGCTTGCCCGCAAACATAGGTTCTTTCACTGGCACGTTGCTTTTCCTGAGGTTATGGAAAAAGGCGGCTTCGATGTTGTTCTTGGCAATCCACCATGGGAACGAATCAAGCTCCAGGAACAGGAGTTTTTTGCAAACCGTAATCCTGAAATTGCAAACGCCCCCAATGCGGCTGCGCGTAATAAACTAATAGAAGAACTTAAGCGTTCAGATGTACAGGCAGAAAAGAACATGTTTTTTGAATTCGAACAAGCGAAACGACACGCCGATGCAAGCAGTCAGTTTATTCGCACAAGCGGTCGTTATCCATTGACCGGAAGGGGGGACATCAATACCTACTCCGTTTTCGCTGAAACCGTGTTACAGCTCGTCGGTCCGTACGGACGTGCAGGCATAATCGTTCCCACTGGTATCGCCACCGATGACACAAACAAGCTTTTTTTTGAATACTTAATCGAGCATGGCGAACTCGTGAGCATGTTTGATTTTGAGAACCGTCAAGGAATATTCCCTGAAATTCACCGAAGCTACAAGTTCTCTCTACTGACTTTGCACAGAAAAGAGCGAGTAACTACTTGTTCGATGGATTCACAGACGCGAAATGCAATGGAAAAAATTGACCACTCTTTAGGAGCAGAATTTGCTTTTTTTTGCCATGAAGTAAGTGATTTAGCCGATACTAATCGTCGCTTCACTCTCGCCCTGGAAGATTTTAAGCTTCTCAATCCTAATACCAGAACGGCGCCTATCTTTCGCAGCCGAACCGATGCCGAACTGACCAAGGCCATATATCGTCGAGTGCCCGTACTGATTAGGGAAGACAGTGGAGTGGTTGGTAACCCATGGGGAATCAAATTCCAGGCCATGTTTCATATGGCTAATGATTCTCACCTCTTTCGTACGCGGGCAGATCTTGAAGAACAAGGTTATCATTTGGAAGGCAACATTTTCGTTCGGGATCAAGAGCACTTTTTGCCACTTTATGAAGCCAAGATGATTCACCAGTTTAATCACCGCTTTGGAGATTACTTAGATCAGCCGCGAGGCTCCAAAAGCACGCAGCTTCCCGAAATACTACCTGAACGCTTGGCTAATCCACATTACCGGATACTTCCTCGCTACTGGATAGCCGAGCAGGAGGTTGATAAAAGGCTTGCTGATCGTTGGAACCGGAGATGGCTTCTGGGTTGGCGAGACATTGCAAGGTCTACCGACGAGCGCACAGTCATTGCGTCTGTTATTCCTCGAGTGGCGGTAAGTGGCAAATACCCTTTAATCTTCCCTATCTCGCCTGAGAATATCGTACTTCTAGTAGCAGCGTTAAATTCATTGTCCTTTGATTACTGTACGCGACAGAAGTTAGGTGGGACGAGTCTCGCATGCTTCATCATGAAGCAATTACCGATCTTCTCGCCTCAATCCTTTGACAAACCTTGTCCATGGTCTTCAACCGAGAACATTGCAGACTTCATTCGTTCTCGTGTGCTCGAATTGACCTATACTGCATATGACTTAGAGCCCTTTGCCCGTGATCTCGGATACGAGGGCCCACCTTTCCTCTACGATCCGGAGCGACGGTTTCGACTCCGATGCGAGTTGGATGCCCTCTTCTTCCACCTCTATCTACCTGCTGATTCTGATGGCGGATGGCGACGAGCTATTCAGGAATGGGCTGTAGTCGCAGAGAGTCCGGGAGAGCTGGGCATACTTAAAGAATTTTTCCCTAAACCTCGTGATGCCGTAGACTATATTCTAGACCAGTTTCCGATTATTCGTAGCAATGATGAGAAACGCTTCGGCGATTATCGAACGAAGCAAGAAATTCTCAAAATCTATGACGCGATGCAAGAACGAACATTTCTTGGACTGGAAAAATCTGAAGGCTCATCATTTAAAGGGATTATGCAATAGCTAAGTGATCTTAGCTTTCTTTGTTTTTATGGTCAAAATTATCAATAGATAGTTCATAGAAGAAAAAAGTGGAGGAAGGAGCAGGCATCATTTTGATGTGGATTTCAAGGACAAGATAGAAGACTTCGATACACAGTCTACTTGTTAGAGTTCAGGATGTGTTACCTTGCCATAATTGTTAGACTTTTAATCGCAATCTTCTTGCAGAATCGTAAAACTGAAGGCACTGATTTGAAACTAGACTTTCTTCGAACTTCGTTCAACTCAAGTGGGTTATTTAAGCAGAAAAAACCATTGCGTTTAGTATCAATAAGTTGCGATTCAGAATAGTAGAAGAAGTTTTGTTATCCTTTATCAGGATTGAGTTCTTTTTTAAGTTGGTCGTACGTTTCATTGGATGGAGGTGTCATAAAAAAATAAATTTGTTGAGCATTGTATGCAGGAGGATTTTCGACCTTCTCGTATGATATATTGCAATCATCTTGAACTATTTCTTTCAGCATTGTCAGGAAAATCTTTTGCAAGTAAACGCAGTAGCAATTTGAGGTCTTGCTTACTTCGTTTAATGAAGACAAATGGCTCTTTTCCCATTCTTCATAAGTGTTTGGTTCGGGATTGTTAGAAGATCGATGTAATCGGGCTACGGTTTCGAAGAGAGGAACCACAGGCAACGAGGGAAGCATGTCGCCATCGTATTCGGTAAAAAGAACGGAGAGTAACTGGTCACCATCTTGAGCGTGTGGAGGCCATTGATCAAAATCCTTAAGCTGATAATGAAAGCCGATGTTATGTCTTATCTTTTCGATAAAAGAACCTTTTTTTAAATCACTATTTAATGTTTCATGCTCCTTCTTGAATTTGTCATCGCTCTTTAGTAGGTGCGCTACTATTTTCCTGATATAATTCTTATCACTGGAGATTATCTTCCAACCTTCATACATTTTTCCACAAATTGTCGTCAAAAGAAGTGTTCGAAGCCAGTGAGTGGCTGGCATTTCTGTTTGCCCGAGATTTTGATTTCCAACAATCATCAATAGCTTCCTAAGCCAATTGACTTCGGAGAATAGCCAGCCAACGCGCAAGAACGCTATACGCTCTTCCTTTGGTAGGGCTTGAAGCTTCGAATATGGAATCTGAACTCGAGTGACCGGTACATCCATATCGCGGGAAATCATATCGTCTAAAAAAGGACAGTATCAAGTATAGAGATGACTAATGTTTATCAAAAAAACAAAAATTCTTTCCATAATGCAAAAACATCTAAATTCATTTTTTATGAAATCACCTATTAATGTAATTTGATCATTTTATTAATTAAAGCACTAAATACTATATAAAGAACTAGGCTCTATAAAAAGACCTCTATTAATATTCATATAGCATTTCGTTAAAATTCTTCCTTTAATCAACTATTAGGGAAGTATAAATCGGATACTACAAACTATAGCCTGGTTATAACAATACTTCTTAAATCAAAACTCAAAAACTATAACATGATTACATTAAAATTTCCATGCTACCGTTCCTTGTATCCAAAAGGGCAAGCCAGCAACAATACCCCCATAGTCATTGGTACGATCCGGCATGGAACCAATGGCATAAGGTAGCCAGTAGTGTTCGTTTGTTAGATTATAAATCCAAAGGGAAGCTTCCCATTTAGGGGCTGAGTAGAATACCCTAGCATTGATTAAAAATTGCCAGGGGATTGCTGTCGCATAGTTATATCCAAGAAATTGGGGACTCATGACAAGACCGCCCACAGTTATGCCCAATCCCAAATCAGTCTGATAGCTAACCATGGCATTGATTACCTCTTGAGGCCAACCAATAAAGGGATAGTTGGCTGGAGGAAAACTTTGGTAGTTGTTAAGGGGTAAGTTGGCTCGAAGAGCAAGAGCTGTAGAATAAGTTTGTGACATGGGAGGTCCAAAAGGAAGTCCAGCCCAATCTTCAACTCCTTGGGAAAAGAAGGTGCCGGCACGCATCCAGAAATGACGAGTCGGCTGATAGGTAAGATTCAGTTCTAAGCCTGTTATTGTAGCTAGGGTGGGAGGGACATCGACGAAGTTAAAAAGTGGAATTTGTTGGGAAAAACCGGCCAGTGACGCATAAAGCTTGTCGTGCAGAAGGCTCCATTTAAATCCGCCTTCAAAAAGTTGCTCTTGTAGGTTAAATTCAGATGAAGGTAAACCAGTGGGATAAACATTAAATCCTCCAACTGCTCCCACATTGGCAACATAGAGGAAGTTGTAATTAAAATAAGCTGTCCACCAGGGAAAAACTTTGTAACTGACACTGGCATTAATCATTGGAAGTTCCTGGATGGTTTGTGCTTGGACGAACAGTTCTGGGGGAGTACCAGGTGGGGTCTGACTCGAAATGAAATAAGTTGTGGCTCGAGCACCAATGAGGATTGACAACTTATCACTAATTGCTAGATAATGTTGAAAAAAAGGAGCGACTGTCCAGTAGTTGCAATCGGTAGTCCCCGCACTTCCGTTTAGAGGCTCGAAATAGACACCGGGCAATCCTGGAATTGGCCATTCTCCACCCCCAGGTGCTTGTGGGTTACGGATCAGGGATTGAAAGAATGCGGTTTGAGTAAAGTTCCAACTGGTAGGACTTGTACGGAGAATATCCCAAGCATTGGCACTTCCAAAATAAAGTTGAGATTCATAATCAAGATTATGTTCAAATCCCCATTCAACTCCTGTATCGAGCTGATGATCGAAGAGTAGTTGACCTAAAAAGCTTTTTTGCTTCCCAACATTTTCTTTCGATTGACCGATTGGTGTGGAGAAAGAAATGAGCAATTCAGTGCGGTTATCGATCTCATAGTCACCCATAGCCACTTCGGTATAGTAGGAGGCAGGTGCAACCACGACATTTCGTCCATAGTAGACAAAAGTATTGTTCCTAAGCTGGATATTTTCTCCCAGTTTCAATTTCTGTATGAGCTGGACAAAACCGCTGTAAGCTCTACCTATACTTTCGGGATTATTGGCAACCAATCGGCGACTAATCGGTTCCAAAGGTCCAGCATATGTTGCAAACCCTGGATTATTTATTGGTCCGATCTGGATTTGAGAAAGAGGTAAAGCACCTGTATTGTAAAGTCCGTTCTGGATAAGCGCTGTGGTTGGTCTATTCATCCAAGACATCATTGGAGTAAAGTCATAAGTCCCAAAATCTGAGATAAAATCGACTGAATAGTTTTCAGATGGTCGAGTACCTAGGGCAAAATAAATGTTTTCTTGATCGTTATGCACATTAGGTTGATAGTAGCTTCCATTTTCGATACCCATGTAGCTCAACCGGTAGGCGATGTTGTGGGCTTTATCGATTGGACCTCCTAAATCTACTCCCCACATATAGTTTTGATACATACCGGTTGTATCCCAAAGTTGGCCTCGAAATTGATCAAAGTAAGGCTGTTTTGTGATATAGTTTACAGTCCCGCCAGCAGGTTGTTGTTGACCAAATACGGCATTGGCGGGTCCTTCGGTAATATCTTCTGATTCAACCATATTCCAGTTAAATGGTGTAAGGGGCATTCCGGCTTGGAGAGAGGTGAATTGAATACCATTGATGTAGGGTTGAGCAGCCATTCCTCGGATAGAAGGAGCAGCCATCATTGCTCCACTATTTTCGCTAATCGCTCCAGCTATTAAAAAAGCGGTACTTAGAGGATCAATATATCCTTGGGCGGCCATGCCAGAAGAGCGAATAAGAGTTTGATTAATGGGGGTGATTTGTCTTGGAGTATCAAGGACTTTTAGATTTAGTCCGTAGACTGAAGAACTCTCCGTGGGGAGAACTTCTGAAGAAGGAGCGGCTGATTCAACAGTTATTTCAGGAAGCAAAGCAATATTTTCAGGATTAGGTGATTGAATGGTTTGGCTAAAAAGCGATTGGGAAAGGAAAAGAAAGAAAAAAATTGGCTTTTGAAAAATATGTTTTATTGGAAAACTACTTTTCCAAAGATCTAGGCTACAGGAAAAAAACATTCTTTTATGCCTTCATTTTTGATAATATTGGGAGGAAAATATCTATAATTGAAATAAAGGACTAACAGTAAATTGCTTGTATTTTGACCCGTTTTTGTCCTATTCTTTCAAGACAGAGACTAAACGACGCATTGAACAACATTTTTTTGTCCTAATTATTCAAATTTCCATATAGCTTGATTTTGAATTTAAAAAGAAAGCGGAAAGACAAAAGTTCGTTAGCCCGTTTTGTGAACTTGGGGGATAAGGTACTTAATGTTTTGGTGATAAACGAAATGGAACTTGAAGCTGCTTACGATGGCACATGGCAAATTGTAGGAAGATAAAAACAAAAGCCTTGAGCAACCCTTCTTTCTCCAAGTCCCTTAACTAATTGCTTTTTTATAACTTTAACCTTGCACAAGCATTTCCTCGGTAGCAACAAGTGTCTCTTTATCTCTAAAGTGCCTGTAAGAGGCGGCTAGAAATAACCCTGTTTGCTTAAGGGTAGGACTGAGACTTTGTATTTTTATAACCATCTCAATGGGTTTCTTTGATGAGCAAATTTAATAACACCTTTTTACAAGGAGTTATGTGTGATAAGCTTACTTGATTTTTATGATACTGTAGTTTCCCTTTCTTTGATTTAAATCGTTCTTCGGTTTTTCTGTAGGCATTAATACAAGATATCAATACAACATGAATACTCCTGACCGCTTCCGGACTCTCCCAGATTCAAAATTCGATGCTATCGTTATTGGTGCTGGGACCGGGGGGTTAACGGCTGCAGCCCTACTAGCTCGCAGAGGGAAAAAAGTCCTTGTTCTTGATCAACATACAGTTGCCGGTGGAAATGCTACGATCTTCTCGCGTCCAGGATACGAGTTTGATATTGGACTTCACTATCTAGGTGGCTGTCATTCTGGTGGCCTTATTCCCTCCATTTTGCGTGCAGCGGGATCCGAGCCGATCGTCTTTGAAGAGATGGATCCCAATGGTTTCGATACTCTTCTTTTCCCCGAGTTTTCGTTCCGCATTCCCAAAGGTATAGAGGTCTTTAGGAGTCGACTCATAGAAAGTTTCCCTAAGCAAAGGGGTGGAATTGACCGCTATTGTCTTATTCTTTATTCATTGCAGCGGCTACTCCGAGGATTGGCTAATCCCATGAAAACCCTCTGGAATATTTTTTCCTCCCCACAACTTCTTCGTTGGGCTAACCGATCGTTTGGTGAGTTTCTACAAAGTTGTACCTCTGATCTCCTTCTTCAAGCTGTGCTTGCAGGTCAACACGCTAACTACGCCCTTCCCCCGAGTAGAGCTTCTCTGCTTATTGGGGCGGGTATTGCTGAACATTATTTGGAAGGGGCTTATTACCCCAGAGGTGGTGGCCAAATCATCTCCGATAAACTGGCAGCTGCAATCGGGGAAGCGGGGGGAAAGATACTTCTTCGAAGTCGGGTCCTAAAGATCTTGGTACGAAAGGGAAAAGCCGTTGGAGTACAGTTTAGAAATCCCTATCTGGGTGTTCAAGAGGTTGAGGGTAAATATATCATTTCTAATGCCGATGTTAAGCAGACATTCTTGGAGCTGGTAGGGGAAGACAATATGCCTTCAAAATCCTTGCAAAGAGTTCGCCAGTGGGAAATGGCTCCTGCGCTTTTTGTTGCCTACCTGGGTGTACGTAAGTCTGTCTTCGAGCAAAATCACTTCTCTACCAACTATTGGATCCATTCCAGTTATGATCATGAACTCCAATATCGACAAGTGGCTAGGGGAGAGTTTCCAGAAGCTCCAACAGTTTTTGTTTCAATTGCTTCTGTTAAGGATCCAACAAATAAAAGGCTTGCCCCAGAGGGGATTTATAACCTGCAGCTTATAGCCGTTGCTCCAAGCCAGCCTGAAGCATGGGCAGTTCAGACTGAAGAAGGAAAGAACAATAGGTACCGAAATCAAACTCTCTATAAGGAACGCAAGGAAATCTTTGGTAGACGACTCATCGAGCTCACACGGCGTGCATTTCCCAATTTACCAGAGAACATTGTCTATAAAGAGTTCGCAAGCCCACTGACGCATAGCCGCTATACACTGTCAACGGGTGGAACAGGCTATGGGATTGCAGCCACACCGAAACAATTTCTTTTTGGTCGCCCAGGAGCAAGGACAGAGATTGATGGACTTCTCCTTTGCGGTGCCAGTTGTCGTACAGGTCTAGGTATTGCAGGAGTTATGATGTCTGGTTTGCTGGCAGCGTCGGCCATACTTGGGCCACGCCTTATCTCTGAAGTATTGGGAAATTGAGATAAAAAGATGGTCTAATCCAACAGGATAACTTGTTCTTTTTTAGTTAGGTTCATCTGGAGACAACACAGGTTATTTATATGTCTTTGGGGCATCTAGAAGTTTTACTATTAAATGTCATTTTTTATGGGAACATTTATGAGAAATTAAATGATAAAGAACTATTCGAGATTATTTGAAGAGTGACTATAGAAAAATAGATTTATTAAAGCTATTTAGAACTATAACCTCATTATGTGCGGCCGATTTTCTCTTCATACTCCACCGAAAGTCATAAAACAGGTTTTTAATCTAGAACTACTTCCTGAAATTCAACCCCGTTACAACATTGCTCCATCGACCTCCATCCTGATTGTAAGGAAAACTGATGGAAAGAACAAAGCTGACCTGCTTCGCTGGGGACTAATTACTCACTGGGCAAAGGAAAAGAAAAGCAGCTATAGCTTGATCAATGCACGAGCTGAAACCGTTTCTACCAAGCCCGTTTTTCGAGAAAGTTTTAAACGAAGAAGATGTCTTATTCCCACAGACGGCTTTTATGAATGGAAAATGTTAAATGGCAAAAAAGAACCTTGGTATATTACTATTCCTGGTCAAGAGATATTTGCTTTTGCAGGGCTTTGGGACCATTGGGAAGGTCCTGGTGAAACCATAGAATCCGCTACGATTATTGTTACGGAAGCTTGCGAAAAGCTAAGGCCGATTCATAATAGAATGCCGGTCATTGTGAACCAGGTTGACTATGACCGTTGGCTTTCTCCAGTACCTGGAGAAGAAAAGAAGGATCTGGAACTGCTTAGGCCTTGGCAGGGAGACCTAAGTCTACATAGGGTTAGTTCAGCGGTTAACAAAGCGACTGCAGAAGGTGAAGAACTAATCAAGGCAGTTTGAAAAATGATCTATTTTTATTTCTTGTTTCTAAAGAAGAAAGTTTATTTTTTCTGGTCTTTATAATCAGAGAGCTTAAGAAAGCATAATATTGATATTTAAGATCACATTGTTAAGAGGTTGTGAGAAAAAATGTGCAGGGTCTAGTGACAAAAAAGAAGTGGCGATTGAGCTTGATCATGTTGTACTGCAAAGGAAAGTAAGAAGTGATCAAGTCATTAACCTCAGCTTGGCTTCTGATTGTAAGGATTACATCCTGAAAAATAATCCAGCTCATGGAGTCATTTATTGCACATAATTTTAAGTAATTAAGCCCGATTGCATTCGTTGGTTATCCAAGATTGGAGAAAAGCTACCCTTTAATCTTGCCACATTGCCATTCATCGGCGCTACGTGAAGCCCATTGAATTGCTTGCAGATCTCAGGCGTAGTTATCTCAGTTCCCAGCTTGCAACAATCCCATGAATGCACGTGCTTTTAATGAACAACGGACGGTGATTTTCTAAAAAGTAATTATGCGAACTCCAAACGCCTAGATGTTGATATCTATCTTGTGAAAATGAGTTCTCCACAAAGCATGATTGACTTTGATCTTTGTAGAAAATGAATTTTGGTTTAGGCGGAAAAAGGGGTCCCGTGAACAACGGTTGGTTCTAGAAAGATAATTTGACAATGAATATACAACAATGCTAAAGGACAAAGGAACGCAAGTGGAGGACGCTGTGGTCCAGCCCCATTGGTTGGACTTATGTAGTAGGAACCATTCTAGCAAGGATTATTATGCATGCGCTACTTGTCGTAGTGACTACGGGAAAGGAGGCTTTCCCGCGGCTGAATTCCCTTCTCCATATGACGGGCATCATGGCTGAACAGCCAGAAACCAAGGTTGAGCTTCTTTTGCTGGGTCCGGGTGTCGAAATTCTACGCTCGAACCAGAAATCTACCCCCATTATTGCGCAAGCCCTCGACCATTTACGGCAAATGGGGGTGGACATCGCCGCTTGCCAGGTCTCCTTGGAAGCTTATGGTGTGGATCCAGATCAAATGCTTTCTGCACGATTCGTCAAAGGAGCCGTCGAGATTCGGCAGCGCATCGCTGAAGGTGTGACAGTTCTCTCTTTTTAATACTATAGAGACTACCTAGGCTTTTATCAACAAAAGGGTAGTGTCTCTTACTTTTCAGAAATTCAGTTCGTTACCGTGAAGGCAGTCGAGGTTGTGTCAACCTCCTCAGAGAAAAAAAGATTCTAGAAAAGATCCCTTCCGTTTTTTGCGTTATCTTTAAGGTCTTTTTACAATGTTGTCTAGATTTTTGTCTATTCATATCATCATTTAAAAACTAAAAGAAAAACTCACGACAAATGAACCATTCTTACCTATTTATATGCAATAGGTTATTTATATATTGTTACGACAAGTAATTGTCATTCATGTCGTTACACATTTGTAACAGATACACCAAGTTCTTTTAGGATCTAAAAACTAGATTGTCATTTATTTTTCACGCAATTGTTACAACGCAATCTTCGCATCCTTTGATAAAGTGACCGTCACTTAGGATTGGGAGCGAAGAGTAGGGTATTTATGTGGCGTGTAAGTATAAGCCAGGAGCAATATCGCCCACTATCCCACCTCCCAATGAACCCACGTAAAAAGCTAACCGGTGCCAACCAGTTTTATGAAATATGCAAGGAGTTCTATGGGACACGCAGAGTCGATCGTTTTATTGAGTTCACAAAAGAATAGAGTAAATAGGCCAGTTTGGTGGTTCTTCTTATCAATTCTTTTCTTAAGTATGATTTCCCTTGTTCAAGCAGTGGATTCTTCGATTAATTCAACTCCCACGTTATCGGGAGAAGGAGATTCGTCCACAGTTAGGAACATGTCTGGAGATCCTGCGAGTTGGGATCAGCCTCCGCAAGAAACGGAAAACACGGTAAGCGGACCTCAAGATGTATTTGGGGGAAGCTCGACACACCAACCGCTTTCTGATATGCTTCAGAATCATCCGCTTCTGGCGGATGCTTCTTCTTCGACGGCAAACTCGGAAAATGTGGGTGAAACAACAGCACCAACCAATCAGGGTGGAGTTATCCAAATGCCCACTACCACTGTCTCGACGGATGTCAACAATCCTCTGCTTGAGCCCCCTACTGATCTAGTACAAGGAGCGTCACAAGCCCCCACACAGGAACAGATTTTCCGGTCTGGGCTGACAACCCGAGTAATCGATAAGAACATCGCAGCGAGCGCTGGCCCAGTTGCCGGTGCAGCTCAAGTTCTACAGTTCTCACCAGGGGTTAACGTTAACGGGTACGGAAACACCGGTGCTACGAAGTATACCGTCTCGATCAACGGTATCGGCAACGGGTGGAGTGGCTTTGGCGGATACACGGGTGGAGCATCGATCATGATGACCTTAGACGGAGTGCCTATGAACAATGTTTCGACAGGTCTTTGGCAGTCACCATCAGTGCCGATCATGATGATGATCTCGAGTACATCGGTTACCTACGGTCCGGGTACAGCTGTCGGCCGCTGGTACGACAACGTAGGAGGACAGGTCGAATTTACCCCAATTCAGCCGACCGAACATTATGGCGCTGACATCAACATGGTCTATGGCAGTTTCAGTCAGAAGCTCTTGACCGCTGACTACCGGACTGGAAATATAAACGGCTGGTCGACAGTGATCTCTGGTGGAGTCGGCGATGGAAATAACTTTCGAATGTCTCCGGATGGGTTCCGCAGTCCGAGCTACCAGTATGCAATTTATGGAAAGACCATTAAGAACTTTAATTCCGGTGATATCAGCTTCGGAGCTTGGTATGCAAATGCGGGCGGTTACCGTCCGACCATCCTCCCGGTCAACGCCAATCCTTACGTTACCATCAATGGTCTGAATGCCAATCAAGTCCCAATTCCAGGAATTCCCTATAGCGAGGCGACCAGTGGCTTCTACAGCAACTTGAACTACGACGTCTGGCGCAAATTCGATAAGCAATCAACCCAGATCGCTTATGCCAAGCAGAACATCTACCTTGACGAAGACAAGAAGACGACCCTCCACAATATGCTTTTCTATAATGCCTCTCAGCGTATCCACAGCCGTTACTACAACTTTTTTCAAAACGCTCCCAATGCTTTCGAGTACAACAACCCTTCCGAATGGGATTTCGGCGACCTAGTTGACTTGACCAGGGTCCTTCCCTATAACACAGTCGATATCGGTGGTTATTATATCTCCTCCACATATAACAGCCGTAATGCATTCTATAATCCAAACTACTTCCTTCCAGGCACAAATATTCCCGGTGGGGAGTTGACTCCGAACAACTTCTACAGAAACAATTACTGGGATCAGACTGATATTGCTGTCTATCTCCAGGATACAGTTCAACCCATCACGACGTTCCAGATTATTCCGAGTATCCGCTACGACGTCTTCCGGACAGCCTATTCGATGAATGCCCAGGAATACTTCCCCTTAGCGTTTCAATTCAATCCCAGCCATAATCAAGGAAAACTACCTAATGCTATCCGTCATCTGAGCGGCGTCGAGCCGTCCATTCTTCTAAACTACGAGGTTACTCGTTGGCTAGCCCTCTACGGGAGCTATTCGGAAACCTATGAGACTGATACTGTCGGTGGGGGAGGGGGTCTCTTTCAAAAGATTCCAAGCTCTTACTATGGTCTTTCCTTGGCGCAGTACGCAATCGGAGGTTTCAAGACTCATTTCGAAAATATGCCGGGTCTCAACAATATGCTTTTCGGCGCTAATTATTTCTGGCTTCGATTTGCCGAGCAGGCGATCAACATGGTCAACTTCGTTGGTCAACCAATCACTGGGCTTGGCACTTCAATTTACCAAGGAGCCGACTTTTTTTTGGACGACAACCCATTCGGTACCTTTCACATATTCATGAACGGCGCAGTTGAGAACGCAGTCTACAAAAGCTATGTCGTGAGTCCTGGCACACCGCAACAGGTTGTCTACAATGGTCGCCATGTCCCCTACGTCCCCAGTTTGATGCTTACTGGTGGCATTTTCCATACTCAGCAGTTCGGCAATGTTTCCCTTCGCCTTAGCCGCTGGTTTCTCTTCAACGGCGACCAATATGTCTTCAACAACCAAACGGGGGCACCCAGCCGTACAACAATGCCCCAGTACTACACTTTGAACGCTTCAATTAACGCATCAGTCCCGTTGCGGTTCCTCGATCGAGAGCGATTGTTCAACTTCAACTTAACGCTAATGAACATCACCGACCTACGCTACAACGGCTATGAGTTTATCACCAGCGGTGGTTATTACGGGACCGCTGGCAACCCTAATGTCCCCATCGCTTACCAAGCAGGTTATCTACTCGGCTATCCAGGAGCTCCCTTTACAATCTACGGAAGTATCGGAGCAAGTTTCTAGCTTGATCAAATACCTTTTAATGAACCAAGATAAATACCAGATCAAAAGGCTGGCCAGCACGTTTTTTCCTCGACCTTCTTATCCTGCACCTTGCCTCCACTTTTTTTAAAAGGGTAGCTCATACCGTACTTCCAACTACCTCTGCGATTGGGATCGATCGGATTATCGTCCACTATCGAAAAAAACTATCACTCCCATAACTTCTTTGGCGAGTCATCTTGCAACAACGGGATCATCCAGAAGGGCACAGTTCCGCCCAGAACGCAAGCTACCCTCCTACTGCTAAAAGATCCTTTTCTTCAGTCTGGGTCACATTAAGAACAATTTCAGCGTGTTCGATTGTACAGGAAGAGTGATTCCTATTGCAACTCAGGTAGAGTAGGATCAAGCTTACGCGCGTCGGATTGAAAGCGCTCTGCTTTAGATAGATCTCCTTCCTTTCGGTAAGCGATGCTGTTATTGTAGAGGCAGAGAGCCAGAAGTTTCTTTTGAATGGCTGCTCCTTTTCCTGCCCCAGCTCCTGCCTGAGTATAGGTAGAGCCTGAACTATATCCAGCAGCCATCTGACTTTGACTCAGGGCAGCTTTCCCAAGTCCGATTGCCCGAGAAAACATTTTGTGAGCATCAGCATATTTACCTTCGAAAGTATACACAACGCCTAAATTATTATATGGGACTATTAACCCAAAGGAACTAAAGCCCAAGTGTGCAATTGAAGCGTGGAGATCTTTTTCAGCTTGGATACGCGCTTCAGGGATTTGACCAGCCAAGAGCAGTTCTTGAGCTTTCTTTCCTTCGCCGTTAGCACCTAGAATAATCTGAGGAGCTATTATTGTACTCCCTTTTGTCGCTTTTGGCGCTACTTGCTTAGATGTCGCATGTACCGATGATTGACTAAAAGGAGATAGAAACCAATTTATAAGAACCAGTGAAGTAAAAAGCAACCCGCGTCTTATTCTCGTCATAGAAATTCCTTTTTCAGAATTGGTAAACGACCTGACCTTGGATCCAGAATGGCCACGAAACCATGATCTCGTCATAGTTGTTGAAAGAAGTTGCAAAGCCACTACCACTTGTCATCCAGTTGTGTTGATCGGTTACGTTCCAGATCCAAAGTCTTGCCACCCAATGTTTGTCAGGACTCGTATAGCTAAGACCTAAATTGAGCGTATACTGCCATGGAATACGCGTGATATAATCGTAAGCGATATACTGTGGACTGGTTGCGTTGAACGAGGCGAAAAGCCCCAAACCGAAATCGAATGTATAGGTTGCCATGAATGAAGTCTGGAAGTTTGGCCAACCCACGTAGGGATACGTTCCCTGGGGAAAATAGCCGAACAGATCAAAAGGATATTTCGCCGGATTCTGGGCAACGAGGATGCTCGAATAGGGCTGGTCCATGCTAGGCCCCGTTTTGAGTGGAGGTCCATAATTAAAGGTACCAATGATATATGATGCATTAGCAACGAGCCAGAGATGACGATCGGGTTGATAGGAGACCTGCATAGTGCCTCCTACTACGTCGATCGGAACAGGGACAAGAAGCACTTTCTTAAAAGATTCTAATTCCTGAAACTCTTGATCAAAGGCTGCTGTCAATATGTTGAGTTTGCCGTTGAGCAGGCTAAAATTTATTCCTCCACTGTAAAGACGTTGATGCAAGTGAAGATCATAGTTGCTTGTTAAGGGAGATAATCCGTAAAAGGCCCCTGTTTCAGCTAAGTAAGCCTGTTGAAAATCGAAGTAAACTGTTGTCCATTCGTTTGGTTTCCAACGTGGGCTGAAGTCGAAGTTTGGAATGACAGTAGAAAAGTAGTTTCCAAAAGGATGAAGAGCTTCCCCAAAGTCGTAATAAGTGGCAGGGGTTCCGGGTGGGTTCTTTGCAGTACCCATGAGGCCTAGGACGCTTGCGCCCATAAAGATTGAGAAGTGTTTACCGAAATCGATCTGGTGTTGCCAGTAGGGACGCAGATACCAAGTTTCAGAATCAGTCGAGCTGAAGTTACCTGGATTGAATACTTGGCCAGGACGGCCAGGAATAGGCACATCTTGATAAAGATACTTACTGAACCAAGGTGTACCAGGTAAGTTATATTGAAAATAGGAAGGATAGACCGCATCATAAAGCGGACCCATGTTCCACGGATTGAATGTCTGTTCGAAGTCTCCCTCGTAGACGATCATGTTGGCATAATCGAACTCGAATCCAACGTTGACGGTGTGGTGAATTGGGAATGGCTCTTCTTTCAGGGGAGCATTCTTTGAATCCTGTAAACTTTTTGTTTCTGTTTCCTCCGCTTTGCTTCCTTCGCCGATTGGAGTTTCGAAGTTAAAAATAAAAGAAGTATTGTTCTGTCCCACAAAAGAGCCTGGAGTGTAGATGTTATAAGGAGTGAAGTTCTGGTAGTTGTATGAAAAATATTCAAAGTTACTATTATTGACAATTTGGAAACCCTCATTGACATTAACCCTTTGGATAACCTGTGCTCGTTCACTTTCGACGTAACCGCCAGATCCAGGATTCAAGAGGTTGGCGCGGTACCCACCGATTGCCGATAAGGGCACGAAATGAATCGTGTTGTAGTACTTAGGCATGACGGAAACCCCGTAATTGTACAATTCAGGTCCTATATTGTAGTTTACTTTATGGCCGTTGACGAAAACTGGTGGACCTACAAAGGTGTTCGGTATAAATGCAGAAAGGTATTCATGATCGGAAATTAATAGTTGGGTTGGTCGGTTGATACCTCCTATTTCATTGTAACCTTCCGTATAAAAAGAATTGTTAAAGAATAATTCGTAGTTGTCATAGGGCTTGTAGGAGAGTGCGAGATAAAAGGCTTGGTTGTGCAGGTAATCATTGTAGTAATAGTTTCCAGAATAATTGCCTAGGTAGCTGAAACGGAAGGCAAGCTTGTCGTTAATGGGACCACCGACATCAGCTTGCCAGAGATTCTGATCGTACATTCCTTCCATGACAGTTGCGTAGCCATGGAAACCGTCCCAGTAAGGTCGTTTGGTTTGGATGTCAAGATAACCACCTGCTGCACGAATGGAAAGTAAACTTGGCATGGTTGGTCCTTGAACGATGTTGATCTGGTCAAAATCGTTCATGTTCATTGGTCCGCCTTCGTAGCCAGTTCCTGGAAGGAAAGAAAGCATTCCGTTGATGTATTTATTAGCTGGCATGCCTCGGATATTTGGAACCGAAAATTCGCCAAAGGTGGTACCCATGTAAAGGCCAGGAGCCATGTACATAAGAGACATCACATTTTGCGATATGAACGCCGAAGCTTGAATTTCCTTTTGAGTAACGATCTGGACGCTTCGCGGGGTGTCAACGACGTTAAGCGGTATTCCATATACAGAGTTAATATCATAATCGCCTGGCAAAACCGATTCGTTACTGGTCGATACAATTGTTTCAGGCATTGTGACTCTACCCGATTCAGACGAACTTAAAGAAGGGCTGGAAGAAGAAGAGGTCGTGGATGAGTTTGCCGTTGAAGAAGAGGAAGCATCAGCCAGAAGTGGATGATTCCGGAGCAGGTTTGAAAGTGGTTGGTAAGACGTGCTTCCCCCGAAAACATCTTGAGGACCATTTCCTGTGCTTTCCGTTCCCTGCGGAGGCTGATCCCAACTTGCAGGGTCTCCTGACATGCTCTGGAGCGAAGAAGTGTTTTCTTCTCCTGTTAACATGGAAGCAGGACCCAACGTGGAATCTCCCGCTTGAACGGCAGGAACAATGTTGATGAAAAGAATCGATAAGAAGATCCATCTGATAATTGGATCTCGCCTATTCTTTTGTAAACTCAACGAAAAGATTGGTTTTGTGTATTCCATAGGACTCCTTGCATATTTCATAGAACTGGTTGGTATAAGTTCGCTTTTTATGCTGTCTCATTACGAGTGGGGATAGCGAACAACATCGATTAGTGCTTATTCTCCCTACCTATCCACGCACTTTGCTCTTCACAATGAGCTGCGGGCAATTTACCAAAAGGTGTGAAGATTGCGTTGTAACAATTGCGTGAAAAATAAGTGGCGATCTAGTTTTAGGATCCTAAGAGAATTTCGTGTCTCTGTTACAAATGTGTAACGACATGTGTGACAGTTACTTGTCGTAACACTATATCACTAATGTATAGGGTAGAAATAGGTTAATATATATACATTTAAAATGAGTTAGCCTTTTGATTTTTGAATGGATATGGTGATGTTAATTGTGTGGACAATCATCTACTAGCAAAGGACAAGTAGAATTTCAAAAACTCTAAAATGTATCTTCCAGAGAAATAGTCCATCCTTTCGGTGAGAGGGTCTATCTGGCAACATTATCCAAATCCCGAATAAGGAGCCAGAAACCTTGGAAGCGGCTTTATAAAATATCCTTTGTCTCTGTAGGATGGCTCGAACGATAAGTGGTTTTAGGTTACGAAGGTTGGAAGTGCTAGAGAATGCTTGGCGACAATTAGGTTTAACTCAAGCTCTCGTAGGGGTCGATATGGAACTGATGAAAAGATTTTCAAAGGCAATGATCCTTTGACAGAAAATCAACTTATTGTCTATGCTTGCCACGTGGATAAGAATGGGGAGGGACTCCCATAGAAAAAACGAATGGAAAGGAAAGGGACAGTTAGTTTTACAGGAAATAACAGCATGGGAGTATCCTTGAACTGAAGCTATATGGTCTTCTGCAGATCAAAAAGTTCGAAGACTTGATAAAATTCGGAGTTACCTATTGGCATTGCGCATGGCTAAATGGCAATTTGCGGGATGGATAACATTTGTGGTAAGGTTACAAAGAAGAGCACCCACCCGATTCGATTCTGGCAAACAACATGTTATCATCCACAACGCGACGTATTTGCTCGTCAATTTTCGGATTGGATTCATCGAGGAAATTTCTCCTCTCCCTTGGCTTGGGACTTTTACTCCTCATGGGAACTATTTTTTCTTTGATTGCGCGGCAGCCCAAACATCCTGAAGCTTTTTTTCTTTCCGTACCTCAGATTGTCTTTGGCCCTTCCGGAGAAGGAAAGAGAGTTGCGGAATACATTACTGCTCACCGGATTCCAGAAGCAGAACGAGTTGCCCACCAGGAATTAAGACTAGCTACTTCTCTACAAGCGGCAAGTGATGTGGAACCGACTAGAAACTTTCAACGTAACGCATCGATGCTTGGTTTCTCTTTCCGTATTGCGGTTTCGTACAACAATCTTGGTGTTGTTCTCTCTTTAGAAAAGAAGTTTGCCGAGGCGCATAAGATGCTTTCCCGTGCTATCAGCATTCAGAAGGCTTTGTTGAGCCAAGCACAAACTGACGCTGTCTTTAATACCGGATTGGCATATATTCAGGCAGGACGCGGAGCAGGCAAAGTCATTGAGCAGCATAAACGGCTCTTGGCGGTTTTCCTGCTCAATAATGCTCTTGTCTATCGGGAAGAAGGAGACGAACGACAAGCAAAAAAGATCGATGAAGAAGCCCATCGTCTTGATCCATCCCTTCCGGCTATGAGTCCTTTTCCTTCAACCCCTCAGCGTTCCAAAGTGGAAAAACGCAAACCCAAGAGTCCACCCCACAAATCAATTCCACCGAAAAATCCACCTGTTACCCGTCCAGTAAAAGAATTGCCTGCGTTTTGGAAAGCTCCTATTACTCCTTATCTTTTAGGTGTGCATTGTAAAAGAGTGCTGCCTGCTCAGAATAGTAAAAGAGGAAGCATATACAAGCGATATAATTTTGGTATCAATGAGAGTTTTCTTTTATGCTAAGATGGGTTTAAGACTTTTGGAAGGAGTTGCTAACAAGCTCCTTATCAGAGTTTGAATAAACATTTTTGTTTTTATTTTATGAAATAAACTGTCTTATAAAATTGGATTTGATATATTGTATGCGTATTGCAATTATAAACTTTGATTGACATGATGATTCGGTTGAAAAGCGAGAGTTTTTATCTGATCGATTCCCCTAAGTCCATCGATTTACAAGTCATATTTGGTTTGGTAAGCACTTTCCATCTAGCTTTACTTTATGTAAGCTTTCGCAATCACGAATACCAAATCCTTTTTCAATTCTACTATCAAGGGCTGAGTGCCTAACAACGATTATGCCTATCCCAGATTTTCTTTCGGTATTTCTTCCTTTGCTGCGTTTTGCTGGTGATCGTCAAGAACATACAATTCGAGAAGCGATTGAAATGTTGTCGTCGGAATTTGGACTAACCGAAGCCGAAAAGAAACAGCTGCTTCCAAGTGGAACTCAACCGATATTCGATAATCGCGTTAGTTGGGCTCGCACATATATGACCAAAGCTGGCCTTCTTGATTCTCCTCGCCGCGGCTACTTTCGCATTACGCAGAGAGGACTCGATGCTCTTGAGAAAAATCCTCCTAAAATAGACATATCCTTTTTAAGTCAGTATCCGGAATTCGTTGAATTTCGCTCGCATCGGAAGCCTGCTAAAGATCAATCCAGCGAGCCTATATCAGAAACCCCCACAGAAGCTCTTGAGGCTGCTTACCAGAAAGTTAGACAAAATCTTGCAGATGAGCTACTCCAGACCGTCAAATCATGTTCACCAGTTTTTTTTGAACGACTTGTTATCGATTTGCTCGTGAAAATGGGATATGGTGGCTCGCGGCAAGACGCAGGCAGTGCATTGGGACGCAGCGGTGATGAGGGCATCGATGGAATAATTAAGGAAGACAAGCTTGGGCTTGATGTTATCTACATACAGGCAAAACGATGGAATGGTATGGTAGGTAGACCCGAAATTCAAAAGTTTGCTGGAGCTTTGCATGGACAGAGAGCAAAAAAGGGGATATTTATTACGACATCTTCCTTTTCGAAAGAAGCAGAAGAGTACGCTTCGCATATCGATCTAAAAATTATTCTTATTGATGGCGAAAAACTTGCCCATTTGATGATTGATTACAATGTAGGAGTATTGCCTGTTTCTGCATACGAGATTAAAAAAATTGACTCTGATTATTTTACCGAATGATACACATAGAGCCATACCCAGTACTTATAAACTTTGTAATGGTGATATATATGGATAAAGCTAAAAATATTCATTATCTTGCTAGGAATACAGCCCGATTTTATTTAAATGTTAATTGAGCTCTCGTATATGAATAGCACAAGACCAACAATGTTTTTTAGATTTTTAGATTTTTTTTAATACTAAAAAAAGAAATAGAATTTAATTTAAAAAGGAAGTTAATGCATGAAAACTTGGCAATATTTTTTAACACGACTAGCAACATTTGCAATCGAACATGAAACATTTACTGTGATTCTGCTGGAATAATCCATGTACCAATCTATTTACTACAACTGTTTTAGAAGATTAAAGAAACATTCCACCGCATCTTTACAGTCCTCTGATTCTCAGGCTATTCAGATTTTAAACAAGGCCGAAAAAGCGATTTGCTAAGCTTTTTTCGGCTGGTGTCCGTTTCTGGTCAG
Organism: Methylacidiphilum caldifontis; assembly: GCF_017310505.1. Classification (NCBI taxonomy): domain Bacteria; kingdom Pseudomonadati; phylum Verrucomicrobiota; class Methylacidiphilae; order Methylacidiphilales; family Methylacidiphilaceae; genus Methylacidiphilum (ex Ratnadevi et al. 2023); species Methylacidiphilum caldifontis. The sequence goes on along the minus strand of NZ_CP065957.1, from coordinate 537,130 downwards.
TAGCCCATTCGTGGACAAGCCAACCTACCAGAATAGGTTTCACAAGCCGAGGAGAATTAGCCGATCTTCCTTATAATTTTGAGCAGAATTTAGGCAGACAAAGCACTTAGGGCCAACAATGTAGGTCGTAATATGTGAATAAATGTGAATTATTTTTTATTGATTATTTTATTGTCTTTTGACATACTGTAGGCATGTACTTGCAGGAGGTTCGTACCTACCAGAAAGGCAAGATCTATCGGTCCTATCTCGTCCGGGAGTCCTACCGAGTGGGCAAACAGGTCAAGACGAGGATTTTAGCCAATCTAACTCGGATGCCCGAAGAAGTCCGGGATGCGGTCAGGGCAATCTTGTAGGGGAAGAAGCTTGTTCCCTTGGAGGAGTGGGAAGCCCCGGATGCTTTGGATTACGGGGGCTTGGCAGTCCTCGAGCAAGCTTGGCAACGATTCGGTTTGGATCAAGCTCTTGGCGGAGTCAAATCGGAACGAAAACGGAAACTTTTGAAGGCGATGATCTACGTTTTTCCCTCATCCCAGTTTGCCTTGCGGGAAGAAGCAAAGAGGACACTTTGAAAATCCGTCCGGTCTATCACTGGCGGCCGGACCGGGTTCGTAACCACATAAGACTCTGTTTCTTGGCCTTTTGGATTAGTGCACGGCTGGGAGCAGAATGGGTAGAGAAGGGTTTTACCGAAGAAGTTCCCAAAGTGCTCCGCCGCTTGCAATCAATCCGCTTGGTCCAACTCTATACCAAGGGAAAGCCTGTAACTTGGCTTTTATCCCGGATCCCTACAGCGCTCAACCCGTTGCTTCAAAAACTCGATCTGCTTCCGCTGTTCGATCATCCATAAAGTGGGCCCTGTAGACAGAACAAAAATGTTATGAAGTTCTGCTTCAACATTTATATCTCAAAGTTTTGAAGTTCAGTTAATATGAACGAAATATTAAGCAATTAAATCTGTTAAGAAAAGACATGTAAAAAATTCTTCAAAGATTCTTTTAAAGTCAAAGCCTTGCTTCAAAAACTCAAACTTCTTTTGCATTTCTTGCATCTGCATATCTAGGTCATGTAAGCAGGAAAAAAAAAGACAATATCCTCCACCGCAAAACCTTATATCTAAAAATTTCAAAAGTTAAGTTAATCGAGAAAAAACCTTATCAAAACTTTTCCTATTTATCAAATTGATCTAAAGAGATAATTATTTAAAGTTTGATAAATATTAAAAGAATTTTCATGTCAGAACCAAAATATCATCATTTCGTGCCAGTCTTTTACCTCAAGCACTTTGTAGGTAAAAAACCTCAAGGTCATATTTGGACCTATGATTCAAAATCAGGAGACGTGTGGTCTTCTCTACCGGAAAACACAGCATGTGTGAAAGATTACTATTCTATTAAAAATAAAGATGGTAAAAGGCTCAATGATATTGAAAAGTTCTTTTCGAGAGTTGAAAGCGATGCCGCTCCCATCTATGAGAATCTACTCCGTGGGGTTTTACCGACTGAAGGCACTCAAGAACGCTTCGATTTTAGTTTGTTTCTAGCATTGATGGTCTTGCGAACACAAAGTATGCGTTGTTTTGTCGCCGAAATCCATAGAATATTAGCGCAGATATTGATCGATACTTACAGAACAATTCCTGAAGCGTTTGATACACTAATTAACAGAATAGAAGAAAAGACTGGAGATAAATTCAATAAAGAGGATCGCGAATACCTATACAAATTACTCGAAAACCCATCATGGCTTACTATTCATGTTCCAAAAAAAAATATGCTGTTGCCGGTCTTTACGAATTTAATTGAGATAGCCAAGATCTTTGACTGCATGAAATGGTCGGTTGTCAATGCTATTCACGGGTTTTTTATTACCTCTGACAACCCAGTAATAAAAATATTGGATCCAAAATTCACTAGAGCAAATAATAGAGGTTTTTTAAATGAAAATATAGAAATCATTTTTCCTCTTTCTTCGTATCGAGCCCTTTTAATGACGTGGTATGATCAGGTTCCAGATATTTTGGAAGTTTTCAATGAGGATGCCTGGTCTGTAAATAAAGTATTGGCAGCGAATTCAGAGCAATACTTATATGCACATCTTGAGGATAAACGAATTAAGAGACTCGCAAAAAAATTCAACCATCCTAATTCTAGAATAATTGTTCAAGGATTTTGTAGTGAAGTACAAGTCAAAGGAGAATGGCCTCGTCGCTAAAATCTGTACCACAAAGGCTTTGAATATCAAGGTTATTGACCATCTGATCATTTCGGTAGATGCCACTAGTTTTAAAAGACAGGGCTTTTATGACGATCCACCCAACTATTCTTAATTGTTTTCCATGTCTGAATGATGCACAACGGTCAGTCATTGGGCATATGACTGGTCCTCTGCTTGTGGTAGCGGGTCCGGGCTCTGGAAAGACATTCAGCATCATCCTCCAGACTTTAAATCTCCTTGTTCTCGAACAGGCCACCCCTAGTGAAGTGATCCTCTGCACATTTACTGAAAAGGCTGCCTTCGAGATGCGGGATAGGATAGCGGCCGCTGCTAAGAAGATAGGATATAATGAAGACCTCTCAGAACTGACAGTTTCTACCATTCATGGTTTGTGTAACCATTTGTTACAACGGTATCGGCATCGGACTCCAATTGGCCACAACTATGAAGTACTCGATGAACTCACACAGCTTCTCTTTTTGTCTGAACATTTTGACGAGATTGTTGGACAAAACCTAAATGATCTTTATTTTGGTTGCTGGAAGAGTCGCTAGACCACCATCGGGGAGCTTCGTCGCTACTTTAATAAGATCTCTGAAGAATTGATCAATCCTGAGACATTGCTTACATCATCCAACCCTTTCCTACAAAGTATCGGTGAGTCATACCTCACCTATCAAAAAGCGCTTTTCCGAGACAACCGCCTCGATTTCGCACATCTTCAGAAGATCATCTACAACCTCCTATGCGATCCTACTCTCATGGAGGATGTGAAGACTAAGACCAAGTACGTCATTGTAGATGAATATCAGGATACAAATTATGTCCAAGAACAAATTTTGATCAAGCTCACCGAGAATACGAAGAATCTTTTCGTCGTCGGTGACGAAGATCAGAGTCTCTACCGCTTTCGTGGTGCTTCTGTACAAAATATCCTTGAATTTCCACAACGCATGTCAAACTGCAAAATAGTCAAGTTGGAGACGAACTATCGTTCTCATCGTTACATAGTGGAACGCTACGATCGATGGATGAAATCAGTCGACTGGTCAAATCCAAATGGTCCATCATATCGTTACAACAAAAAGATTCTGGCAGATCCAACCGCGGAGCATCCAGATTATCCTGCTGTGTTCTCAATCTGGGGGCGAGATCTACATGACGAGGTGCGTCGATTTGCAGATCTAGTTGTATGGCTAAAAGAAAATCAAATAATAGAAGATTACAGCCAAGTGGCACTTCTTCTCCATACCGTTCGACAAGAGTACAGCGGGGCATACCTTAAGGAGTTGGCTAAGTATAATATCCCGGCCTTCTGTCCGAGAGCTAGGGCTTATTTTGAAAATCAAGAGATTCGTGATCTTGTTGCTTGCTTTGCAATTATCTTTGGTTGGCATGATGATGCACGAGGTAAAGTGTTGGATCTGTTGCAAACCTTGCCAGCTATGTAGATAAGGCAAGCGTTGGTCTAGCACATCGATTTGCGACAAATCGTGTTCTTACCGAAGCTCTTCAAGCCTGGAATTCCGAGATATATGCTCTAAATAAATGGGAGACGCTCGACACTCGCCCCACGGACTATCTTTATCGTTTGCTCTCCTTAGAGCCTTTCGCCACTGCGGTCAAAAACGAAAATGCAGCCCGGAACCTCGCAATATTCTCGCAGCTTCTAAATACTTTCCAGACTTACTACCACTATAAGGTTATTACCTACCATAACCGTGAAAAACTCCGGCTGGACCTTTTTAACAGCTTCCTTCGTCTTCTCTACGATGGAGGCATCAACGAGTACGAGGATCCAGACTATCCTATACCAGAAGGATACGTCCAGGTAATGACTATCCATCAGGCCAAAGGTCTTGAGTTCCCAGTGGTTGTGGTTGTTTCGCTTGATGTACAACTCCAAAGTCCCAAGCAAATTGATAAAATATTAGGACCTTTCTACCGCCGGCAAAGCTTTGAGCCTGAAAATCGTATAACTATTTTTGACCGGATGCGACTCTTCTACGTAGCCTTCTCAAGGGCTCAGAAATTGTTAGTACTTACTGCTCATAAACAGCCCAAAGAATATTTCGCATCAATCTGGCAGGGACTGCCTCAATGGCCTTATGTGCAGAAAGAGCTACTTGTAAAGCAGCGTTTCAAGATGCACGAGCGCAAACCAGCTAAACGCACATACAGTTTCTCAGGTGATCTTAGGGTCTATGAGACGTGTCCTCGACAGTATCAGTTCTTTCGTAAATATAATTTTATTCCTTCCCGTTCTGGAGGAATATTTTTCGGACTCCTTGTACACCAAACTATTGAAGAAATTCACCGCATTGTACTTGATGGTGGCTTAGATACCCTTAATGAATCCCGGATTCGAGAATTATTCGAACGCACATATCGATTTCTATCAATAAGAGAGTCGCGTTCTATCGGAGCATCAGAAAAAGATATTGCCTTTAATCAAGTGATGAATTATTTCCGTCAGAATCAAGAGGAGATGCGACGAGTAATCCAAACTGAAGTTGATGTTTCCCTTGAGGAGGATGATTACATCCTAACAGGGAAGGTTGACCTTCTCATGGGAAACGACGGGAAATTGGAAATACTCGATTTTAAGACCTCCGAGCGTAGTAACGATCCAATACTTTTAGCTGCCTATGAAGATCAGCTCTGTATGTATGCTCATATCCTTGAACAACGATACGGGATGCGACCTGAAAGACTATTACTATATTGGACTGCCGAGTCCAGTAAGCATAATGCATTGATGGAAATTCCATATCGTCCGGAAAAAGTATCTGATGCAGCTAAGCGCTTCGATGAAGTTGTTAAGAAGATTCAGAAATGCGACTTTCGAGTGCTCAGGATACCCGATCGTAAAGTGTGTAATGAATGCGACATGCGACATTACTGCATAAAACAAGGCTTAATAAACATCGATATGGCATGATTGGTTGGACGAAGTCAGCAGGAGGCACGTTGAATTTTAATAGGTGAAGGAGGAATGTTGTATGGCAAAGATTGAGATCAAAAAGACAGAACTGGTATGGCCCGGAAAATATGATGATGATTGCACATTGAAGGAGGTTCCCCGCCTGAATCTGCCATTTCAGGTTATCGAACGCATTAACGAAAGTCGAGCTACACGTGAGTCACGGAAGAATGGTATCCAGCAGACATTCCTGGATATATGGGAAAACAAGGAAGGAGAAACATTTGAAAAAGGCTGGCGGAACAAGCTAATCTGGGGAGATAATCTGTTGGTGATGGGGGCTCTTTTGGAGAAATTTGCAGGAAAGATTGATCTCATCTACATCGACCCGCCATTTGCAACGGGGGCTGATTTCTCATTTACGACAGAGATTGGAGATTGTGGTGATGAGGTTTTTAAAGAGCAATCGATCATAGAGGAGAAGGCATATCGGGATACGTGGGGTCAAGGATTAAGTTCATATTTATCAATAATGTACCAACGCCTCATTGTTATGCGAAACCTTCTATCGGAAAAGGGGAACATACTTATTCACCTTGATGATCGGGTAAGCCCCTACATAAAGATAATAATGGATGAGCTGTTTGGGACCGAGCGTTTTGTGAACGAAATAATTTGGAGGCGAGTTACGGCCCATGGTGATCGCAGAGGTTGTGGGAGGATTCATGATGTGATTCTGTGGTTTGTCAGAACAGAGAACTATTTTTTTACACAGCCTGGCCAACCTCTCCGTGCAGAATACATCAAAACAGTTCTACCGTGATAAAGAAAAAGACGGACGCATCTACCAACTTGTCTCTTTAAACGCTAAGGGTTCAGGACCCGCCAGGCGCTTCGGAGATAAAATTATCGCTCCACCACCAGGCAGGCACTGGCTGTGGAGCCAAGAGCGCATTGATGAGGCTTGGCGTAAAGGGTTAATCGTGATCAGCGATGGCGGAGCCGTACGCTATAAGCAGTACTTGGACGAGCATAACTACCACCATGTTCAGAGTATTTGGGATGATGAAGAAGTTCGCTACCTAGGTGCTCATAGTCACGAAGCACTTGGATTTGAGACGCAAAAACCAGAAGGTCTTCTCACGCGAATAGTCAAGATGTGCTCTGCTGAAGGCGACCTTGTCGCTGATTTCTTCTGTGGATCAGGAACCACCCTTGCTGTCGCTGAGAAACTCGGCCGACGCTGGATAGGTTGTGACTTAAGCCGATGGGCGATCCATGTGACCCGCAAACGTTTGCTTTCTATCCAAAACTGTAAGCCTTTCGAAATCTTGAATCTCGGCAAATACGAGCGCCAGTACTGGCAGGGAGTGACCTTTGGTGACATGGAGGACAAGGCTGAAACTGAACGCCGCTTCTATTAATATATTACATTCATCCTTAAAATCTATGGCGCTCAGCCCATAATAGGAAAAAGCCATATTCATGGAAAGAAAGGCAATGCTATGGTTCATATTGGATCCGTGGAAGCACCGGTAACTATTGAGGAAATCAACTCGGCGCTTGATGAATGCGTAGCTTTAAAGCAAACCGAGCTACATGTGCTGGGCTGGGAATGGGAAATGGGTCTTGCAGGTCCAAACAATAATATACGGAAGGGGGGACGAATGCATGAGATCGCCAGACAAAAAGGCGTGAAGCTCTTACTTTTTCAGATACCTCGGGAGATAATGGAGACGCAAGCAGTGGAGAAAGGGGATATCCGATTCTTCGAGCTAGCGTACTTCGAGGCTAATATTATTAATCTTGAAAAGCTGACTGTTCAAGTTGAGCTCACGAACTTTGTTTCGCCTAATGCGGATCTCATTCCCAAAGATGTGTTATGTAAGATCAAGAAATGGTCTGATTACATCGACTACTGGGCTATAGACTGGAATTTCCAGAACGATACTTTTATGCAGGGCTGGGTTGCCTACCGGACTCGAAAGGATCGTAAGCTTCTCCTCATTTCCGATAAACATACCTACGATAAGCCTGGCAAGTACCGGATCTTAGTTAAAGTGATCGACATCTTTGGTAATGACACCACACAAGCTTTCGACGTGGAGGTAATCTAGTTATGGCTAAGGCTATCATTTCCTACGATAAGGACCTTCCGGAGATTCCTGGTCGTCGACCATGGGAAAAACCCACGCAACACCTAGTCAAGGATGATACCTCACCTACAGGCTGGCGCGGGGCTGATGGTCGGAGAGGTAGTCGATTACTACTTGTACCAAGAATACGCGAACAGGTCGATGCATGGCGGGATCAAGGTTACCCTGGTGCTTCCTGCGTGACTCAGCGACTTTTCGAATACTGGTTCGAAGAGGATCATGATGTTCCTGGTTTTAACAGTCCCTTTCGGTACTACTTCTGTCAACGCGAGGCTATCGAGACTTTAGTCTGGCTCTTAGAGATAGTAGGCGTTCGGGATATCCAAAAACTGATTCAAGAGTACGCAACCAAATGCAAGGAGGATTTATTCATATACAACATAGCCTTTCAAACTACCATGGATGGGAAGCGACAAATTAGACGCTATGTGCCCGAACTTAAAACAGAGGGGATTCAAGATCTTCCACCGGAGAAACTTCGTCGTTTCGCTTTTAAATTGGCAACAGGCTCGGGCAAGACCTGGGTAATGGCAATGGCAATTGTTTGGTGTTACTTCCATAAGAAGTTCATCCCTTCATCTGATCTCTCAAATAACTTCCTCATTGTTGCACCTAATGTTATCGTTTATCAACGGTTAGAAAAGGATTTCGCCAACAATCAAATTTTCTGGCAGCTTCCTCTTGTTCCTCCTAAATGGAGACCATTCGAGTTAAAAGTAATACTTCGTGAAGATGTAAACGAACCAGCTGCTTATGGCAACTTATTTCTCACTAATACCCAAAAACTGTATGATTTGCAACAAAAAGAATGGACTCCACAAAATGCTATCGAGGCTTTGCTTGGTAAGAAGCCCAATCTGAATCAAGCCACTACCAGCCAGCGGACGACGTTAGAGCAGATTAAGTCGCTAAGTGATCTTGTGGTTATAAATGATGAGGCACATCACGTTCATGACGAAAACTTGGCATGGAGTCAGACGCTCTTGAATATCAATAGCAGTCTACCAAAAGGCCTTGCCCTTTGGCTTGATTTCTCGGCTACTCCAAAAGACCAGAAAGGAATGTACTTTCCTTGGACGGTTTGCGACTACCCCCTCGCGCAAGCGGTAGAGGATAGGATTGTCAAAGCTCCACTCATCGTAACAAAAGAAGATGATCCAAAGCTACCCATAAAAATAAAAGATCCAGACCATATAACTAACGAAAACATTGGGGAGAAATATGGCTACTGGATAAGGGCAGCGGTGGAACGGTGGAAAGAGCACTGGGATATTTATAAAAAGAAACTAGGTATTAAACCCGTGCTTTTCATTGTTACGGAAAAAAACGCTCATGCTAATATTCTGGGAGACTATCTTTTGAAAACCAAAGAATTTGGATTCAAGGAATCCGAAATTCTGGTCATACATACTGATCAACAGGGAGAAATCACCAAGAAGGACCTGGATAAAGCACGCGAAGCTGCACGAGACATCGATAACAATAACATTAAAGTTATAATAAGCGTCATGATGCTCAGGGAAGGCTGGGATGTGCGTAATGTGACTGTAATACTCGGATTGCGTCCCTTTACCGCCAAATCTAAGATACTGCCCGAACAGGTCATAGGCCGAGGTCTTCGCCTGATGCCACTGGTAAGCTCAGATCGCATGCAGACCTTGGAGGGGCTTGGTACACCAAACTTACTCAAGGTTTTGCAGGATCAGCTAGAAGCCGAAGGTGTAGGTATTACAACGACAAAGACAGATCCACCAAATCCGGTCATCATTGAACCTATTCAAGAGCGTATGGCCTATCATATTGCTATTCCCATAACTAAACCAAGCCTTGTGCATCACATCCCTAACCTATCCCAACTAAACATCGCTGATCTGAAGCCGATCTCTGATCTGGAGAATCTTGGAGATAGTTTCCGGATGAAGCTGAAAATGGAGTTCGCAACTACACAAACACAGGTTCACGAAGTGGATGTTGGAGTTGGCGAATTTCCACCAGTTCAAGCTCTCCTCAGTTCCATTACTAACAAGGTGTGTCAACAAGCAAAGCTTACTTCTTACTTTGCAAAGCTCTTTCCAATCGTTAGCTCATATATCACAACCAGGTGTTTCGGACAGGTGGTAGAAGATCTGGAAAGAGAAGAAAGAATTCGAAAGTATCTTTCGTTTCCAGAAATGCAGGAATGCATCGCAAAATACCTAGCTCAAAAGATTGGAGAACTGACGATCATCCGTCGCCCAATCGAGTTCGAGCGCGCTAACTTTAGACTTTCAGAAACGAAGTCCTTCATTTGGCGACGCAACCTGCCGCCGCTTGTTGCACGGAAGACAATATTTAATTATGTTGCAACATACAACGATTTTGAACTGCACTTTGCAGAATTCCTTGATGATGCCCCAGATGTCCTACGCTTTGCATCCTTGGCTACAACAGAGCAAGGTGAATCGAATACACAATTTCGAGTAGACTATATTAAACCAAGTAGTGCCATCGGTTTCTACTATCCAGACTGGGTCGTGGTTCAGCAAACAGAAGAAGGCGAAGTTAACCGATCTTCCTTATGATTTTGATCGATATTTAGGTAGACAAAGGACTTAGGGTCAATAATGTAGGACGTAATATGTGAATAAATGTGAATTATTTTTGTTGATTATTTTCTCATATTTTTATATACTGTAGGCATGTATTTGCAGGAGGTGCGTACCTACCAAAACGGCAAGATCTATCGGTCTTATCTTGTCCGGGAGTCCTACCGAGTGGGCAAACAGGTCAAGACAAGGATCCTGGCTAATCTGACTCGGATGCCTGAAGAAGTCAGGGATGCGGTCAGGGCAATCTTGCAGGGGAAGAAGCTTGTTCCCCTGGAGGAGTGGGAAGCCCCGGATGCTTTGGATTACGGGGGCTTGGCAGTCCTCGAGCAAGCTTGGCAACGATTCGGTTTGGATCAAGCTCTTGGCGGAGTCAAATCGGAACGGAAACAGAAACTTTTGAAGGCGATGATCTACGGGCGGATTCTTTTTCCCTCATCCAAGCTTGCCCTGCGGGAGGAAGCCCGGGGGACACTCCTGGCCAAGGCTTGTGGGTTAGAGGAGGATGACCTGGAGGAGGAAGATCTCTACCAAGCGATGGATGGACTCGGGTGGCTTTGGAGCGGGATTGAGAAGAAGCTCTACGAGGAATCTCAACCGGCTGGAGCAAGCCTGGTGCTCTATGATCTATCCAGTGTATATTTTGAAGGGGATGGTCCAGCTGGCTTGGCCCAATATGGCTACAGCAGGGATCATCGGCAGGATAGGCTGCAGGTTCTTCTTGCCGTCGCTACGGATAGTCGGGGCATTCCAATTCACGTGGAGGTGCTTCGAGGGAACCGGGCGGATAATACGACCCTGACGGGGCTTTTGGTTACCCTGCGACGAAGGTTTGGGATCCAGGAAGCGACCTTTGTCTTCGACGGGGGGATGAAGAGCCAGTGGAACCTGGAGATATTGACGGGTCTGGAACTCCAGTATGTGACACGAGCAACTCAAGCAAAGCTGCAGGAGATTATCGGAAGCCTTCCTGAAGATCGCCAGCTTTGGCTTACGGATCGGACTCGGGTTCTGGAGATTGAATACCAAGGAGTTCGCTATGTTATCGCCGGAGGGGAGTGGCGAGCGCAACGGGATAAGGAACGGCGGCAGAGACGGATCGAGCAAGGAGAAGAGCTGCTGCGCCAAATAGCACGATCGATGCGGAAGGGAGTGGATCCGGTCAATCTTGGCAGCCGGGTCGGCCGGGCGCTCCAGAGAATCCAAGCGCATAAATACTTTCGGTACGGGGTTGACGCCAAAGGCCGGTTCTGGTGGAAGCTCGATTTGGAGCGGGTTAAGGAAGAAGAGGCGATCGATGGTTGGTATCTTTTGGAGACTAACCTCCCCTCGACAAAAGCTTCGGATCAGCAAGTCCTCACGCACTACAAGAGGCTTGCAGAGGTTGAGTCAGCCTTTTGCGAGCTCAAGGGCTACATGGAAATTCGTCCGGTCTATCACTGGCGACCGGACCGGGTTCGTAACCATATAAGGCTCTGCTTCTTGGCCTTCTGGATTAGCGCCCGGCTCGGAACTACAGTGGGTAGCGAAGGGTTTTACCGAAGAAGTTCCCAAAGTGCTCCGCCGCTTGCAATCAATCCGCTTGGTCCAACTCTCTAGCAAGGGAAAGCCTGTGACCTGGCTTTTATCCCGGATCCCTACAGAGCTCAACGCATTGCTTCAAAAACTCGACCTACTACCGCTGTTTGCTCATCCGCCCAAGTGGGTTATGTAGGCAGAATAAAAATGTTATCTCGTTCTGCTGCAATAACTTATATATTAGAGTTTCGGAAGTTCAGCTAGGTGAAGCGGATGTAGAAGAAGAACCGGACGTTGAAGACTCCCTCCGGGAGGGTATCGGCGTAAGAGACGAGGTCCGGACCGGCCGTCATGGGATTCCAGGAATGCTTGTAGGCGGCGAGGGTGTCCGGTCCGTTGAGGGAGAGGGACTTCTCTGGTCCTGCTCCTCCTTTCGCGGGGGATGCCGAGGCCGTCACGCTTCGGAGGCTGGGGCACCAGTCGGTCCTCCGGTGCCCGCCAGGGGGCCGTTCCCGCGAGACTGGCAAGAAAGGCTCCACAAAATGCGATCGTCCGGATAAGAAATTTTTTCTTTCCTGTTGTCAGGGGCTGTTTGTTCATCCATCTGATCCCGATTCGTCGGCCGGATTCAGTCCGGGATGGGTCTCCTCCGAACCGGTCGCCACCCAGAGCCCCGACAGGCCAAGGAGGACCGCAGTCGTCCAGAAGGCGATCTCCGTATCCTGTTTCCATTGGGCGAGAAGGCCCAGAAGGACGGCCCCGACTGCGTATCCCGAGTCGCGCCAGTAGCGGTAGGTGCCCACGGCCCGTCCGCGCCAGGCGGGAGGGGAAATGTCCGCGACCGCGGCCCCGAGAGTGGGGTAGAGAAGGGCCATTCCGATCCCCATGACGCAGGCGAAGAATCCCCAGAGAAACAGGTTTTGGGACAAGACGACGCCGACGATCCCACCGCCCAGGCACCAGAGCCCTCCCACGATGGGCTTCTTTCTCCCAACGATGTCGGAGAGATGCCCCGTCGCCGTCTGGGCGACCCCCCATGCCATGGCATAGAGGCCGGTCAGCCATCCGATTTCGGTGAGGGACAGTCCCCGACTCCAGAAAAAGACGGGAAAAAGTCCCCAGACCAAGGTGTCCGCAATCTTGTTGGCAACTCCCGCCTGGGATAGGGCCCGGAAGGTGGGATGGCGGAAGGAGCACAGGAGAAAGATTTCTTTGGCCCCGGGGTGGTCCGGAACGCCCCGAGGGAATCGCGGCCGGGGGCCGGAAAAGCTCCCCTCTTTGTGTTCGTCGTACTCCGCCCGAGCCCAGGGAAGCGTCTCCCGGACGAAGAGAACGGCCATAGCCAGAGCGGCCAGGACGACGGCTAGGCCAAAGCCGAAAAGGGCCAACCGGGGGCCGAACCTGACGGACAGGTAGCCGGTTGCGACTCCCGCTACGCCCATGGCGAGGTATCCGGCGCTTTCGTTCGCGCCGGTCGCCAGTCCCCGCTCCTGGGGCCGGGTGATGTCCAGATTGCTCATTATGGTCATGGACCAGGCGAACCCCTGGTTGACTCCCAGGAAGACATTGGCCGCCACGATCCACCACCAGTTGCGGGCCTCGAGAACGAGGAAGGGGATGGGAAGTCCGGCGAGCCATCCCGCCACCAGGACGCGCTTTCGCCCGAACCGGTCGGCCAAGCTTCCGGCGACAAAGTTCAGCATTCCCTTGACCAGGCCGAAAGAAAGCACGAAGGAGAGAAGGAACAGAAAGGAGCCCTTTGCCACGCCAAAATCCCCCGACATCGAGGGAAGGACGGTTCGTTCCATTCCGATGACGAGGCCCACGAAAAAGACCTGGAGAATGTGGTGGAGGAACTGGCCCCGGTTGATCCGGATTCCCCGGCGGTAGGGAGGCGCGGATTGCGGAGTCACGCTCCCCCTTTCCGCTCCCGGGAGAAGGGCAGGATCTCCGTCAGGCTCTTTCGTCTTTCGGAGTCGGTCTCCATCTGGTCGAGGACGATCTGACGAATGAGGTCGCAGACCTCGAGCACTTTGGGGCTGGTCACCCGATACCGGCAGGAGGTCCCGACCTTTTCGCAATAAACCAAGGCACGGGCCTTGAGCACATTGAGGTGCTGGGAGACGTTGGCCTTCGAGGGCCTGGTCAGTTCGGCCAACTCGCCCGAGCCCCGCTCCCCCCACCCGATGTGACTGATGATCTCGAGGCGCTTGGGATGCGACAGGGCCGAAAACATTTCGGCGACAAGAATGAAGCGAGCAGTATCCATACGAGGATGTGTCCTCCTCAAAGGGAACCGGATGCCGGTTGATGTCCAAGATTGATCGCGACAATCCTCTCGAATCCGGCGGGTTTGTCGGGAATGTCGGCCTTCAGTCTGGCGATGAATTCCTTCCGGTCTCCGAGGGTCAGAAAGGGGTTGAATCGCTTGTCGAACCCGATCGTCGAGGAGGGTTTTCCGGAGATCCCGGCAGCAGAGAAGCTTCCCGAGGTGTGGCCCGGATAGATCGCAACGTCGTCGGGAAGAGCCAGAAGTCTTTTGTGAAGGCTGTCGGAGGTATGGCCAGGGGTGTGGAGGATACGGGTCAGAACATTCCCCGTCTGAAGAATTTCATTATCCTTCAGGGGGCGGAAAGAATATCGCACATGCCTCTGCGCGCTTTCGTGAGGCCGTAGAAGGCCCCTGTCTTCTCGGCCAGCCTGAGTCTTCCCGAGAGGTGGTCGGCATGGACATGCGTATCGATGACCCAAGCCAGCCGGACCCCGCCTTTTCGGCCTCATGCAGGAACCACTCTTCTCCCCTTCCACGACATCCACCGCCACCTCCTGTCCGAGACCGCCGCACCCGTAGAAATAGGAGAGCGTCGCTTCCTTTGTCGAGCGTTGTTTGAAGAACATCTCGGAAACTCCATTTATTTAGAAGTTAATAAAGTTTGAAATTAATGAATTTTGATGTAATATAAAACAAACATGAAGTCAATCTCCCGTCAAGGCGAAGGAGGATGGATCGGTTTTTCAAGAACGGGAACGGGGCTCATGGGCACGGAAAGCCGTTTCCGGAACCGGCAGCCGATCTCTCGGCAAAGGGAGGATCCGATGAATCACGTCAACGAAAAAACAGCGGGAGGCGCTTCTCTCCTTCCAGATCGAAGGCACCCAGGCCTCCATTTCCGACCTTTTGCTCTTCGAGCTGAAGGAAGCGCCTGGGGCTCCCCTGGACGACGTGGTGGAAGTTTCCAATTATGTGGCTGCCCTGGAGCATGGATTGAAGCGCCTGCAAGAAAACTTCCCCCTCTCCAATCGACTGATTCGGGAAATGCACGGCATCCTATTATCCCAAGGGCGGGGAAGCAAAAAAGCCCCGGAGGAGTTTCGGCGCTCCCAAAACTGGACGCATTTTTGCTTACCCGCGCTATCTCCGTATACTCAGCGAAGGTACAGAATCCCGATGAAAGCTCAGGCTCGATCTCCCTGCGTTACCCACTTGAAATAGCGAAGAAGCGTTTTTCGCTTCAACCGCCGGAAATCGGCCTCCTGCGGAAAGCCCTTCTTCCGACTCGCACGACACGCCGTCCAGATTGCCTCGACGACCTGCGAACAACTGGTGCGACCGCAAGATGTTGTGCATAGTTGAGTCAAGTGAATGGCCCTAAACAATTATGATTAAGAAACAACATTGGGAAACGGTTTATCAAACCAAAGCGACCGACGACGTGAGCTGGTTTCAAAAACGGCCAGCGCTATCGCTCAACCTCATCGAGGCGACCGGCGTCGGCAAAGACGCGGGCGTCATTGACGTAGGCGGCGGCGCGTCTGTGCTCGTGGATTTCCTGCTTGACGCGGGCTTCGCGAAGCCAGCGGTGCTGGACATCTCGGCCGCGGCGCTGGCCTGCGCCCGAAAGCGCCTTGGTGTGCGGGCCGGCTTGGTCGAGTGGTTCGAGGCCGATGTCACGGAGTTTTATCCGCCGCGCCGATTCCACCTCTGGCACGACCGGGCCCTTTTCCACTTTTTGACCCACAAAGATGACCGGCAAAAATATGTCGAGACCTTGCGTCGAACCCTGACGCCGGACGGCCACGTAATCATCGCCACATTCGCCGTTGACGGCCCGGTGAAATGCAGCGGACTCGACGTGGTCCGCTATGATGCTCCCGCTATTCGCGCGGCGCTGGGCGAAGAATTTCGGTTGCTTGAGCAGGTGGACGAAACGCACATCACGCCGTGGAATACGGAACAAAAATTCAGCTACTTCCGTTTCGTTCGAAATGGCTGAACGTCGCCATGACAAACGTTTACCTGGACTACAACGCAAGCACGCCGATTGCGCCGGAAGTGGTCGACGCGATATGCCCGTTTTTGAGCGGACACTACGGCAATTCACCGAGTCTGCATTGGGTGGGCGCGCCGGCGAAACGGCCAGTTGAGAAAGCCCGTAGTCAAGTCGCCGCGTCGCTCGGCTGTACGGCGCAGGAAATCATTTTCACCGGTGGCGACACGGAGGCCTACAACCAGGCGATCACAGAAGGGTTTTTCTCGTTACACCGGAAAGGCAATCACATTATCACAAATCCAATCGAACATCCGGCTGTACTGTTTCACACCGACGCCGCACGGTCGGTGGGGATAATTTTGGCAAAAGTTTCGGAATTCGGCGTGGACTTGCTTTCGGTAGCTGGACGCAAACTTTACGCACCCAAAGGTCTCGGCGTGCTTTACCTCCGACAGAACGTACAACTCGAACCGCTCCTGCATGGCGCAGGCCACGAGGCCAAACCGCGGGCGGGCACGGAGAGCACCTCATTGACTACTGCACTCGGCCAAGCCTGCGAAATCGATCATGCGTGGATTGGTATGCTCGAGGTGCAACGCTTGCGTGACCTTTTCTGGGAGCGTCTTCGCACCGTGTTCGCTAATCGCGTGACCCTCAACGGCCACCTGGAGAAGCGCCTCCCCAACACGCTCAACGTCTCGTTCGTCGGCCGCAACGGCACCAACATCCTCACACGCATGCCGACGGTTGCCACCTCGACCGTATCAGCCTGACATTTCGCCAGGTCGTCCTCCCTCTGCTCTTCCGAACGATGGGCATTGCTCCGGAACCCGGCTTGGGTGCGATCCGTTTTAGCCTTGGGCGCTTCACGACGACGGAGAAGATCGAGGCAGCGGTCGATAACTTGCGCTAGCTAATCACATGAGTACCGCGGAAAAACCGACGACGATTGGTCCGGCAGCCTATGAGACCTGGCGGGCGACCTCGCTCGGTGCCATGACGGAGATGATCGAGTAACGCCTGATTCTTGAGCTGATAGGCGAGCTTAAGGACGCCCGAGTTCTAGATTTCGGCTGCGGCGATAGAATGATCACGTGCGCAGCATCATCACGTGGCGCTCGCGCGACTGGCGTCGATCCCGATCCAGCGATGCTGAACACCCTCAGCTCCCGTCCGCGCAGCGGATGCGTCGCCGAGATCCCGTTCTTCGCTCGGCGGACGTGCAGCAGGGCGGCGGTCAAATCGACCTGTTCCCACCGCAGGCAAACGAGCTCCGACACCCGGAGGCCATGCCGATAGGCCAAAAGGAGGAGCGCCGCATCCCGGGGGCCGTTCCAGCCCGCCTTTCCGGCGGCCTCGATGAGCCCTTCGGCCTCGGGAGGGGTGAGATACTCCCGGGTGCGCGCCTCGCGGTTGGGACGCCGCCGCGGAGGAAGAGGCTTTTCCACAACCGGGATCTTGGGGAGGATTCTCGCCCCTTTCAAGCCAACTTTCCCATTTAGGGAAGCGGAGGCGGTCTTTCTTTTTGGCGTTCCCCTCCGATCGGGAGGAGCGGACTTTCCCAAAAAGGCACCTTTTCGGGAAATTAAATCATGGCGAAAAAGAAAGAAAACAAGAATGATACTAGACTAACCGAATACAAGCGGCGAAGGGCTAAAGTGCTCGCATTGAGCTTTCTGGGCTATTCGTATGAAGACATCAGCAGGGAAATTGGACTATCAACCGCTGTTGTCGATTCATACTTAAGGGAAGCCAACGAAGAAATTGGCGCTGATGAGTGGAACGCATTAAAGACAGGTTGCATTGGAGCATATCAAAAAGCCTACTTGGAGCTCGAAGAAGAAAAAAGAATGCTCAAAGCAACTGGAAAATCTTCTGTGGCAGCAATCAGGGCGCAAGTTGAAATTATAGACTCAATCGTGAAAATGGTCGGGTTCCATTGGATTTTGAAGAGAGAAGCCAAGCAAGTAGAGGCTCTTGAATCCAAAACTCTAACTGAACATACTGAATATGAGATAGAATGGGTATAAAAGTATCCTGACGAAGTCTACAATCAGCCCTTATCGAAAGTCGGCAGTTGCCTGAGGGATAAGTTTTTCTTATGCTTTGGATGAAATATTTTTGCATAATCTTTCCTTATAAATAAATATAATAGGAATGAGCTTAAAGATTAGATATAAAAAAGGGTAAGAGCGAGAAAAAAAACAAGGATATTAAATAGAAAAAGATCGAGCTCTATAAATTGATATCAAAAATAATCGAGCGTTTCAGGGAGGAGGGGAGGGGGAAGACTTATTTCAGTCTTCCCTCTCTTGCCTTTATTTAAATTGCTTCTGAAATTCCTTTGCGAAAATCAATCAGGGGAAAGTTTTCCCAGTAGTCTGCATTAATCTCCTATTAGCAACTCAAAAAAAGTTCGCCACAGAGCATTTTACGAAACCTATCTTGGAACGCTGATTCATCAAGGAAAGACAGGCTTCACGGCATCTCTTTCCTTTTTCATCCTTTGGATAGAAGCATAGTCGCATTTATTGTTTTCTCAAGTCGCTGGAGGTAGAATAGATAAGCAGTGAAAAGGGCTGAAAAGCTTCATCCAATCTTTAAAGAGATTATACATCGAATGTGTTTTTTCTTGTTCAATATGTGCGTAATTTTGGAGTATTATTAAGTATTTTTGGGTATGGATAAGTATTTCTTATAGACTGCCCTTTTTGCTTGTCTTTCTTGAGTAAATCTTGATTTTTGTGTTTTTTACTAGCTTTTTATTTGGCGCACCCGGCGTGATTCGAACACGCGACCAACGGATTAGAAATCCGCTGCTCTATCCTCTGAGCTACGGGTGCTTTTGGCTTTTAAAAATTAAAAATTTCGAGTATAAGTCAATCTATCTTATTTATCTTGGGAAAAGAGTGAATAAGATTTTTCTTTTTATTTTTTAGAATTTGTTTTTTTTCTTTATTAACAAAAGAAAGCACATTTTGCTTTTTAGCAAAAGGAGGATAGTTTTGATTTATCGGTTAGGAAGCCTATGTACCAAGTTCTTTAAGGCAACGGGTGAGATCTTTTTCCTTTTGTTGGACACTCTCTATTCTTTCTTTTCTTTCCCTTTGCGATGGAAGCTCTTTTTAACGCAAATCTTATCGATTGGAGCAAAATCCCAGATCATTGTTGTTATAACGGGAGCTTTCACTGGGGCGGTTTTTGCTGCCCAGGTTCAATTCCATTTTGGTAAACTAGGGATGAGTTCAGCGACAGGACCTGTGGTTACCTTGGCAATGTTAAGGGAGTTAGGACCTGTCCTTTGTGCCTTGATGGTCTCTGGTCGGGTCGGTTCAGCTATGGCTGCAGAAATATCCACGATGAAAGTGACTGAGCAGATCGATGCTTTAAGATCCCTTGGGGTGTACGTAACCCAATATTTAATCGTACCCAGGTTCCTTGGCTTGGTTGTATCCATGCCCTTGTTGGTAGCTATTACTTCTGGCATAGGGATTCTTTGCGGCTACCTAGTTTCAGTTCCCTTGCTTGGAGTAGAGCCGGCTTATTACTGGGAAAATACGATCCGGTTTACTTCACTGGATGACGTATGGATGGGAGAAATAAAAGGGATGTTTTTTGGCGGATTAATCGTGTTGATTAGTTGCTACAGGGGGCTTAATTGCCAGCTCAGTGCCGAAGGAGTAGGCGTTGCGGCTACGCAGGCCATGGTTTACTCTTCCATTGCTATTCTTATATCGAATTTTTTCTTCAGTTTTCTCATGAATATTCTATTTGCCTAACAAGTGAAAGGAAAAGAGTTTATTTTATGATGTAAAAAAATGAATAAGGATTTTAAAAAAATATTTGGTTTTAACTGTATTGTTCGGGCTCAAATATGCTTATTAAAAGAAGAAAGTAAGAGGTTTAGTTTGGATTCAAGATAAAAAAGGGGAGGAGAGCTTTGCAAGATGTTGAAAGTCATCAATGTAAGAAAATCTTTTAATGGGATTACGGTGCTTGATGGGGTAAATTTGGAAATTCCAAAAGGGGATAGGTTTATGATTATAGGTAGAAGCGGAGGAGGCAAAAGTGTCCTTCTTCGCATTATCCTGGGATTAATTAAGCCTGATTCGGGAGAAGTTTGGTACAATGAAAAAAATCTTGTAGAACTTTCTGAAAGAAAGCTTGCCCCGATACGCCGTGATATGGGAATGGTTTTTCAAAATGGAGCCCTTTTTGATTTTATGACCGTTGAAGAAAATGTTGCTTTTGCCTTGCGTGAAAAAGGGGGAATGAGTGAAAAGGAAATTAAGAAGGAAGTGAGCGAAATTTTAGAGAGACTTTTATTAAAAGGTCAAGAGCAGAAAATGCCCTCTGAACTTAGTGGAGGAATGAAAAAAAGGGTGGCTGTGGCCAGGGCGGTCATTGCCAAACCAAAGATCATTTTTTTTGATGAACCTACAGCGGGTCTTGATCCAATCGCTGCATCTGAGCTCAATGCCCTTATTTGTTCGTTAAATAAAGATTTTAATGTGACGACGGTGGTCGTGACTCATGACATGGAAGCGGTAAGACAGTTAGGCAGGACTGTGGCGATGCTTTATAACGGTAAGATTTACAGTGTGGGGACTCCTGAGGAATTTGCTGCTTCAAAAGATCCTGTTATTCGTAATTTTGTTTATGGGATTATCGAATCCGAAGTGAGGTGTAATTGAAATGGAACCAAAAAATTTGGAAATTAAAGTGGGGCTGTTTCTCCTTATAGGTTTGTCAATTCTTGGGGGACTGATTATTTATTTTGGTCGATATGGCGAAAAATTTCGGCCTTCATACCAAATTACAGTGGAATTTCCCAATGCTTACGGTTTGATTAAGGGTGCGCCAGTTCACTTTGCAGGTGCCCCAGTAGGAAGAGTGATAAGCACACCTCGGCAGATTAGGGAAGGAAGAGCTGTTGAGGTGGATTTAAAAATTAATGCTGATGCAAAAATAAGAAAAGATGCTCTCTTTCAAATTGTTGACGTGGGAATGCTTGGGGATAAAGCCATAGCGATAACTCCAAAGGGAACAACCGCTCCTTTTTTAAGGAACGGAGACAAGGTGCGGGGAAGCCGGGCTTCTACTTTAAGTGATGTCACAACTCAGATTGCACCGTTAATCAGTTCAGCTACCCAACTGCTCGAGGGGGCGGGAACCATCGTTAATAGGATTAATCAAAATGTACTGACTGATGAGACGGCTACTGATCTTCGAGCAACGATTAAAGAGCTGCGAGCGGTTTTAACCCGAACCGACCAGCTTCTTGCCGATGCTCAGTATGGCAAAGGGCCCTTGGCCAAGATTTTGAACGATCCAGAAATATCCGAAAACCTTTCCGCTTTTGTGTTTAACCTACGAAAAAAAGGAATTCTTTTTTACTCGGATGTAGCAGCTAAAGAAGAGGCAAAAGAAGCAGCAGCTCAGCATCATGAAGGAGCTAGGACCAAGGGTCCAGTGATGAAAGCAAAGTTAGATAAAAGTACCGTAAAATA
The DNA here is from genome assembly GCF_017310505.1 of Methylacidiphilum caldifontis. Classification (NCBI taxonomy): domain Bacteria; kingdom Pseudomonadati; phylum Verrucomicrobiota; class Methylacidiphilae; order Methylacidiphilales; family Methylacidiphilaceae; genus Methylacidiphilum (ex Ratnadevi et al. 2023); species Methylacidiphilum caldifontis. Next base: position 515,950 of record NZ_CP065957.1, on the reverse strand, counting down.
AAACCTGATGAAAGCTCCAATAGGGTCAATTCTCGTTGCGGCTGGACAAAGCCGACGTATGGGTTTCGATAAAATATTTAAGCCTTTTTCAAATGGGCTCTGTCCTTTAGAGATCTGTCTTTGTACGATTAGCCGCTCACCCTTAGTCGGGCAGATTATTGTTGTGGTCTCAAAAGAAAACATCCAAAATGCGGAGGAAAAGGTTTCAGGACTTTCTTTAGACAAGCCGCTAAAAGTTGTAATGGGTGGGAAAGAAAGACAGGACTCCGTTTACCAGGGATTTTTAGCTTTGGATGAGGGATTTGAATATGTGATGATCCATGACTCGGCCAGACCATTTGTTACCGAAGAACTGATTGAGAACGTGTATCGGGCAGCCGTTGAAGTAGGAGCTGCAATCTGTGGCAAGCCCTGTTCAGATACCCTAAAAGAAGTAGGTGCGCAAGCTCAAGTACTACGAACCCTGGATAGAAGTAAAATATGGACCGTTCAGACTCCGCAGATTTTCCGAAGGCCGTTATTGCAAAAAGCTTATCTAGAACTGTATTCACAAGGAAAAATAGTCACTGACGATGCTTCGGCGATAGAAATGATAGGAAAAGATGTCAAAGTTGTCCATTACATGGGAACGAACTTAAAAATGACCATGCCCGAAGATTGGGAACTTGCAGAACTCCTACTAGAGAAAAAAGAAAGACTACAACCAAGGCAGCGAAGTTGATGATCTGTTCTTTTACTACTTGATTTCTCGATGAAGGGTATGTCTTTTTAAAAAAGGGTTGTATTTCCTAAGTTCAATTTTAGCTTGCTGCTGTTTTTTGTTTTTCGTCCCATAATAACGTGAAGCGGGTTTTCCTTCCGCTTTGGCTTCCGTGCATTCGAGGATAATCTGTTCTCTAGGCATGGTTAAATAATTATTTTCTCAAAAGGTTTTGTCAACGGTAAAGAATGCAATGAAAAATAGAATCTCTTTTATTATTTATAAAAAAGAGCAATTATTTTAGTAACCTTTTTTAGTTATGGAAAAAGGGCAGAGTATAAAAATCAAACGGGCTCAACCTGGCATATTTTGGGATAAGGCTGCTGAGAAGCTTTTGAAGTGGAAAAATCCCACTAACTTTGACGACAATATCCATGACCTGAGAGTCTTGGGGAAGAAATTACGCGCTTTATATTATTTTTTTAAACCCTTCTTGGACAAAAATTTTGTAAGGAAAGAAAAACAAAAAGTTAAAAAAGCGATGTCTAGCCTAGGAAACATAAGGGACTCACATGTTTCTACAAAGATCTATAGTAAAATAAAGCAAGAATATCCTCAGCTTATTTTCCCTAAGATCCTTGAACATTTTCTTGGCAGTCAGTCCCATGGATTAAAACAAAACCAACCCTATTCGAATGGTAAAAGCCCGCAGATAGAAAAAAAACATGTTAAATCCATGGAGATCATATTGGTTGCAAGAGAAAGGTTGCTTAAAAAAATATCAGGAAAGCCCTTTGAAAAGCAGGTGATCATAGAAAGATTGCAAGATGGACTGAATGCCGTTGTAGATAGCATGATCAAAGCTAAAAATGAGAGTTCTGCTGCTTCTTTCCATGAATGGAGGATAAAAACAAAAAGATTTTATTACCAGCTTAGTCTCTGTTTGCACTGGAAGAGCTCAGCAGAACTGGAGAAAATTGTAAAAAAATTTAAACAGATTGAACAATTTCTTGGTCAAGCTCATGATTTTCATGTGCTTTTTAGCTTGATATCGAATATCGATTCAAAATATCTAGGGGATAAAGAAAAGAAATCTTTTGAAGAGTTCCTTTTATTGTTGAACAAGTTTGAGCTAGAAAATGAAAAGGAAGCTCTTGAGCTGGCTGAAAAGCTCATCGGCTCAGGGTTAGAAGAAACCATACCCACTCTTTTCAATCCATAGTGGGTTCAGTAAGGGCTTTTACTTTTTTAGCTTTTCTTATGATTATCTTTTCGTCAGTCGATTCGATGCTAGGGTAGAGCAAATAGTTCTTTCTTATAGACAAAAAAGAGCTTAATTCATTGTTCCACTTTTTTGCAATGGATTGGACCGATGTATAACTATTAAATTCAGTGCGGATCAGCGAACTTCCATAGACTTTAAAGAAAAGATTTCTTTGAGTAAGCGATGACCTCCAATAGGGACTCGGATTAGCCATTTTGTTTACTCTGGAAGCGATAAAAACACCCAGGGCGGTGAGATTAGCGGGCGTTTTGGGATCGATCTGCAACTCTATACCATAAAGACCACTAATGATCCGGGGAATAGCGAGAACTCCAGCTAGGTTCATAGAGTTTATTTCGCTGGCCAGCCGGTATCCATCGAGTCCCCTTGTAGCCAAAAGCCTGAAAGCCTCAGGTGTTCCTGTCCCCAGTTCAAGTCCTGCAAGGCTACCGATGAGCCCTGTAACGACATAATAGACGGGAGTATCTTCTCTTGGAATATTGGGTGAGGTGGGAATCCAGTGCAAACCGGTATCTTTCCAGGTCATCCACCGAGACCATCCTTTCATGGGGATGACATGAAGCGGGCAGGGATGGGATATAAATCCCCTTTCATTAGCCATCTGGGCGATTTCTCCCACGGTCATCCCATGAACATAGGGAACGGGAATAAAACTCACGAAAGATTTCCAGCTAGGATGCACCAAGGGCCCCTCGACACGTAGTCCACCTAGAGGATTAGGTCTATCCAGGACATAAAAGGGAATTCCAGCTTCTCCACAAGCTTCCATTGCCAAAACCATGGTACTCACAAAAGTATAGCTCCTGCAACCTATGTCCTGGATATCAAAGACAAGACAGTCTAGATCCTTGAGCATCTGCGGGGTCGGTTTTTTGGTATCTCCATAAAGGGAGTAAACTTTTAAGCCCGTTAACCTGTCTTTATGGGATGGAACATCATCACCAGCCTTGATTTTACCCTCTATGCCATGTTCAGGAGCAAAAAGCCTGGCAAGCTTAACTCCGGGTGCCTTTTGGAGTATAATACTTGTAGGTCTTCCTTGAGAGTCGACTCCGCTTTGATTGGTGATAAGCCCAACTCGTTTGCCCTTTAAAGGAGCAAAGTTTTCTTCTCTTAAAACATCTATTCCCAAGAGCACTTTTGAATACAGAGGAGATAACAGGTTTGTTAGGGATACAAAGCAAAGGGAAAAAAGGCTTAATAAAGCGGACCTTTGCATTTTCTTTTATTTTTGGTGAGTAAAATCATTATGGCAAGATCTATTTTTGGATTAGGCAATTAGGCTTGATATTATTAAAATGAGCTGTTAAGAAAATTGTTTATCTGTATGGGTGTAGAAAAGTTTTTAACATTCACTTACACACCCTTCCCACAATGAATCATTTCAAAAAGAATTCTGTTAGCCGGATTATCGCTTATTTTTCAATGGAAATAGCGGTTGATGAAAGGATTCCTACCTATAGCGGAGGTTTAGGCATTCTGGCTGGAGACACATTGAGTGCCGCAGCTTCCGTGGGTTTTTCCATGGTAGGAGTCAGTCTTTTGTATCGAAAGGGTTATTTCTTTCAAAGAATTGATGAAAATGGGGTTCAAACAGAAGAGCCTGTGGAATGGATCGTGGATGATTTTCTTGTTGAACAGCAACCGCGGGTCAAAATTCAATTGGAAAACAGGGAGATAACACTGCGGGCATGGCTTTACGAAATTGAGCAAATGGACCATAAGATCCCTGTCTATTTTCTGGATACCGATCTGCCCGAAAATGATCCTTATGACAGGAGTTTAAGTGGGTTTCTCTATGGGGGAGATGACCGCTACAGGCTTTGTCAAGAAGCCGTCCTGGGAATTGGAGGGGTAAGGATGTTAAGGGCCTTAGGCTATAAGAAAATCGATCGATTCCATATGAATGAAGGCCATTCAAGCCTACTGACCCTAGAACTTCTCCGGGAACAGATGGTTGAAGCGGGCCATGACCAGGCCTCGTGGGAAGATATTGAAGCGGTTAGAGCACTCTGTGTTTTCACGACCCATACGCCCGTGGCTGCGGGCCATGATAAATTTCCCCTTTCACTTGTCAAACAGGTTTTACCCTTTTTCCCTCTTCATGGGGAGTTGCGCGATATATTTTGTTGTGGGGATTATCTGAACATGACTTATTTGGCTTTAAACCTTAGCCATTACATTAATGGGGTTGCCAAGAGGCATTCAGAAGTTTCCCGAATGCTTTTTTCTCATTATGAAATCGATGCCATAACCAATGGTATCCATGTCCCTTCATGGCTCAGCGGACCAATCCAAAAACTTTTTGATGAGCATATTCCAAGGTGGAAAGAAGATATCTTTAGCATCCGGTATGCGATCTCTATCCCCTTAAAAGAGATCTGGGAAGCTCATTTGATCAATAAACGACTCCTGTTGGATTTCATAAATAGGCAGAAAAACGTGGGGATGGATATAGATCATTTTACAATCGGTTTTGCGCGGAGAATGACCGCTTATAAAAGACCAGAGCTTATATTTACAAACTTGGAAAGACTAAATTCAATAGCCAAATCGGTGGGTCCACTGCAGCTCATCTTTGCAGGCAAAGCCCATCCCAAAGATGAGGAAGGCAAAAAGATCATCCAGAGGATCCATGCAATTCGGCATTTTCTTGGTCCAGAAATTAAACTCGTTTTTGTTGAAAATTATGATTTAGCCTTGGCCAAAAGAATCGTGGCGGGGGTAGACCTCTGGCTTAATAATCCCCAACCTCCTTTTGAAGCTTCAGGAACAAGTGGGATGAAAGCGGCGATCAATGGTGTGCCTTCCTTAAGTGTTCTAGACGGGTGGTGGATTGAAGGATGCATCGAAGGTACAACCGGTTGGTCTTTTGGCATGGATCTGTTTCAGCTGAAAGAGTCCAAGGAGAACGCTCTTAGTCTCAATCGAGACGCAAGCGACCTTTATGACAAGCTTGAGAAGCTCATTATGCCTATTTTTTATAATAACCCCGACTCCTATGCTTCTATTATGCGTTCCTGTATTGCGATCAATGGTTCTTTTTTTAATGCCCAGCGCATGCTCATGCAATATGTTCTAAAAGCTTACTATTAAGAGCCATACACTATGAACAAGATACTTAAAATAGGGGATTACAAAATTAAGCAATCTCATAAAGTGCGTTTGTCAGACTATGATCCAGCTGATACAGGGCCTTTTAAGGATAGGCAGGAAGCGTTGTCAAAGCTGGCTTTGGACATCGAAAAGTTAATCGAGTTGCAAGAAAAGTTCTATGCTTCCAATCGGTTTTCCTTGTTGATCATTCTTCAAGGGATGGACTCTGCGGGAAAAGATAGTTTAATCAAGCATGTCTTATCGGGATTAAATCCACAGGGGGTAGAAGTCCATAGTTTTAAGCAACCCTCGGCCGAAGAACTTGAACATGATTTTTTGTGGCGTTACGTTCGAAAGCTCCCATCGAAGGGCCGAATTGGTATTTTTAACCGGTCCTACTATGAGGAGGTCCTGGTTTGTCGAGTGCATCCTGAGTTGATCAAAAAAGAGAACCTTCCCCAGGATCATTATAAAGAAAAATTTTGGGAGAAAAGATTTGAGACGATTAATCAGTTTGAAAGATATCTTGTAGAAAACGGTTTTTTGATTGTTAAATTTTTTCTTCATCTTTCGAAAAAAGAGCAAGACAAGCGTCTTGCCGAAAGGATCGAAAGGGAAGATAAACAGTGGAAGATTTCTCTTTCAGATCTTTTAGAAAGGGAACACTTCAAAGACTACCTTTTGGCTTATGAACAGATGCTTGAGCACACGACTACAAGCGAGAGTTGCTGGTATATTTTGCCCGCAGATCACAAGTGGTATAGCCAACTGCTAGCCGCAAGCATCCTTGTTGAACTTATGGAAGGATTAAAACTGGATTATCCCCGTTTGAAAGAGGAAGAAAAAGAAAAATTAAAGGCTTTGTTTTACGGCAAAAGCCGGTCACAACATTAAACTCATCAATAACTTTAGTAGGTCTTTTTATGCAAAAATTTCGAATTGAAACGGACTCCTTGGGTGAAGTCTCTGTTCCTGCAGATAAATACTATGGGGCGCAGACGGCACGGTCACTTATGCATTTTGCCATAGGTGAAGAAAAAATGCCCCTTGAAGTGATTCGGGCCTTGGCCTTGATCAAAAAGGCTGCTGCAATCACTAATGCCGAACTAGGGCTGATTCCCGAGGAGAAAACAAAATTGATCGTAAAAGCTTGCGATGAAATTTACCAGGGACTTTGGGATGATCATTTCCCTCTTTATGTTTGGCAAACAGGCAGTGGAACCCAAACAAACATGAATTGCAACGAGGTGATTGCTAACCGAGCCAACGAGTTGGCGGGCTTTCCCTTAGGCAGTAAAAGTCCTGTACATCCTAATGATGACGTGAACCGTTGCCAATCATCAAACGATGTCTTTCCTACAGCGATGCATATAGCAGCGGCTCTTTCTGTTCACAACCGTCTTATTGCTGAGATTTCGAAACTAAAGGATGCTCTGGATAAAAAGTCGAAGGAGTTTTTTCATATCATAAAAATAGGTCGCACTCACCTGATGGATGCGACCCCTATTTCTCTAGGACAGGAATTTAGCGGTTATGTGTCCCAGGTTGAAATGGGCCTGTCAAAGATTAACGACAGTTTAAATGATGTTTATGGTCTTGCCATTGGAGCAACGGCTGTAGGCACAGGGATTAATGCCCATCCCCGGTTTGGAGAAAAAGTGGCTGAAAAAATAGCACAGTGGACAGGTTTTCCTTTTTACTCTGCCCAAAATAAGTTTTCTTCCTTGGCTGGTCATGAACCCCTTTTGGCTCTAAGTGCTGCACTTAAAGGATTGGCTGCTTCCCTTTTTAAAATCGCTTCTGATATCCGGTGGATGGGATCGGGTCCCCGGTGTGGCATTGGAGAACTCATTCTTCCAGCCAATGAACCCGGTTCATCGATTATGCCTGGAAAAGTCAACCCGACACAAGCTGAAGCCCTTTCCATGGTCTGTTTGCAAGTTATGGGTCATGACACGGCTGTAACAATAGCCTGTAGCCAGGGAAACTTTGAATTGAATGTCTTTAAACCTCTCATTATATGGAATATTCTTCATTCTATACGGCTACTGGCCGATTCTTGCAGGAATTTCAGGCGATTTTGTATCGAAGGGTTGCAGGCCAATGTGAAGAAGATAAAAGAGTATGTAGACAATTCACTGATGTTAATCACCGTTTTGACTCCTAAAATTGGATATGACCAGGCCGCAAAGATCGTAAAAAAGGCGTATAGTGAAAATTGTTCCTTGAAAGCGGCAGCGGTTGCTTTGGGAATATTAAGCCCCGAAGAATACGACCGGTATGTTCAACCTGAAAAAATGATCGGCCTGGATTAAGCTTTTCACGTCAAACTTGTTATGAACAACCTGTCATTTCTGACCTCTGTGGCACAAAACTTCTGGTTTATCCCCATGGAGAAAGTGACCGATTTTCGACAATTCCTGGAGGGGAAAAAGGTAGTTGTGACCAATGGATGTTTTGATCTTTTCCATTTTGGTCATTTGGCTCTTTTGAACGAGGCTAGGAAATTGGGCGATTTCCTCTGGGTAGGGATCAATGGGGATCGATCGGTCAAGGAACTTAAGGGAAATGACCGGCCTTTTTTTTCTGCATGGGAAAGGGCGGCTATTGTAGGATCATTGAAGGCAGTGGATGCGGTCACCGTTTTTAGTGAAAGGCGAGCGACGAAGTTTCTTTCCTTGGTTAAACCGGTCGTTTATGTCAAGGGAGCTGATTATAGTTCTGAGTCCCTAAATCCGGAAGAAAAAGAAGTGTTGGTTGAGTGCCAGTCTCAAATTAAGTTTATTCCGCTATATCCAGGCAGATCGACTTCTGGGATAGTGGAAATGATCCAGAAAGGGGCTATGGTGGCTGAACAGAACAAGGGGATAAAAAAAGAATAATTGTTGACTGGAAAACCCATGACTTATCGGCGATTGCTAAATATAGCGGTACTTGGCTCAGGGAAAGGAAGTAATTTTTCAGCAATTGCCAGTGCCATCGACCGAGGAGAAATACCGGCAAAAATAGCCGTGGTCATATCTGACAATCCGGAGGCAGTGATCTTAGAGAAAGCCAAAGGACTAGGGATACCCACGGAGGTTTTACCTCAAGGAAAATATAAGACATGGCTTGAGCCCTGGATAGAAGAAGAACTTGTCAGGATCTTAAAGAAATATCATATTGAGTTGGTCGTGCTGGCTGGCTTTATGCGTGTGCTTAAAGAAACTTTTCTTAGCTGTTATGAAGGCAAAACAATAAACATCCATCCTTCTCTTTTACCTGCATTCAAAGGAAAGGAAGCATGGAAAGCGGCCTTAGAGGCTTCAGTAAAAGAAACTGGCTGTACGGTTCACTGGGTAAGTAAAGAAGTGGATGGAGGCCAGATTATTGCTCAATCCAAAGTTCCCCTACTTCCCGGTGATACTCCAGAAATTTTACATGCTCGGATACAACAAGCCGAACATGAGTTGTATCCACGGGTACTAAAGGCTATATGCTTGGATTGGCTAAATCAAAAGGGAGGCTAACGGCTGCTTCGCTTTAAAGGAATGGTTAAAGATGAATGAGTTGGAGCTTGATCTTTGGAAAACAGAGGTGGCTAAACAAAATGCTGAAGCTGAAGGACCAGCCGAGCCTTGGACAGTCAGTGGACTGACAAAAAAGATACGCCTGCTTTTGGAGGGTAACATAGGGGAGGTGTGGGTCATTGGAGAGATTTCTAATTTAAGGATTCCCAGCTCTGGCCATTGCTATTTTACCTTGAAAGACCAAAGTGCAGTCATTAATGCGGTCTTTTTTAGGAGTGATGCCGAAAAGCTTGATTTTCCTTTGAAAGATGGACTTTCGGTCGTGGTTAGGGCTTTTCTTACCGTTTATGAAACCCGGGGTCAATATCAACTTCGAGTAGTTGAAGCGAGAGAAAAAGGGGCGGGTTCTCTGTTAGAAAAGTTCGAACAATTAAAAAGAAAACTTTCTTCGGAGGGACTTTTCGATCTGTCCCGTAAAAAAAAGTTGCCAGTTTTTCCTGAAAAAATTGGTATTGTCACCTCTCTCAAAGGGGCGGTCATCCAGGATTTTTCTAGGATTTTGAAAAGGAGAGCACCAGGGATACAAATCTATATCCGGGATGTGCGGGTGCAGGGTAACGGGGCAGCCCTGGAAATTGCCCAAGCGATAGAGGAATTTAGCCGGCTCAATCTGGTAGACATATTGGTTGTAGCCCGCGGGGGAGGCAGTTTAGAAGACCTGTGGGCTTTCAATGAAGAGGTTGTGGCAAGAGCCCTGTTTAAGTGCCCTATTCCCACAGTGTCAGCGGTAGGACATGAAACAGATTTTACCATTGCGGATTTTGTGGCTGATGTACGAGCCCCGACTCCTTCTGCTGCAGCGGAAATTGTTTCCAGGGATTGGGAAGAATGGCGCCAAGAGTTGGAGCATTTAGAACAGAGAATTCGTCGGTTTTCTTTGCAGTATGTTGCCCTTTGGAAAGAAAGATTGGAAAAAATTAAAAAAAGTTCCAGCCTTGCGGAGCCTTCGCGCTACGTGGGATTGCTCAGGCAAAATACAGACATGCTCGAGCAATCTTTAACAAAAGCGGTTGTTTTAGCCTTAGAAAGGATAAGAGCAAAGTGTACCCAGCTCAATTTACGGCTCAGTTCTTTTGATCCACGAATGGCTATTGACCGGAGAAAAGAAGAACTGAAACTTTGGGCTGCCCGGCTCCATTCGGTTAGTCCTCAAATTGTTCTGGATAGGGGTTATTCAATGACTTTCGACCGGCAGGGCAGATTATTGAAAAAGGCTCAAAATGTTTCGGCCGGGGAACAAATCGTCGTTGTTCTTTCTAGGGGAAAATTATGGGCAAGTGTCGAAAAAAGCACCCCTGATCAAGAAGAAAATTCTTTTTAAAGAAATAAATTGGGTTTTATATTACAGGAATCCTTGACTTAAAAAAGATTCTCATATTATATTTTTGACTCTTTATTCATTAAAGCATAAGGGATACACTAAAGAGTTGTGTATTTATTTTATTGTTCATTGGATTTGTTTAAATTATTTAATGAAAAGCTGTTATTGCCCATGTAGCTCAGTTGGTAGAGCACGTCCTTGGTAAGGACGGGGTCACCGGTTCAATCCCGGTCATGGGCTCGTGAAGAAAACTAATGATGAATAACTGAACTAAAAAGAGGGAAGGTCAATGGCAAAGGAGGCATTTTTACGGAAAAAACCCCATATCAATGTGGGGACAATAGGTCATGTCGATCATGGTAAAACCACATTAACTTCCGCTATTACTTATGTTTTAGCGAAAAGGGGCCTTGCACAAAAGATGGCTTATGATCAAATTGACAAGGCTCCAGAGGAAAAAGAGCGTGGGATTACCATTAACACGGCACATGTCGAATACGAATCGGACAAAAGGCATTATGCTCATGTCGACTGTCCGGGGCATGCGGATTACATAAAAAACATGATCACCGGTGCAGCTCAAATGGATGGAGCGATATTGGTGGTGAGCGCCGCTGATGGTCCGATGCCTCAAACCCGGGAGCATATTCTTCTTGCTCGACAGGTGGGTGTTCCTTACATAGTCGTTTTTCTTAACAAAGTGGATATGGTCGATGACAAGGAGTTGCTCGAACTTGTTGAGCTTGAAGTCAGAGAACTGCTCAATCAATATGGTTTTCCTGGAGACAAAATTCCAATTATCCGGGGAAGTGCTCTTAAAGCTCTGGAAGGAGATCCTGAATATGAGAAAAACATTGTAGAGCTTGTAGAGGCGATGGATAATTACATCCCGATTCCAGAAAGACCCAAAGATCAACCCTTCCTGATGCCGATTGAAGATGTTTTCAATATAGAAGGACGAGGAACAGTCGTTACGGGCAGAGTTGAAAGGGGAACATTGAAGAGAATGGAAGAGGTTGAGATTGTGGGTATTAAGCCAACGACCAAAACGGTGGTAACCGATATCGAAATGTTTAGAAAAACCCTGGATACCGCCGAAGCAGGCGACAATGTCGGTCTTCTGCTACGTGGAATCAAAAAGGATGATGTAGAAAGAGGACAGGTAGTAGCTAAGCCAGGTTCTATAACTCCTCACCACAAATTCAATGCGCAAGTCTATGTTTTGAAGAAGGAAGAAGGGGGAAGGCATACCGCCTTTTTCAATGGTTATAGACCCCAGTTCTTTTTCAGAACCACCGACGTAACGGGAACGGTGACTTTGAAGGAAGGAGTGGAGATGGTTATGCCTGGGGACAATGTCGAATTTATGGTGGATCTCATTTCCCCTATTGCTATGGAAAAATCGATGCGCTTCGCCATCCGGGAAGGAGGAAAAACGGTTGGAGCAGGGGTTGTCACCGAGATTATCGAATAGCTTTTTGGGGCTTAAAAACGCTAAATTAATTGAGAAGGGCAGTAGCTCAATTGGTAGAGTAGCGGTCTCCAAAACCGTCGGTTGGGGGTTCGAGTCCCTCCTGCCCTGATGAATGAAAATGTCGATTCATTGGATTGAAATTGTTTACATTGCGCTTCTTGTTTTAAGCACGGGGCTTCTCTTATGGATATGGAAAAAAAAGGGCTCGGTCATAAAAGCCTTTGTGGGAGAAGTGATTGCGGAACTTAAAAAATGTTCATGGCCCTGGGATCCCAAAGAAAAAGGTGTAAGAAAATATAAAGAATTAATTGATTCTACACTAGCTGTAACCATATATTCTATTATATTGGCAGCGGTGGTGACGTCCGCTGACTTTATTTTGGTCAGATTAGTAAATTTTTTAACGACTTTGCATTTTTAGTTCAAAGACAAAAAAAGGATCTGTTTTTTAAGTTACAGTAGGTGAATGGGGTAAGCTTTGTAAGATGATGAAAGCGGAATATTCAGATGTTGAGATGGACGAGATTACTGCAGAATCCCAGAATATGCAGTGGTATGCTCTTCATGTTTTATCTGGGCAAGAGGAGAAGGTACAGAAAAGTTTGGAAAAGAGGATTAAAACTGAGGAGATGCAGGATCTTGTTGGGAAAGTCATCATTCCTGTAGAAAAGGTTACAGAAGTAAGGAAGGGAAAAAGGATCGAGATTAAGCGCAAACTTTATCCCGGTTATGTTTTTCTACAAATTCAATTGAGAGATCCTTCTGGGAAGTTAATCGAAAGGGCCTGGTATTTTGTTCGTGAAACCCCTGGAGTCATTGGTTTTGCAGATGGGGAAAATCCCCTGCCGATGCCTACTGAACAGGTAATGGGGATGTTGCGACAATTTAAAGAAAGAACTTCGAGTGCTGCACCCAAAACGGTTTTTTCGGTTGGCGATCGTGTAAAAGTAGGCGATGGTCCTTTTTTGAATTCTGAAGGGGTCATCGAGGAAATAGATCTGGAAAGAGGAAAACTAAGAGTATCTGTCAACATTTTTGGACGATCAACCCCGGTTGAACTCGAATATTGGCAAGTGGAAAAAGCCAGTTAAAAGGGGGGGGACATTAGGAATCAGAGGAAAATTTTTTTTTTGCAAGCTTCAATATCTACGTATAACCATTGAAAGAGGGAAAAGAGAGATGGCTAAGGAAGTGAGTGCTATTGTGCGGTTGCAGATACCTGCGGGGCAGGCTAATCCAGCTCCTCCTGTGGGTCCTGCTTTGGGCCAACATGGTGTCAACATCATGGCTTTTTGTAAAGAATTTAATGCGACTACCCAAAAAGAAGCGGGCAACATATTGCCTGTGGTGATTACTATCTATAAAGATAAGACTTTTACATTTGTAACGAAATCCCCTCCTGCTTCCGTTCTTCTTAAAAAGGCGGCTAATCTTGCTAGCGGCTCTAAGGAACCGAATCGGACGAAGGTAGGGAAAGTGACCCGAGCCCAGGTCAAAGAGATTGTGAAAATAAAATGGAAAGATCTTAATGCTTCGACCGAAGAAGCAGCGATGAGAATGATTGAAGGTACGGCAAGAAACATGGGCATAGAGGTTGTCGAATAACCTAAATTAAAAGGTTGATGGAGAAGAAGGCGATGGCAAAGAAAAGAAGCAAGAGGTATCGGCTGGCGGCTGAAAAAATAGAAAGAAATAAAACCTACTCCTTGGCTGAAGCTTTGGCTCTTTTAAAGGATATTCCCAAAGCCAAGTATGATGAATCAGTAGATGTCGCTTTTCATCTAGGAGTTGATCCTAAGCAGAGTGACCAGATGGTCCGAGGGACAGTTAGCCTTCCCCACGGTTCCGGTAAAACGGTAAGAATAGCCGTTTTTGCAAAAGGGACAGCGGCTGACGAAGCAAAGGAAGCTGGCGCAGACATAGTAGGGTATGAAGATCTCATCAAGAAGGTCCAGGAAGGTTATACCGATTTTGATATTGCGATCGCAACTCCCGATGCGATGCAGGAGGTGAGAAAGCTAGGGAAAATTCTAGGTCCACGAGGACTCATGCCTAACCCTAGAACAGGGACTGTGACGGAGGATGTGGTGGGGGCGATAAAAGAATTTAGGAAAGGAAGAGTTGAATTTAAGGTTGACAAATCAGCTAATCTCCATGTTGTTGCAGGGAAGGCTTCTTTCAAGCCTGAAGCCTTGGAAGAAAATATAAAGGCGGTGGTTGAAGCTGTTGCTAAAGCAAAACCCCAATCTTCCAAAGGCAAGTATTTTCAGTCTATGGCTATATCATTAAGCGTTTCGCCAAGCATTCGACTCGATGCTTATACATTGATTAAATAAAGAGAGTTTCTATGAGGACAGAAAAAATTATACTAAAAAACTATGTGCTTGATGTCGTCAAACCTTCTCATTTTATTATATTCATCGATTTTACAGGGCTAAAAGTTTCAGCTTTTTCCGAGTTGAGAAAAAGGTTGAAAACGGTCAATTGCCGTTGCCTGGTCGCCAAGAATACTTTGATCAGAATTGCTCTGAGTGAAATAAAACCCAAGGAACTTCTTACAGAGGATCTATTTAAAGGGCCCACAGCTCTTTTGACATCGGAGGGACAAGATGTGGCTGCAGTGGCCAAGATTTTAAAGAATTTTATCGCTGAGTTCCAACTGCCTAAAATCAAGTCTGCGATCGTTGAGAAGAGTCTTTTTAATGAAACTGACTTTTTGAAATTGGCGGATTTACCTAGCCTTGAAGTTCTGAGGAGTCAAATTCTTTCTGCTCTTCAATCGACTGGTACAAGACTAGTAAGATTAATCAATGAACCCGCTTCAGCCTTGGCTCGGATAGTCGAAAAGTATTCTAAGAAGCAAAGTTGAGTTTCTTTCTATTTTTTTAAACGAGAGGAGAAAATAAAACCAATTGAGAAGAAAAAGCTCTTCTTTCAGAGATAAAAGAGTGAATGAATCTTGTCTCCTTTATGTCATAAATTTTTTTCCTTTGTAAAGGTTTTTTTTAGGATGATCGAAAAAAATATAGAGATAGGAGGATATAAATGAGGGCGAACAGCCACCTAGCCTTGGAGCCCTCCAGGGAGAATTGACGGAGCGGGTGCCCGTCTCTAGGTGGTATTATAAGGAGGATATTATGGCTGACCTAGATGCACTGGTCGATCAATTAAGTAAACTTACCCTGTTGGAAGCTTCTGAATTAGTGAAGAAGCTTGAAGAAAAATGGGGAGTAAGCGCTGCTGCTCCTGTTGCAGTAGCGGCGGCTCCTGCTGGAGCCCAACAAGGTGCTGCCCAGGCTCCGGTAGAAGAAAAAACGACTTTTGCCGTTCATCTTAAAGAGATAGGACCGAATAAAATAGCGGTTATTAAGGAAGTCAGAGCGGCTATATCTGGACTGGGGCTTGCAGAGGCGAAAGCTCTTGTTGAAGGAGCTCCCAAGCTTCTGAAAGATGGGGTATCGAAGGAAGAGGCTGAAGAGATAAAGAAAAAGATAGAAGCAGCCGGAGCAAAAGTAGAAATCAAGTAACGATCTAAGATATTGTGGAGCTTATAGAGATATGAATGGAAAGGTAGAAAGAATTAATTTTGGGAAAATTCGGGAAGGATTAAGTTTGCCTAATCTTATAGAACATCAGACTAAATCTTATGCCGATTTTCTCCAACTTTCTGTCGCTCCACAGGAAAGAAAACCTGAGGGGTTGCATGGAGTTTTCTTAGAAGTTTTTCCAATAGAAAGCTACGATGGAAAAGTCAGGCTTGAATATGTCAATTACGAGATTGGCGAATCCAAATTCAGCCCTATTGATTGCCTTCGTGATGGGAAGACTTATGCTGCCCCTCTTTATGTTACCTTTAGGCTCAAGGATGAAGAAGGGGTCAAGGAAGAGAAAGTCTACATGGGCGAACTGCCGATGATGACTCCGCAGGGAAGTTTCATCATTAATGGGGCTGAAAGAGTGATCGTCAACCAGTTGCATCGATCACCCGGTATCTGTTTTGAATCCAGTTTCCACAGCAACGGCAAAACCCTTTATTCTTTTCGGATTATCCCGGATAGAGGAAGTTGGTTAGAAGTAGCCTTTGATACGAACGATCTTCTCTATGTGTATTTGGACAGGAGAAAAAAGAGAAGAAAGTTTTTGATTACAACCTTGCTCAGGGCTCTTGCAGCGGCCTTATCCGGTCCTTCCTCTCCTTTAGGAACAGGTGGGGACGAAGATATAATAAGGCTTTTTTATTCGGTTGAAGAACTCAACCTGTCTGAGGGGATAGACGAAGAGAAAGTGGCTACAAAAGTATTGGTGAGCGAGGTCAGGGATCCTCATAATCCTGATGTCATATTGGCCAGGGCTTATGAGCCGGTAACAAGGAGTGTGGTAAGACAACTTTTGGATGTAGGCATTCAGTCCATTCATGTTGTCGATGTGCAGTATGATGACACGCTCATTAAATGTCTTAAAAAGGATCCTACAAAAGATCCTGTAGAAGCTTTAAAAGAAATTTACAGAAGGCTTAGGCCGGGAGATCCGCCTACGGAATCCAATGCCAAGTTGCTTTTGAAAAGGCTTTTGTTAGATCCCAAAAGATATGATTTGGGAAGGGTGGGCAGATATAAACTGAACCAAAAACTGAATATCCAGGTTGACCCTGACATCCGAATACTTAGCTGGGAAGATCTGGTTGCAGCTACCCGATATCTCATCAAGCTTAAAAAAGGCGAAGGCATTACCGATGACATCGATCATCTGGGGAGCAGGCGTATAAGGACAGTTGGCGAACTTGTTGCCAATCAATGTCGGATGGGCCTAGCTCGAACCGAGCGGCTCGTTAAAGAAAGGATGACCCTTTTCGATGTCAATACCGAGGGGATGACTCCCCAGAAGCTGATCAATCCCAAGGCCCTATCTGCGACTATAAGAGACTTTTTTGCACGGAGCCAACTTTCCCAGCTCATGGACCAGATTAATCCGCTTTCGGAATTAACTCATAAAAGAAGGCTTTCAGCTTTGGGACCGGGAGGACTATCAAGAGAAAGAGCCGGTTTCGAGGTGCGTGACGTTCATCCCTCTCATTATGGCAGGATTTGTCCCATAGAAACTCCAGAAGGACCGAATATAGGGCTGATTGCTACCATGGCTTCTTACAGCCGGTTCAATGAGTACGGTATTTTGGAAACCCCTTATCGAAAAGTCCTTAACGGTAAGGTGACTAACGAAATTGTTTATTTTACAGCTGATCAGGAAGAAAACTATGTGATTGCGATGGCCAATACGGCGGTTTCTGAAGATGGAACAATATTGGATCAGCGCGTCGCGGTAAGGTTTCGCAGAGAGTTCATGGAAGTGGAAAGAGAAAAAGTGGAATACATGGATGTTTCTCCCAAGCAGATCGTTTCCATTGCTGCAGGCTTGATTCCATTCCTCGAACATGACGATGCAAACCGGGCCTTGATGGGTTCAAATATGCAAAGACAGGCTGTTCCTCTCATTCAACCTGAAGCTCCCATTGTAGGTACAGGCATTGAAGAAAGGGTTGCGCGGGACATCCAGGCTGTTATCGTAAGTGAAATTGATGGGGTAGTGACATCGGTAACGGGCAACGAAATTATTGTGAGCCCTCCTGGCGGTCATACTGAACTGAAAAAAAGGAAAGTCAAGCAGGGAGCCGAAAAGGAAGCCGGGATTTACAGGCTCAATAAGTTCATGCGTTCCAATGCAGGGACTTGTATTAATCAAAAGCCAATCGTTAAAAAAGGGCAGACTGTAAAGAAAGGGGATATACTGGCTGATGGGCCCAGTACTCAAAATGGGGAACTGGCATTAGGTAGAAATCTGCTCGTCGCCTTTATGCCTTGGAACGGATATAACTTCGAAGATGCGATTATTGTTTCCGAAAGGATTGTTAAGGAAGATCTGTTTACGAGCATCTACATCGATGAATTTGAAATCGTAGCTCGGGACACAAAATTGGGACCCGAAGAAATAACCAGGGATATTCCTAATGTGGGAGAAGAAGCTTTAAAGAATCTGGATCAAAATGGAATTATTCGGGTTGGAGCTGAAGTTAAACCCGGGGATATCCTTGTAGGTAAAATTACTCCTAAAAGTGAAACTGAACTTGCTCCTGAAGAAAGACTCCTGAGAGCTATTTTTGGAGAAAAAGCAGCCGATGTGAAGGATTCATCCTTGAGGGTCCCCTCTGGTACCTATGGGATAGTTATGGATGTCCGAGTGAGTGAGGGAACTGCGCGTGTTCGAAAAGAAAAAATCAATGCTTCAGAAGCGAAGCAAAAAATTAAAGAAATTGAAGAAAAATATGATCAGAAAGAAGAAGAGCTTAGAGAGGAATTAACACAAGCTCTTTCCAATATCCTCTTGAATGAGAAGATCCCCTTAGATGTGGTTAATGTTGAAACGGGTGAGATTATTATTCCTGCTAACCGGAAAATCACGAAGGTTCTTTTAAGAAAAATGGCTCAGGCCTACGATAAGATCGAAATCGATCCGAGCCCGATTCGCTCAAAGATCTTTGAAATTATTGGCAACTTTGAAGCCAAATTTGAGCAGCTCAGAAATGATAGGGAGCTTGAACTTGATCAAATTGAAAGTGGAGAAGATACCGAGCCAGGAATTATTAAGCAGGTCAAAGTTTTCATTGCTAACAAAAGGAAACTTTCCGTTGGGGATAAAATGGCCGGTAGACATGGTAATAAAGGGGTTGTCTCTAAGATTGTGCCTGTTGAAGATATGCCCTATCTGCCCGATGGAACTCCAGTGGACATAGTTCTTAATCCTTTGGGTGTTCCTTCAAGAATGAACGTAGGACAAGTGCTTGAAACCCATCTGGGTATTGCTGCAAGAAAGTTAGGGTTTAATGTTGCTACTCCGGTTTTCGATGGAGTTAAAGAAGAAAAGATACGAGAGTTCCTGGTCAAGGCGGGTATGGATGAAGATGGGAAAAGCATTCTTTATGATGGTCGAACCGGAGAAAGGTTCAACCAGCGGGTAGTGGTTGGGGTAATCTACATGATGAAGCTTAACCATATGGTTGCCGATAAGATCCATGCCCGAGCTGTGGGGCCTTACTCGTTGGTCACTCAACAACCTTTGGGAGGAAAAGCTCAGTATGGTGGGCAGCGTTTTGGAGAAATGGAAGTTTGGGCGATGGAAGCCTATGGGGCGGCTTATGTTTTGCAAGAGTTATTGACCGTTAAGTCTGACGATGTCCAGGGAAGAACAAGAATTTATGAAAGTATTGTTAAAGGTGAAAATTACCTGGAAACAACGACACCGGAGTCCTTTAATGTCTTGATCAAGGAGTTGCAAGGGTTATGCCTTGAAGTGAGCATTGGTCAGCGCTCAGATTCAATGGGAATTTCAGTTAAGCCAACCGCACCTAAAGCTTTGAGCGGTGGGGAGGCAGCCTAAAACATTATGGAGGCAAAAAGTATGGAAGCAAAAAACTTAACAGCGCGCCAGGTACTTGGATTTCAAAAGACGATTGGATTTGATGAAGTCCAGATTTCTATCGCTTCACCCGAAACGATCGAGTCATGGAGCAAAGGGGAAGTGCGTAATCCTGAAACGATTAACTACAGGACTTTCAAACCTGAGAAAGGTGGACTTTTTTGCGAGAGAATTTTTGGACCGACCAAAGATTGGGAATGTGCATGCGGCAAATACAAACGCATAAAGTACAAGGGAGTGATTTGTGATCGGTGTGGGGTAGAAGTCACTTTGTCACGCGTTAGAAGGGAACGAATGGGACATATCCGGTTGGCGGTCCCTGTTTCTCATATCTGGTTTTTGAAATGCATGCCCAGCCGGCTGGGCTTAATTATGGATATGACCGCCAAAGACTTGGAGCGGGTCATTTATTATGAAGACTATTTGGTCGTTGATCCAGGGAAGACTTCTTTGAAGTTTAAACAGCTTCTTTCTGAACAGGAATATCGTGATGCATTGGCTCAATATGGAGAGGGGTCTTTTGTCGCGAAGATGGGAGCGGAGGCGGTAAGGGATATATTGAAACAGATAGATCTGGAGGCCTTAGCTAACGATCTGGCTATGGCGATGGAAGGGACAAGGAGTAAACAGCTTAAAAAGAAACTAGCCAAAAGACTAAAGCTGGTCCAGGGGCTTATTAATTCCCAAACAAGACCAGAATGGATGATTTTAGAAGTTCTCCCTGTCATTCCACCTGATTTAAGGCCGTTGGTTCCTCTTGAAGGAGGCAGATTTGCCACCTCCGATCTTAATGATCTTTACAGAAGGGTCATTAACCGGAATAACCGGCTAAAGAATCTTCTTCAGCTGAAGACTCCGGATGTGATTATTAGAAATGAAAAAAGAATGCTCCAGGAAGCCGTTGACGCCCTTTTAGATAACGGGCGACATGGTAGGGCGGTCACGGGGGCGGGCAATAGGCCACTCAAATCCTTGTCTGACATGCTTCAAGGAAAAACAGGAAGGTTCCGGATGAACCTATTGGGCAAGAGGGTGGATTACAGTGGGCGCTCGGTCATCGTGATTGGTCCCGAGCTAAAACTTAATCAATGTGGCTTACCTAAAAAGATGGCTTTGGTGCTTTTTGAGCCTTTTATGATTAGGAGATTAAGGGAACTGGGCCATGTCCATACGGTGAGAACGGCAAAAAAGATGATTGAAAAACAGGATCCCCTTGTCTGGGATGTGCTTGAACAGGTCACAGCGGGTCATCTTGTTCTTTTAAATAGGGCTCCAACCTTGCACAGGCTTTCTATTCAAGCTTTCGAACCTATTTTAATTGAAGGAGATGCCATTCGAATTCATCCCTTGGTTTGTACGGCTTATAATGCGGATTTCGATGGAGATCAGATGGCTGTCCATGTTCCTCTTTCTATTGAGGCGCAGCTGGAAGCAAGGTTGCTGATGTTAGCTCCTTTGAATATCTTCTCACCCTCCAGTGGAAAACCCATCACTACTCCCACACAAGATATCACGCTGGGCTGTTATTATTTAACCCAAGCTCCACTGAAAATAAAAGTTCAAGAACAGAAGAGAAAACCGTTGTTTTCAGATGCCCAGGAAGTCATTTATGCCTACAATGATGGGCTTTTGCAGATGCATGATCTTATCCTGATAAAGAATCCTGATTATGGTCGAAATACGGTTTTTGGGGATAAAACCAAGAAGGTTATCGAAACTACCCCTGGGAGAGTCATTTTCAACCAGATATGGCCACCTGAACTTGGTTTTTACAATAAGCCCGCAGGCAAAAAACAGCTTGGAGAGATCATTCTTAAATGTTACCAGACCATTGGTCGAGAAAGAACCGTTCAGTGTCTTGATAACCTTAAGCAGTTAGGTTTTGCAGAGGCCACAAAAGCGGGAATTTCGATAGGCATGGATGACATGATCGTCCCTGCAGAAAAGAATCGGATCATTGCCAAAGCCTACGATATGGTCAATGTCGTTGAGAGACAATATAGGTCTGGGGCGATCACCGATGGTGAAAGATACAACAAGATTGTTGATATTTGGACTCAAGCAACCGAAGAGATTTCTGGTGTCATTTATAAGACATTAGAAAACAACATGGGCCGACCCGAGTATAATCCTCTCTATCTTATGGTGGATTCTGGTGCTCGAGGTAATCGCCAACAGGTCAGGCAACTTGCAGGAATTCGAGGCCTTATGGCGAAGCCTTCCGGGGAAATTATAGAAAGGCCTATCATTTCTAACTTTAGGGAAGGCCTTTCGGTATTGGAATATTTTATCAGTACACATGGAGCGCGAAAAGGACTTGCAGATACCGCGTTGAAGACAGCTGATGCAGGCTATTTGACACGAAAACTGCATGACGTAGCACAGGATGTCGTAATCACCTCTCAAGATTGTGGGACAAACAAAGGGATAATTGTTAATGCTATTTATGAAGGGGATGAGGAAATTGTCAAACTCTCCGAAAGAATATTTGGTCGGGTATGTTGTGATGAAATTATTGATCCCATGACAGGAAAGATAATCATCAGGCCTGGAGAGCTGATTGACGAAAAGAAAGCCAAGGAAATAGAAGAAGCGGGAGTCGAGAAGGTAAAGATTCGTTCAGTTCTTACCTGTGAAAGCAAATGGGGTGTATGTGCCAATTGTTATGGATTAAATTTAGCGACCAATAGGATGGCCCGGCTAGGAGAATCTGTAGGGGTAATAGCGGCTCAATCCATTGGAGAACCTGGAACACAACTGACCATGCGTACTTTCCATATAGGAGGGACCGCTTCCCAGGTTTTCAAGCAACCCCAGATTCGTGCCCGTAACGATGGTATTGTGCAATACATTGACCTGAGGACGGTTAAAACCGCTGAAAACCATTTCATAGTCTTGAGCAAGAGTGGTTATCTTGCCGTATTAGATCCATCAGGCAGAGAACTCGAAAGACATACCGTTATCGTGGGTTCGATCATTTTGATTCCTGATGGAGAAATGGTCAAAAAAGGCCAGATTTTCGTCCAATGGGATCCTTACAATGTACCCATTTTGACTGAAAAAGGAGGAGTAGTTGAATTTCGAGATATTATCGAGGGAGTGACTGTTAAAAAAGAACTGGATGAAACGACCAAGCAAATTAGCACGATTGTCATCGAACATAAACATGACCTTCATCCTCAAATATTGATCCTTGATGAAAATACTCGAGAGGTGATCGCTTTTTATGGAATTCCTGCAGGGGCAAGAATCGAGGTGAAACCTGGGGATAAGGTTGTTGCTGGTCAAAGAATTGCACGAACTCCTCGAAAAATGGTTCAGACCAAAGACATTACTGGAGGATTGCCCCGCGTGGCTGAACTGTTTGAAGCAAGAAAACCCAAAGATTCAGCTGAGATTGCTAAAATTGATGGAATAGTCGAAGACGGTGGAATTATTCGGGGAAAGAGAAGAATTCTGATTCGAGATCCAGAGACAGGGATTGAAGAGGAGCATCTTATTCCTCTTTCAAAGCATCTGATTGTTTACAAGGGAGACGTGGTTAAAAAAGGTCAACAATTAACGGAAGGCCCGATAGTCCCTCAAGAGATCCTTGAGGTTTGCGGAATCCAGGAGTTGCAAGAATACTTGCTTAATGAGGTTCAAGAAGTTTACAGGTTACAGGGGGTGGAAATTAACGACAAGCATATCGAGATCATTATAAAGCAGATGCTGAAGAAGGTTAAAATCATTGATGCGGGTGATACGTCTTTCTTATGGGAAGAACAAGTTGATCGGCTGAAATTTGAAGAAGAAAATAGGATTGTCGAAGCAAAAGGAGGAAAGCCTGCGGTGGGAATTCCCGTTCTTCTTGGTATTACCAAGGCTTCCTTGGATACAGACAGTTTCATAGCCGCTGCAAGCTTCCAGGACACGACAAGGGTTTTAACCGAAGCAGCTACTTTAGGCAAGATTGATCCTCTCAAAGGGTTTAAAGAAAATATTATTATGGGCAATCTGATTCCTTCGGGTACGGGATTTCGGGTTTATCGGAATATCCGGCTAGTGGAAGTAGCTCCCTCTGAATATAAAGAGGAGAAAAAGGATCAAAAGATCTATGGTAATGGAGAGGAAACAGAAAAAGAACAAAAATGGCTTCCTCAGCTAGGGAAATAGATTTTAAGTTTAAAGCGTAGGCAGAGGTATTTTTAAGGAATAGGACTTTTTTAGGGATAAAAATTTCTTTTGTAGGAAGCTAAGAGGTTAGGGTTGGGATAATTCTGCAGCTTTGACCGTATTGGCTAAAAGCATAGCGATGGTCATGGGCCCTACTCCTCCCGGGTTGGGGGTGATCCAAGAAGCGATTTTTTTAATTTCATCGAAGTCCACATCTCCTACAATCCTATATCCCTGAGGAGAAGAACTGTCAGCAATTCGGCTGACTCCAACATCAACAACCACAGCTTTGGGTTTGACAAAATCTCTAGTCACAAACCGAGCCTTGCCCATGGCTGCAATGAGGATATCCGCTTGTCGGCAATGTTCTTTGATGTTTTGGCTAAAAGAATGAACGACTGTGACAGTAGCATTGGCATACTTTGATTTTTGCAGGAACAAAGCAGCTAAAGGTTTACCCACAATATTACTTCTCCCTAAAATAACGACTTCTTTACCTTCGATCTCGATTTTATAGCGTTTCAGAAGCTCTTGTATGCCCAAAGGAGTACAGGGATAAAAACAATCTTTTTCACCCAGGAGCATTTTCCCTAAATTTAAAGGATGAAATCCGTCGATATCCTTTTTTGGATTAATAGCAAGAGCTATTTGTTTTTCAGAAAGATGACTAGGAAGCGGAAGTTGAACAAGTATACCATGGATCGAAGGATCCAGGTTAAGTCGGTTCAGGTTATCCAACACTTCTTTTTGGGAGACATCTTCAGGAAATGAAATGATTTCGGACTGGATACCAACTTCTTGGGCTTTCTTCTGTTTCATCCTCACGTACAGTTCAGAGGGGGGGTGATTGCCAACACGCATAAACACCACACAAGGCAATATTCCTTTTCGTCGTAATCTTTGGACAGCTTCCATTGTTTCCCTATGGATCTGTCCGGCAATATGTCTTCCGTCTAATAACTGAGCTTCTTGCATCAGATTTTTCTCTCTAGGTTTAAGATGTGTTTTTATAAGTTTGAATTAAACTGGAGTATCCTTCTTTGAATGTAGGGAAATCAAGAGTAAAACCCAATGATTTAGCTTTTTTATTGGAAATTCTTTTATTGGAATATCCCCTTTTTAAGTGAGGTGGCCTAGGCTCAATGGGAGGTAAAGGAACATCAAGGTTTTGGCATAACCAGCCATAAAAGTCTTCTTCAAGAGTAGGTAAATCATCGGAGATATTGAACAAGCCAGGAATGGTTAGGAAATGTTCTATAGCAGCTGCAAGATCCGATCCATGAATCTGGTTTATCCATTTTTTTCTCGGGTCTATCCGCACCTTATTTTCGAGCAATCCCCTTATTCGATAGGTTCTTTGTGGTCCGTAAATACCCGATGCCCTTAAGACTGTGCCACCTCGATCAAGAACCTTATCTTCGGCTTTCTTGAGGATTATTCCTGATGGTGTGGTGGGGATAGAGGCTGAGTTTTCATCTACCCATTCTCCATCTACCTGGCTATAGAGAGAGGTGGAAGAAATAAGAACAAAAGGAACACCACTAGAAGACTCTAAAACATGATCAAGACCTACGGAAAAAATCTGTTCGAAGATTTCAACTCCAGACCTGCTTGAAGAAGCAGAAAAAACAAAAGCTGAAGCGTAAGGAAGAAGCAAAGGCAGCCTGCTGTCGGTAATATCGGCTTGGAGTGCTGGAATAGACTCTCTTTCAAGACTTATCCGGCTTTCCTCTGTTTTGACAATGCCCAGGACTTCCTTGTTTTGAGCTTTTAGCCTTAAAGCCAAAAGCCTGCCAATATATCCACAACCTACGATCACTACGGGAAGATTCATAGAGTATTTTAATATAATCTCATTATAAGGAGTGATCTAGGAATGATGATCGATTTTGCTCTTGTCGATTTTCGGTTTTCTCGTTTAATTTGAAAGGTTGAAAAATGAGACCAAAAAGATGGGTAGTTAAGTTCGGGACAGGTGTTTTAAGCACAAAAGAGGGTTCTCTTGATTTGCTGCAGATGGAAAATCTGACAAAGCAGCTTATAGAAATTAAAAAAAGACAGATCGATGTGATTGTGGTCAGTTCTGGGGCTATAGGTTGTGGAATGGAGATTTTGGGTTATGAGAAAAGGCCCGAGAATATAGAGGAGCTTCAAGCTTGTTCGACGTTGGGACAGCCTTTTCTTATGCATTATTATAAAAAGTTTTTTTCTTCTTACGGATTTCATGTCGCCCAGATCCTTGTAACCTATTTTGATCTGGATAGTGTTTCCCTGCGTAGAAATATTCAGAAGCTACTTGAAAACTTGTTGCTTAAAAAAACGGTTATACCGATAATTAATGAAAACGACTGTGTATCCTATGAAGAGATTCGGTTTGGCGATAATGATCGGTTATCTTCGCATATTGCTGTGCTAATGAATGTTGACCGGTTAATCATTCTTTCCAATGTTGCAGGATTAATGGATTACAGCAATGGTGAAAAAAAACTTATTTCCTATGTCGACAGGATCGATGACCAAATCGAGAAATTGGCTGAAGGAACTCGCAGTGAAAGGTCTGTGGGAGGGATGGTGACCAAGATCGAAGCCGCTAAAATATCTCTTTCAGCAGGAATACAGGTCCAAATTGCTGATGGGAGAGAAAAAGACGTTTTAGTTCGGATTTATAACGGAGAGCCTTTAGGAACTCTTTTCAGGACAAATAAAAATGAAAGATCTTTCGGAGCAAATTCAATATCTTTGCCGTAGAGCCAAGGATTCTAGCCGTCTTCTGGCTGAGTTATCCCCTAAGACTATCGATTACGGCCTGATGGCTATTGGAGAAGAGTTGCTTTCAAAAAAGGCTGAAATTTTAGGAGCTAATGAAAAGGATGTAGAAAACGCCAAGAAGGCTAGTCTTTCACCAGCCCTAATCGATCGGCTCTATCTGGGTGAAAAAAGGTTTGGAGATCTTCTCAAAGCTTTAGAAGATATTGTTTATCTACCCAGTCCACTTGGTGAAGTGATCGAAGAATGGAAAAGGCCAAATGGACTGTTGATTAAAAAAATAAGGGTTCCTATTGGACTTATCGGTATTATTTATGAATCGAGACCCAATGTGACGGTGGATTCTTCCGCGTTGTGTCTAAAATCCGGCAATGCAGTTATTTTGAGAGGAGGGAAAGAAGCTTTTAACACTAATTGTGCTCTTGTTGATTCCATTCATGCTGGGCTTAGAAAAGCCCAGATCGTTGAGGATGCTGTTCTATTGGTTCCCACTACGGATCGACAGTCGATTCCTATACTTTGCAGCCAACAAGGATTAATCGATTTGCTTATTCCACGTGGGGGTAAAAATCTAATAGAAACGGTTGTTAATCATGCAAAAATACCTGTGATCAAGCATAGCCAGGGTATTTGCCATGTTTATGTTCATGGCGCTGCTTCTTTTGAAAAGGCATTGAGCATAGTATTGAATGCCAAATGCCAGCGGCCCGCTGTCTGTAATGCAATGGAAACGCTTTTAATTGATGAAAAAATTGCCCCCGATTTTCTCCCTTTAGTGGTCAACGAGCTCCAAAAAAGAGGAGTAGAGGTACGAGGAGATCAGAACTGCTTGAATATTATGGGAGATCGACTCATTCTTGCTGATGAAGAGGATTGGTCTACCGAATATCTTGATCTGATTTTATCGATAAAAATTGTAAAAAATTTGCAAGAGGCTATCGATCATATTCGAAAGCATGGATCCAATCATTCGGATGCGATTGTCACCGAAGACAGCTCTGCTGCTGAAGCCTTTTTGCATAAAGTAGATTCTGCGGCGGTTTATTGGAATGCTTCAACCCGTTTTACAGATGGCTTTGAATTCGGGTTTGGTGCAGAGATCGGGATCAGTACAGACAAGATTCATGCCCGTGGACCCATGGGGCTAAAAGAGCTGACTACTTACAAATACATCGTTTATGGTAATGGCCAGATCAGAACCTAGGCTTTCCTTAAGTAAAAGAAATTGATAAAGATTGAAATAATAAAAAAAGGAGTAGAAATTTTTTTCCTTTTTACTTTACTCAAAAAAACGAATTAAAACTTAATTCTTCTTTTCGTTACCATTTTTCTTTTGTTCTTTATTTTCTGCCTCCTCTTCTTTTTCCTTGGCTTTGGTTTCTCTGGGTCCCTCTTCCATTTCTTCTTCTTCTTCCTCCTCCCACTCTTCTAAAACGATTTCTTCAGAATAAATTTCCTCTTCGGCCTGTTCTTCTTCATTTTCATCGACCAGCTCCTCTTCCTCTTCTTCTTCATCGATCATTTCTAATACTTCATATTTCAATACACTGGTCATCATGTCATCGAAGTCTTTAAATTCCACAACTTCTTGGAGATCTTCTTCGTCTAAAGCCAGGTATTTTTGAGTAGGAAAGTGGTAAGCATACCAGAACAGATTGGAGTAACCTAAAATAAGATAATCTTTATTCTGCTCAAAGGTGCCTATCGAGAGGTTTTCAGAGATCAATCCAGGAATAGCTTGGAGTTCTTCTTTTTCATGATCGGTGGAAAAAAAAACGACCCCGTTATGAGCAAGCCCATCAGCAATATTCAAAAATTCAAGATAATCTTCAGGTATTTCAATACCATATTTTTCTTTTATCTGATCCCTGTAGGCTAAAACCTTTTCTTTTGGTCTTCCTCGAAAGGGCTCAAAACCTGCATCCATCTCTTCCTGATTGACCATTTCTAGATATTCAAGGTATTTCATAACCACCTTTGTTTAGCGGTAAATCGCGCGTTCTTCTTTTCTTCCTTTATTCTTTGTAGCGAGTAGGGGTAAGCGATTACCCTGCTCATTGTGTATTTTATTTTCTTTATCTATGATTGGCAATCTAAATTTTGGTTTGTGAGAGAAAGGCAGTCTTTTCCCATTAATGACAGCTCCTGGAGGCAACCATTCAAGGGCAAATGAACCAGCTGCTTGAGCAGCGGTATCTCGTGCCTGGATATTGTTGGAATGCTCTCTGTTTTCTTTTGAATATATTTTTTGATAAATTTTGATCGTTCCCCTATACGGGGAAGGAATACGATAAGGTTGATTTCCTAGTAGACGTGAAAAAGCGACAATCTTGTTTTCCCAAGAAGGGGGTAAGGTAGTCTTGGGGTCAAGTTTTTTAAGTTCTTGGCGTAGTTGTTCAACGGATTGAACCGGTTTTTGAATGGGTGGATAAATCGGAAAGAGGGGTCTTACGGCATAGTAAGGTTGGGCTATCCCCGTATTTCCATTGATCTGAGGGTGAAGAAAGAGAGCATGCCAAAAGTGATGGGGATTAAATTGGTTATTGTGACTTTTAAATGTTTGAACAAGGACTAGGTTTTCAGGGTCGTTTGGTGAACGCTGGTGGGTTGCTTTCACACTTTTTTGAATGATATGGTGACAGTTGTATGTGTCCTGGCTGTTTTCATGGGGTGGGGTTTTTATCCGTTTAAGTCTTTTGAGGCTGTACATTGCGATAGCGTTACGCCGAATCCCATCCTCGTCAACGAAGCTCCCTAGATTTCGTTTAGGCACCTTGCCTTTTTTCATCATCTCCCAACCTTCCTTGCCTACGGCCAGAAGACTGAGTGGTTTACCTACGGGATGATTAGCAAGAGCAGCAAGAAATTGGGGTCTAATTTTCTCATATTCCTTAACAATTTTCCTGTACTCTTTGCTTTCTCTATCTATGGGTATAACGGTTGATTTTTCTAGGACTATTCCTGGAGCTTCTGGACAGCCATCGAGAATTGATTGGGGATCCGAAAGGCTGTTAAGATTTTTGATCATCCGGTCTACTTTAAAAAGCATTTCCCTTGAAGGGATAATATTGCCTCGAGCGTCTCTAAAAGTAGTGCCTTTTTTCTTGCTCATGAAAAAAGGGTAGGGCGATATAAGATCAGAAGAACCCAAAAACAATTGTTATCTTTGAAAAATGGCTAGACAGCTTTCCAACCAAAAGCAAGGAGAGCGAGCAGGAAAAAGCCAAGTATTATCCTATACCAAACAAAAGGAATGAAGGTATGGGTTTGAATAAAAGAAAGAAGCCATTTTACCGAGATAAAAGCCACGATTGCGGATATGAAAAAACCGATAGCCAGTGTCAAAGGGGAGTCAATCGAAGGTGTTTTTAAAAAATGGGTCTCTTCGATCCATGAAAAAAGGCTAGCCGCGAACATTGTCGGTATCCCTAGAAGAAAAGCAAACTCGGTGGCAGCAGGTCGAGAAACACCAAGAAGTACCGCCATGAGGATTGTCGCTGCTGACCTTGAAAATCCGGGCAAAATTCCGGCTACAACTTGACTTACTCCCACACAAATCGCTGTTAACCAGCTGATTTCTTCTGCAAAGGATTGCCTATGGACGGTTGCTTTTTCTGCAAAATAGATCCAAAAGGCTCCTCCGAATATAGCTATGATAACCGGTCCAAGGTCCTTAGGAAGCTCCCAACCCATTTTTTTTACCCCAAGTCCAAGGATGGAAGTAATGGTAAAAGCTAGGAAAAGTTTAAGAAAATAGGGAATTTTATCCGTGTGTTTCCATAAGAAGAGAAAACTGGATACCCTTTGTTTATAGATTAGACATACGGCTAAAACGGCACCCAGTTGAATAAATATGTTAAAAGTTTCAGACTTTTCTCCTAGCCAATGTTCAGCAACCAGAAGATGTCCTGTACTCGAAATAGGAAGAAATTCAGTTACCCCTTCAATGATTCCTAAAAGGATCGCTTGCCACAGCTCATTCATGAGGAATAGTTAGAAAAGAAAAGAGTACTGGCTTTTTATAAGTTTTTAAAATTTTTCTTCAACAGTATACTGCGGTTTTACCTGGGCAAAGCCATAATCGAAAAGAATGCGTGCGTCATACCATTTATCTGGACTATGGAGTATGGTCAGATAAAGAGTATGTCCGTTTCTTTCGCAAGCTGCGGCATAGGTATGCTGGGAAATTCTTGTCCATCCAGTCTTGGCTGGTCCCATGCCCGAGTAGCGACCAAGTAGTCGGTTGTGGTTATACATCACACGCTTTATGCCGCCGTTTTGAAAATGGATCATGCGTGTTTGACAAATTTGACTAATGGCCGGAATTCTTATAGCTGCTTGAAATATGCGCATGAGATCACGCGCAGTCGTATATTGTCCAGGCTCAAAAAGTCCATGAGGATTAACAAAATGGGTGTTTGAGCAGCCAAGCAACTGTGCTTTGTGATTCATCTCTTCAACAAACTTTTCCACCGAACCACTGCAAGCCCGAGCTAGAGCTAAAGCGGCATCGTTGCAAGATCCAATTAAAAGTTCTTCGACAAGCTGGTAAATCGAAACGACTTCTCCTGCAATCAAGGGAACATGCGAAGGTTGGATCAGTGTATCTTCTCTTTTGATCCTAACCTCACCTTTAAAACCGGTTTTTTCGTAAACGAGCAGGGCGGTCATGAGTTTGGTCGTACTGGCAGGGGCATAGGGAACATCATCGTTTTTGGCAAATAGGACTTTATGGGTTGTGGCGTCATACAAAAAGACACCACTGGCTTGAACAAGAGAGGAGACTTGCTCGTAACTCAGGTTACTAAAGTTCGCATGGCTACCATGATGTCGACTCCTTGCCAAAAGGTTTGCTGGTTGAGCAAAGAATAAAATTGTAAAAAGTGAAGTTATTAAAATAAATAAGGGAAAACGGTTGAAATGTTTTCGTAAGGACGATTGGAAAGAAAAAGAACTCAAGACAATCATAATCCATAATTATATTTCTCTCAGATATGAGCTGTCCAGAAATATTTTGATATGAATGGATACTGGTAGCCCACTCACTGCTCTTTTTATAATTTAGACCCCTTTAATCCTTAAAGGGAATTTCCATGATTTGACCAAAGATTAAAACAATGCTTTTGGGAAAAATCATAGCGATACTTTCAATGGAAAAAAGGATTGAGATCTGTTAACCATCCCTATCCCTTTAGTAAAGGTTAAGGTCCGCTAAAGCCGCTTGGCTTTTAGCTATGGAACGCTGAATTTAGACTTTTTCCATAAGAGACCTTGGAAAATCCTCTGTGGATCAGGTTTCTGTGATTCCGCTAGGCTTTGAGCTCTACTTAAACAAATCACATACCGGAATCATAACATTCCTGGATGCAAATATTGTATCGTTGCGATGAAACCAATGCTTGATCAGAGGGCAATAGGCACACATTAATTGTGTAAAAAAAGCTAGCTGTGCTCGAAAGCTCTATCTAGGTTGTTCCCGGTTTTATCCCTTAGGTTTATGGTGATGGCCGCAATCAGGCACTGGCTGTATGTATTTTATTTGACCTCTCTGAAGCAGCCTGTGTGGGCATGTTTTGCTTTCTGTTTCATGTAGACGATATCCCTGTTGCATTCCAGGGCTGACTCAACGGTGGGAATGAAATCTTCTGCAATGATTGAGATGCAAACTATCTGGATTATTAGGACACCTTTTCTGTACGCAACCATGGTCGGTGTTGCTCAAAAGTTACCTCAAGAACACCTTGTGTAGGAAGCCCTTAAAAGCATAGGGGCAGCCGTGATTCTTTTTAGATACAAACACGACAACTGGAATCGGCCGGTTGCTTGTTCCTGCGCAAATGATCGGTAGGGGCGGATGAGGCCTTAGTTAAAACTATCGGCTATAAATATCCTGAACTTGAAAGGAATACTTATTTATGCCTTATACCTTAATCTTTTTTTATGTCTGTTTTCACGCCTTCGTTTGCGGCGCTTATGCTTGTTCATTTTTGCCTTGCGGCGTTTTTTTAATGATCCCATGTCCTATAAACTCTTAATAGATGATTTTGTTTAAAGAATATTCAATAATCCCCTCCGCTCCCATTTCTTTTAATTGCGGAGCAAGATCTCTAACCTGACTTTCATCTAGAATTGTTTCCACCGCCACCCATTGTCCATCCGCTAAAGGGGAAACAGTAGGGTTACGGAGTGAGGGTAAAATTTTTAGAATATCAGTTAATTTTTCTTTGGGCACGTTCATCTTTAGCCCAACCTTGTTCCTGGCATTCAAAGCTGATTGTAAAAGTAGAGCCATAGAGGAAAGTTTTTTTCTTTTTTCAGGTTCTTCCCATATTTTATGTGAACAGATAAATTGAGGGAAACTTTCCAAGATGACATCAATGACCCGCAAATGATTTGCTCTTAATGAAGAGCCTGTCTCAGTTATATCCACAATGGCATCGACAAGTTCAGGTACTTTTACTTCTGTAGCCCCCCAGGAAAATTCGACGTGAGCTTCTATGCCCAGTTTCTTTAGATATTGTTTAACCATGTTGACTGCCTCCGTAGCTATCCATTTACCCTGTAGATCAGAAGGCTTGTAGATGGGCGAGTTTTCATGTACAGCCAGTACCCATTTAACAGGAAGGGAGGTGGACTTGTTGTATTTTAATTCACAAATGACATGTACGTCGGCATCGTTTTCTAAGATCCAATCTTTGCCTGTAACACCGCAATCCAAAAACCCTTGTTCAACATAGCGGGCAATTTCTTGAGGTCTGACAAGCCTGACCTCCAGTTCATCATCGTCTATGGCTGGCCTGTAAGCACGACTACTCCGTGCAACGATGTAACCAGCCTTTTCAAAAAGCTCTATCGTCGCATCTTCTAAACTTCCTTTGGGGATTCCGATCCTTAATTTCAAACCACTCATGGGAAAGACCATCACTCTATTCAATCTTTAAGTTTTGTAAAGATATTTTTGTTTAATTTTTGGAGCAATGAGAAAAAACAAAAGAAGGTTAAGTTTAGGGAAAAAGGATTGAATTTTAACTTGGTTACACATCTTCTTCTTCCCGTGCAAGATCTTCGATGAGCAGTTTATAAACCGTAGGCAGATCGTCGGGGTGAACTCGTGTATGACCAATGGTTGTAATGAAATTGGTATCATTTCTCCAACGGGGGACTAGATGCCAGTGGAGGTGGCTTTCGATTCCTGCACCTGCTGCAGCTCCAATATTTAATCCTACGTTGAAACCATGGGGAGAAAAAAGCCTTTGAATGCTTTTGCAAAGCCTGTTAAGGGTATGAAAGCATTCTAACATTTCGGTTTCGGTTAACTCCGTGATACTTTTAATTATCCTATAGGGGACAACCATACAATGAGCTGTATTGTAGGGATAACGGTTAAGAAGAGAAAAAGATACTTTACCTCGAGTTAAAACAAAATTCTTTTCATCCTCCTGACTCTGAGCGATGATTTCAAAGAGATGAGCTGTTGTTTCTTCTTTTTCAAAATAGGCTTTTCTCCAAGGTGCCCAAAGATGTTCCATGGCATTTTCATTTTATTCATGAATCGATGAAAGGTAAAGAGAACAAAAAAAATCGTGTTTTTATTTTTGGGGGTGAAGATTTTTATGAAGCCCAGAGGAAAGCTTTAGCTTTCATTGAGCAGTGCAAGAAAGAAAATCCTAGCATAGAGCTGGTGAGCCTTGATGATAATAAAGAAAGCACATCGGACTCGATAGCTGTGCTTGGACAGCTCAAAGAAGAAATTTTAACTCCTCCACTCTTTGATGAACTCAAGCTTATCTTTTGGAAAAATGCTCGGTTTTTAGCTGCCGGTGGCTTGGGAGAGAAAAAAATAGAGCAGGGGGTTGAAGAAATTCTAAGAATCCTTAAAGAAAATCCCCCTGAAAATCTCATTGTTGTTATCCTTGCTGAGTCGATAGACAAAAGGAAAAAGCTCTTCCAGGAGCTTAAATCGCTCTTTAAGGTTGAACTGACAACTAAACTCGATCCTCTAGATTCCTCCTCGGTTATGGAGGTGATGGAAAAACTTGAAGAAAATGGAATTGAAGCAGATCTAAACGTTGCGCTACAACTTTTGATCGAATCAGGATCCCAGCGTTCCTTGCTCGATATGGAAATCGAAAAACTCTCCCTCTATCTTGGTGCAAAGGGCAGAATCGAAGAAAAGGCTTTAACCGACCTTTTTTGTGGAAGAAGAGAAACGGTTATCTGGAGGTTTTGTGATCTTGTAATGGGTGCAAAATTCGATCTGGCATTTGTGGAATTGCGCAGTTTATTGCAAGAAGGAGGGTCGGAAATAGGGATTATTCTTTCCTTATCCCAAAGAATATTTTGGGCTTGTCTGGGTTTAATTTTAATCAAAAAGGGGTTGCTCCAATTTCAGGGAAAGGGGAAGTACTTGAAGTTAAACATAACTGAAGAAGCCGAGTTTGTTTATCCCAAAAAGAAATCGGGAGAAAGGATAAACCCATGGGTTTTTGGTCATAACCTGGAACAAGCCCAAGGTTTAGGATTGAATTTTTGGTTGTGGGCATTTCAGCAGGCCTATGAGACGCACAAAAAACTCATTTCGGCCAGCCTTACCACTGAACATAAGGCTAAAGTCTTAGAAAGACTTGTTGTTAAGATGAAAAGATATGCTGAAGATTTCAACCCAAATACTATTGCTAAGGGTTGATTCGGTTATTTAGGAAAGGAGCTAAATTCTCTAAATTTTAAAATAGAAAATTGCCAATTTATAGAGTTAAATAATGACTGTGATTAACGAGAGAACCGAACCGGTGGATCTTTCCCTTATTATTCCTTTCCATAATGAAGCCGAAAATATTCCCGCTTTACTGACCGAATTGGACCATGCACTTGAGTCCTTGGGACTTCATGTAGAAATCGTTATGGTTAATGACGGCAGTACAGACAGTTACGAGCGGCCGGCTTCCACCCCAAGATTCCCGATAGTCTGGTTAGATTTGACAGAAAGAAGCGGCCAGAGCGCAGCCATGTATTTTGGGATTAGTCAAGCTTCAGGCCGGTATGTGGCTTTTATGGATGCGGACCTGCAAAATGACCCGAGAGATCTAAAAAAATTGTATTCCCAATTGAAAGCCGAGGGGTTGGATCTGATCACGGGGTTGCGCAAGAACAGGAAAGACAGTTGGTTTCGGAAAATTTCTTCCCGGATTGCTAATGCTATTCGTTCGGTACTTTTGGCTGATAACACCCGGGATACAGGCTGTTCATTAAAAATTATGACGGCAGAGGTAGCCCGGAGACTTCCTGGATGGAATGGCATGCATCGGTTTATTCCCGCCCTGGCACTAGCGATGGGCTTTAAAGTGGGAGAATGCCCAGTTAACCATCGCCCAAGAAGGGCAGGAAAAAGCAAGGTCATTTCATGGAAAAGAGCGATTCAAGCGACTGTTGACCTGCTTGGAATGATCTGGCTACGGAAAAGACAATTCAAGGGACGACTAAAACCTATAGCTACGAATAGTCTTAAGAAAAACATCGCTCCTTAAAAAAAGAAAATTTTTCTTTTCAGGGTAGGGGTTTTAATATTTCGCGCAATACCTGGTAGGGAAGCACAGAACAGTCGATCTCGATAAGACGTTCTGGAGAAAAAAGATTTAACAGGGGTTTTGTTTCTTTTTCATACACTTCGAAGCGTTTTTTTATCACTTCTTCATTGTCGTCCATTCGGTGATCTGATGCGGCTCTTCCCTTGAGTCGTGCTTCAAGGATAGATCGGTCAGAACAATAAAGATGATAGACATAAAGGGCTTCTACCTTGTCTGAAAGGATCTGCCATTGCCTCACGTTTCGAGGAAGTCCATCCAGGACAAGGTAATCAACCTTTGGACGGAATCTTCTCTCTGTAATCATCTTTTCAATATAGGAATTAAAAAGTTCAACGGTGATTTCATCGGGGACAAGCAAGCCTTTTGAAGAATATTCAAGAAATGTTTTCCCGATGAGGCTTTGCGTATCGACTGAACGAAAAAGATCTCCGGAAGAAAAATGAAAAAAGCCAGGAATAGTTCCAAGAATTTTACCTTGAGTTCCCTTGCCGGAACCGGGAGCACCTATGAGTAAAAGAGAGTTGTATTTCACTGTGTTTTTAGTTTTTTAAATGGAAATATAAAAAAAAATAGTTTTTTTCAATATTCAATCAAGATTGCCAATGGCATTTTAATTAATAAACTAAAAAGAAATAGTTCATGACTTTTCTCCATATTTTTTTTTAAATTATCTAAATAGAGGCAAACCAATTTTTGATCATGAATTTAGTTTATTTTATACATAATGGTTTTCTTTTTTGGGCAGCGGCAGCAGAAGAAGGGACAACAAAACCAATAACCGTCTTTGACCTCCTTAAATCGGGGGGGTGGGTAATCTATCCCCTTTTTTTTATCTCTTTTCTCGTTGTGGCTTTGATTTTTTATTATTTTATTTCCATTCGTATTTCTGCTGTCTGGACAAAAGACTTGGACCGGAGAGTAGAAAATGCACTCCGGAAAGGTGAAATATCTTTGGTGTCAGAAGTCATAAAAAACAGGTCTGAAGGATGTGCCCGGCTTTTAAAAGAGGTAATTAGTTTTTTATCCAAGCACAAGGATGCAGATTTGGAGTCAGTTGTTGCTGTAGCTGAAGCTTTTGGCAGCGGTTATTCTTCATTACTCAACCAACGTATTCTTTATTTGCTCGATGCAGGAGTGATTGCACCCATGTTGGGTCTTTTTGGGACTGTGGTGGGTATATTAAGATCTTTTGGCTCGATCGCTGCCGAACCTTCCCCAATGAGGACCCTTTTGCTTGCAGGGGGGGTTTCACAAGCTTTAGTTTCAACAGCAATTGGTCTTATTGTAGGCATTGTGGCCATGTTTTTTTACTCTTTCTTTAGAGGGAGGGTCCAATATCTCATCTCTGTTTTTGAAGAAAGGTCTGTGATATGGGTTCAAGAAATTTATCTTTTGAACAAGAAATACAAAACTTCCCCCGAACTCAAAACGGTTGCTTCTTCATCTTTTGAGGAGGAAAATAACGACGAAATCAAGGAAGAATAATAGGTGAGCATTGTCATATGAATTTTAGGAAAAGGGTAGGAACAGAACAGATTGGCTTGCAACTGGCGCCGATGATCGATGTGATCATGTTTTTGCTTTCTTTTTTCTTGTTAACCTGGAATTTGGCGCGATACGAGGCGGATCTTGAAGTAAAAATTCCAAAGGCCAAAAATGGGGAAATGCCAAGGAGGCTACCTGGAGAAGTGATTATAAACATAACCAAAGATGGGCAAGTCAATTTGAATCATAGAGTTGTTTCGGCACAAGAACTCGAAGAAATTATAAAAGGTGTAATTCAGCAGTATCCGGATCAAGCGATTATTATCCGGGCTGATGAAGAGACTTCCTACAAGGAAGTCATAAAGGTTTTGGATGTTTGTCGGGGAGTCAATGCCTGGAATATAGCCTTTGCGACGAATCGGCCGGATATGACTTCTTCCCGTTAAAGGAAAAAAATGAATTTTGGGTTTTTAATAGTTAGTAATAAAAAGGAATGAAGTTCAGGAAGCTTATCTGGAACAAAAAATTTGGTGCCGGTTTATTTTTTGTTTTTACGCTTTTCCATTTTTTGAGCGCCGAAAGATTACTTCTGGCTCGTACAGAAAAGATTAGTCAATCGGTTGAAATCGTCCCCACAGCTGATCTTGAGCTAGATAGAGCAGTGGCCCTTTATAGGCAGGGCAACTACGAGGAAGCGATCAAGATATTGTATAAGATTCTGCCCTTTTTAGCTGCAGGCAAAAAAACGGAAGCGCTTTTTACCATGGCTGATTGTTATCGGATGATAGGAAGAAAAGAGGAAGCGATAAAAATTTATCAGATGCTTATTCAAAATGATCCCTCTAGTGCTTTTGTTCCTACAGCTTATTTTTGGGTAGGAAAATTGGAATCTGAACTGGGCGAATTTTCCAAAGCGATTGTTGCACTTAAGGTCGCCACCGAAAAAGCCGATCCTCAAACCTCAAGGGCTGCTAGTTTCTTGCTTGCTTTATGTCAGCTCCAAACAAAGGAAGAAGAAAAAGGGATTTACAAGTTGCGGGAGCTGGTTGACAAGGCTCCAGATCTTAGAGTAGATGCTGCTGGAGTCCTTGCAGCCTATTACGAGTCGATTTTTGACTGGAAACAGGCCTTGCAGTATTGGTCGGTTGTCTTGCGCGAAACAAAGGATCCTTTTGTTAGATCGAAAGCTTTAGCTCGGAGCGGTTGGGCAGCTTGGAAATCGGGTCAACTTAAAGAGGCCGAGCTTTTTTTTACTCAAGCTTCAGGAGGTCCTCCTTACACGGAATGGAATAAGTTGGCTAACAGCGGGCTGTTTCAGTTTTATCTATCGCAAAAAAGGTACAACGAAGCCATCCAGTTTTATGAGAAACATAATGATGGGTTTGTCGATAGCCAGAAAGAGAAACTTCAGATTGATCTTGCCAATGCCTATTTGGAAATGAAAGAATATTCCAAGGCCACCTCTCTTCTCGATGCTTTTATAACTACATATCCTAAATCTAGCCTCGTTGACCTTGCTGCTTACGAAAAAGTATTAGCCAATTATTACCTTGATAAGAGCTCCTTGGAAACCAATATTAGTCAATTTTCCCTCCAGTATCCTTCTTCCCCCTATCTCTATGCTCTTATTTACTTAAAAGCCGAAGACTTCATCAAGACTGGAAAGTTTGCCTTGGCCCTTCCACTTTGGGAAAAACTGGAATCTGTGCATTCTGCGTTTGTTCCACCAGGAGCCATTCTTTTGGGAAAGGCTAATGCCTATTATGGACTTGAAAAATGGACTGAAGCCGCATCGCTTTACAAAAGTTTTTTGACAAACTATCCCCATTCAAAAGAACTCATCCCAGTAAAAATGAGCCTTGCGAGTTGTCTGGAAAAAATTGGGGAAAAGAGTGAAGCTTTGAAATGGTGGAGAGAAGCTTTGCAAGCTCTGAAGAGAACGGATCCCGAAAGACAGACCTGTCTTGAACATGTTGGCATTTTAGCCTACGAACTCAAGGAAAAGAGTCTTGCAGCGGAGACTATGCAGAAAGTATTGACCGATTACCCTCGTTCTTCTTACCGGGGTATAGCGGCATGGATCGTCGGACAGCAGAAATATGATGAAAAACAGTATGATCAGGCAAAGGAATATTTTTCCATTGCCCGGGAAACTGAGCCTGAAAAGCTCTATTTAGCGGCTACCTTGATGCTCGCCTGGATATCTTATCATCAAGATGATGTAGAAAAGGTATGTGGTTATATCCAATCCTATGAAGACAATTTTAAGAGTGGTGCTGAACCCATTCCTCCTGAACTTTATTACTGGATAGCCTGCCAACTCCTCAAAAAAGAAAAATGGGATAGCGCTGTTCTTTATTTTAAAAAGGTCATTCAGGTGGCTAAACCCCAAGATAAGTATTTCGTTTCAAGTTTATGGTTGCTAGCGGAAACGGATCGCAAACTTAAGAACTGGAAAGAAGCGAACAACTATTACCTTGAGTTCCAGAAATCGGCTCCAGACTCCGCAAATAATTCCCCCGTACTGTTGGGATTGGCTGAGACACAGATTGCCCTGGGAGAATTTGCCCAAGCACAGAAGAATTTAGAGGAAGTCATGCTTAAAGAACCTGAGGGGGAGAATAATGCGAAAGCTCGCATGCTCCTTGGAGATAGTTATCTTGCTCAAAAAAATTATAAGGAAGCGGCCAAGGCTTATACAACCTTAAGCCTGATCTATCAAGATGATCACATTACTCCCCGAGCGATGCAAAAGGCCATTTTATCTTTTTCAAAGGCGGGTGATAGTGATCAAGCTGCTTTCTGGGAAAAAAAACTCAAAGAAAAATATCCTTCATTTAAACCGGACACTTGATGAAAACTGAACCTTTCCCTTCACTTTCCATAGTTCTGGATCGGAAAACACTTACCCTAGCAATTGTCATTTCGATCCTTCTTCATTTGGGTTTTATTGTGACAGTTGGTCCTATCCGCATCAAAAACATCTCTTTGCCTTCCACAGCCAAAAAATTTAACCGCAGACTAGATTTAAAAAGAGCTGAGCTACCTGCTTCGATTTTTCAGGCTCGGGCTGATACCAAAAGTCCGTCGGTAACTCCAATCCCAGCCCTTGAAGCTCCAAAACAGATCAAAGCCATCAATCCTTTGGTTCAAGACGTAACTCAAGCTAACCCGGTGAGGATTCCCATGCCTTCTGTGGTACCGGGAGGAGCTCCTGAAGTTGCGGTACTGTCTCCTACTCCTCCTACTGAACTTAGTCCTTATGAAGAAGATACTAAGTCTCAGCTCCAATCCATGATTTCGCACATGATCGTCGGGCCTTCCTCTCCGGGCGTGCCGAATACGAACAATATTCTGCCTTCGGGTCTTGGTCATGATCCTATCCCTGGAGCGAGTGCACCTGGCCAAGCGGGAACCCATCCTACCGGAACGAGTGGGGGAGAAGGCATTCCTGGAGTAGATGATATTCAAACCCAATTTAAAGCAGCAGCTAATTTTGATCCCAGGGTTCCACAACCTGTCGTTTTGCGTCTTCCTAGTGATATCCTTTTTGACTTTGATTCAGCCAACATTAAACCAACTGCTGAACCTCTCCTTTTCCAGGTGCTCGAAATATTAAAAAAATACAACCGGGCTGATGTTGAAATTGGAGGGCATACGGATACTTTCGGCGATGAGATGTATAATTTGCAACTGAGTGAACAGAGAGCTTTTGCCGTTCAGCAATGGTTAGAAGCTCATCTTCCTCGGGGCATGTATAACTTTCATGCGACCGGTTATGGGAAAAGTCATCCTGTTGTTAATCCTCGAGGTTCAATCGAAGAGCAGGCTAGGAACCGTAGAGTAGAAATAGTAATTCGAGCCCTAGTCGATGAATGAAGTTTTTTCTTCTGCATTTGTTTTCTTCGGAAAAGACAAGTATAATAATATGTGAAAAGAAAAGTTTTCTTCTTTTCCCTTTTATTTCTTATTTCTTTTTTAAATTTAGCATTTAGCGCTAAAAAGGATGTTTCCTTACCGTCACATGACAAAATATACATTTTAGCTGTTCCTGAAGCATGGTTTAACAGGCCGCCGGAATTCGTTTTGTCCAGGTATGATTATCTTTCCCAAAGAGATTTCTTCTATAAAGAAGCGATTTCTGCTTTCAAAAGAGCTTATCCTTCCTTGGAAGTAAAAAGGATTGATAAGATGAGCCAAGCTCAGGAAGGGATTCCCATTGTTCGGGTCGATTTGGGCAGATGGAGGTATTCTTTTATAGGAACCAATACCGCTACAGACATTGTTGTACGTCTATTTGCCGAATATTATCCTTCGAAGGAATCAAAAGGAATACCCTTGGGTTCTTTTGGAAATATCCAGAGAGCTCATGTTTGGCTTTATGACGGTTACCGAGATTTTAACGAAGATTACCTAAATGCTATACGCCCAGCCTTAGACAAAATTGTTCGTGCAGTTGGTCCCTTGTTAACTGCCCATCATAAGTAATCTGTATAGATTCATCCTTTCCAATTTTCATAAGAAATCCTTTTTTATGGTTAACCATAGACTGATTTCGTTGCATTTATTCTTTTAATTTAATCAATAAGTTATCCTTTATTTTTTAAGCTTTTTTTTGTATATAGTTGCTGCCTGCTTTTCTTTGTAAAAACGAATAGTCTTATTGTGAAACTTTTTTGGCTGTTTAAAGATTGGTTTCTCTTTTTACTTTTTTATTTAACTCCGTTAGTTTATTGCTTTTCTTTATTAAGAGCCGAAGAATCGAGTTTCGATGCCGATTTTTGGACCTCAAGAATTGTTGATTTTTCTGTCGTCGATTCTAATGGCTCTTCACAATGGATTAGAGGAATAATCTTATCGGCAGACGGCAAGGTTTTAACCTTATCCAATGTGTTCTATGGGAAAACGGTTAAAGAAACAAAGCGATGGGATTTTCGGCCGGTTCAGTACTTGGGTTGGATATTAAGAGAACCTGAAAAAGATTTGCTTTTGGTCCAGGTGGAAGGCAAATCTTTTTCTGCCTTGAGAATCGTTTCAAAGGATAGTTGGCCTCAAGGAGCAGGGCTTGAGTTTTTCATTCCTCTTCCAACACCTGAGGAACCAAGGAAAATAGGTAAATACAAACTTAAAGAACTGCCGGAAACGGATAGTCAACATCTGTATTTTTCTGGGGAGACAGCTGGAGTATTACTAGGCAGTCCAGTAATCAACGAAAAAGATCAAACGATTGGCATAGTGGATGGAATTGACCCTCAAAAGGAGTTGGTTAGAGCAAGGTTATTAAGTGCTCCGTTAGAAATCTTGGATAAAGCGGATAGACTCATGGAATATGCGTTTTGGAAGGAAAACCTGGATGCGATCAAGCAGAAGGGAGAACAGGATCCTAGGCTTGCTTCTTCACCTTATTGGATCAATTTGTGGCAAAGTGTTCAGAGAAGCGATATCGAAAAGAATGCTGATCTACTCATCCAAGTGTTTCCTAAATCTGACGTTGCCTGGGCGTCGGCTGCAGCAAACTATTTAAGAATTTCTCTGTTGGATAAAGCGGATTTTGCGATTAGGAAAGCAACTTCCTTAAATGAAACAGATTATCATTATCCTATTTTGTTTGCCCAGATCATGATCTCCCGTAAAGAATGGAACCCGGCGATAGACGCCTTACTTAAGGCAAGGGAAGATGGAGCTCTTTCCAAGGAGATCGCTTATCCTCTAGGGATCTGTTTAAATCAAATCGGTCAATTCGAAAGAGCCGTTGAAGAA
This sequence comes from Methylacidiphilum caldifontis, assembly GCF_017310505.1. Lineage (NCBI taxonomy): Bacteria > Pseudomonadati > Verrucomicrobiota > Methylacidiphilae > Methylacidiphilales > Methylacidiphilaceae > Methylacidiphilum (ex Ratnadevi et al. 2023) > Methylacidiphilum caldifontis. Next base: position 473,288 of record NZ_CP065957.1, on the reverse strand, counting down.
CTCAAAAGCTATGTAGAATCTCGACCTAGGCATGTCAGTGCCTGGCTGCTTATGGGAGAAATTTTCCAGAAAATGCAAAATTGGGATAAGTCAGTCGGCGCTTTTATGAAAGCGGCAAGGTTAAACCCTCAATCTATACGTGCGTGGGTAGGGATAGCCGAATCTTACTTGGCTCTAGCTAAATGGGAACAAGCCTCGGAGGCTTATACAGAGTTGAGCCTTCTTGAGCCCAAGAATCCTTCTATATGGTATAACTTGGGGCTGGTGTTATTGAAAATGGAACAGGAAAAGTTTGCTCGGGCTTGTTTTTTGCGAGTCGTCCAACTCAATCCCAAGGATCGAGATGGGTGGTTCAATTTTGGGGTATTAAGCCAGAAGGTGGGTGAAAGATTGGTTGCCCTGGATGCGTATAAAAAAACGATCCAGATAGATCCCCGTTTCGGGATGGGTTGGTTTAATTTAGGCTGTCTTTGTCAAGAACTTCACCTGTTCCCTGAAGCGATTGATGCATGGCACAGGGCTGAGGAAAATCTTCCAGGTGATATTAGGCCACTGATTAATCTCGTTTTCCTAGAAAACCAACTCCATGATTTCAATGAGAGGGATAAAGATTTAACTAAAATTGAAAACCTTAATCCTCAACTTGCCCATCAGATCAAGTACAAGATCGCAAACTCAGCCCACTAAGAAAGCAAAAGTCAGCAGCTTTTTGATCCTCCAACTCAAATAGCCAGTGGCTATTCTTCCTATTTCTTTTTATTTTAATTCTGAGCGATGAAGAGCTACTCTGTTCAAACTCAGGCTTACCTTGGGTTGCATTTCTATATAGGTATTGGATTGCTTAGCTTTTCATGGATAGCTAACCTCCTGATCGAAGGGGCAAGGACTCATTATCTCTTTTTCTTTATATGGCTTGGTTATATTTTGACTGTCGATGGGTTAATTGTCATGAGAAAAGGCGATTCCCCATTGACGCGAATGGGGTTAACTTATCTTTTTTTATTTCTCTTTTCCATTCCGTTCTGGTGGCTTTTTGAGGGGATCAATCTTCGTATTCAAAATTGGGAATACAGGGGAAGCCATAAGTTTGGCCCAGTAAGTTATTTTTTGTTCGCTTCCTTAAGTTTTTCAACGGTTATACCTGCCGTTTTAACGACCGCTGAATGGGTTAGACAATGGCGATGGGTTGCTAGCCTTAAAAAGCGTAAGCCCTTTATTATTGGTTCCAAAAAGTTAGTTGCTCTTTTAGGCTTATTATGTCTTGTGCTCCTTTTAAGTTTTCCCAAAGTTTTTTATCCTTTGTGCTGGATTTTTCTTTTTTTTCTAACTGAACCTCTTAATGCGTTTCTCCGAAAAAGATCAATCCTTTTTGGAGATTTACAGAGGGGAGATTGGAGAGGAGTCGTTTCTCTGGGTATTGGGGTATTGATCTGTGGGTTATGTTGGGAAACATGGAATTGGAAATCTGATCCAAAATGGGTTTATCATATCCCTTATTTGGGTTTTTTTCCTGTTTTTGAAATGCCTATTCTTGGTTATTTAGGGTATCTGCCCTTTGCCTTAGAACTTTTTTCTTTTGCAACCCTCTTTTGGAAAGGCCGGTTGCCCATAGAACTGTAGCTTGAGGGTTTTCATTTTCCGAAGAGTCGGTCCTGCTATATATTTTCAAAGCGCTAAGAGAGGAAATGAAAGCGGAGGTTTCAATTCTTATTCCTTTTGATTTGGGTTTGGAACTTGAGTTTGGAGGTGAGGAAGCCAACAGGATTGTCAAAGAAATTTCAACAAGGACCACGCACCTCGTTTCTTTCAAGGACAAATTTTCTGCTAAAGCTCAAGTCGTTACCCAGATTTATAAGTTTGGTGTAGGGCTTATTGAAGTCTCTTTTCCCATCGAAGCAGAGATGGCTTTCCTGACATCGCTTGCCATAGAAGTGCGATCAATTAACGTGGGTTCTTTGGGGATATTGGCCTGGGTCAAGACGTTCGTGAACAGTTTAATTGAACAAGCCAAGCAGTTTGCAAGCTACCAGTATGTGTACCGTCTTGAAGAACTAGACCTATTTCCTATTTTCTCTTTGGAACCTGGAATTGTCAAAGATGCTGAAGCCTTTATTGAACAGCATTATAAGAGACTTTATGGTATTGTTTCAGGGGAACCCAACTACGATAGCCTTTCTCCCTTTGTACTCCAGAACGAGAAATTGATTAACTTTGGCTATTACGAAAACGAGTTGATCCTGATCAAAAGGTTTGGAGCAGTCGTCTCTTCTTACGAATCCCAGGTCATATTGAATATCATCCGGCTTGTCTATGCCCTTTACTGGAACTTGCGTTCCTATAATTTCTTGTTGGATAGGGAACTGGACAAGGCCCAGACTATTTTAGCCCATTTGCCTCCATGGTATAAGTTTTGGATGATGCCCCAACGCTACCAGAAATTTTCTGAAGAGGGGATGAATTTCGTTCAAGATAAACTATCGATTGTCGAGTCGATATACTCGGTCTTTGCCAATGTTAACCAGATAGCTTCAGATTGGCACCTGCGGACGATTTATAAGTACGTGGAAAAAGAATTTGATATCGACGACATCGCTTCAGCTGTAAAAGTCAAGCTAGACCGGGTAGAACAATCCTACAACTCGGCAAGGGAATTTATATCGACCAATTTCTTTATCGCTGTTGAAATTGTCCTTATCTTGTCCCTTCTCTGGATGATCCTAGATACCGCCTTGCTGTATGTGATTTCTCAGAAATAAGGAAACAGATTGTTTTGGGTTTTGTATTTTGGGGTTTGCCTGTTGTTTTAAGCTTCGTTGCTTTGTTTACAATGACAAATTTTTTTTCTCATTACTTGTGAGCAGAGTAAAAGGTTTTTCGAAAATAAAAGTATAACGTTTCTCTGTCAATAGGTGAGGGGTCAATAAAATTTCTATTGAATATAGGAAATATTCCTATTGTTCAATATGAACAAGTTCGGATAACTAAATGATTCAGAGTCTTTAGAAATGCTCATCTCTTCCAAGCCCATGAATACCTCATTTGATTCTCGCAGACGAAAAGAAGAAAGATTAAAAATAAAGCTTGTGCAATACCAGTTTTTCCCTTGCTGTCGAAAGACTGATCAAATACGGTTTCTCGCTAATTGTGGGTATGTTGAAAAAGCCTTAAGCATGTTATAGAACACATTTAGTAAAAAATTTCCAGTTATAGATAGTGCAAAATATGAGCATTTTTATAATGAGATTTTATTAAATGTTGTTGAATATTTGATCCCGAAAGAACCGTCGAGAACTCTAATTGCTCTCAGCAATGTCTTAAGTGATTTACTTAACTTGTCCTGTTCAAATATATACCCCCAAGATTTATCATGTTCTTGGTTAGGAGGTTTAAACACTTCGCCCAATGAAAAAAGATACCCGTAGCAAAAGGTTGCTGCAACTTATTCATTTTACCGCGGATGTCTCCAGGCCTTAGAAGACCATCTGTAATTTTCCGATATTCTCGCAATTTTGAAGCAGTACGAGTAGAGAGTATTTAGAAGATTAGAGCTTAAGTTAATCTTAAAATCCGACGACAACAATATGCAGAAGGTGACAGTATTGAAAGAAGAAGTCTTTCGCTATGCATTTCCTCAACCTGAAATCTGCTTTTTGCCGGAATATTGAGACCTTTTGAGAAAGGTTTACCCTCGTCTTAATGCTCAAGACGAATTAGTTATACGAAGCTGGAAGATAGGGACTCATTTGTGTATTCACACTTCACAAAGCCAAGTCTCTCATCTCAAAAATGTAAAGAATTGTACTCCTTTTTTCTATTTCCTTTTATTTCCAATTGTAAAAGCGAGAAAAGCTGTAATAAAAGTGTCAATAAAATATCATTGAGGCGCTGGTTACTAATATGATATCAATATAAGTGGACGCGATCGTGGGAGGAATAAAGGTGGAGTTCCGTTTAATTTACGAAGGATCCTTGGTAAGCAATGGGAGACCCGAGTCTAAGCAGACCATTCGACGTGTATTCCATCCACAAATAAAATGCTTACTTGACCGGAGGCCAATGCAACATGTCAAGGAAAGTATTGAAAAAGAATTGCATAAAAAACCACCAGATTCTATTCGTGGATTTCAGCCGGTAGCACTTATACGTGAGAGTGATATGCATATCGTTCATCTTGAGGTGCTTCTTCTTGTTCCGGAAGAGCCTGGAACTATGCTTTCGCAGGTTGGTGATCTCGATAACCGCCTTAAGACACTCCTAGATGCCCTTAGAATTCCTAAAGAACAGGAAATACCAGAGAATGACTATCCTCAAGAAGTGGAAAAACCATACTTCTATTGTCTATTAGAGGACGATGCCTTAATAACCAGCCTATCAGTTTTTGCTGATCGGGATTTGCGTGAGCAGACTGACAAGGATAAGTCCCATACACTTGCCATCATTCGAATTCACTTAGAAAAGTCGATCACTACACTGCGAACGATGACCTGGACTTGTTGATCGAGATTCTCGTGCTTTGAGTTAGGATGCAATATTAAATCTTACACTAGTATTATTGAACACGAGCAATCCAGATTGTACTTCCGAAGTTTGTACTCTCCTAAGAATTATTCCTTGGTGGTAGATTTTCACCAAAGAGCCTTACCGAGTCTATGAGTGAAAGATGGTATTCTTGACATAAATTATATTTACCCTTTTTAACGAAAGAGGCTGATTTTTTTAAGAAAAAACTCTGGCTGGTCAATCGTGGCATGACGACCTCAACCTAGAGGATCGAACTTTTTTTAGTCATTGTTTGTTCCACCAAGCTCTCGATATGCTTGAAGAGTTCATGCATCTGCAACTCGGTGGCTTTAGAATCACGCTTTTTCTGAGGTCAAGGAATCTAGGTAGTTCCAGAAGTGCTTGTTTCTTTCAACCACTTGCCACGACCAGATATATCCCTGTCTTTATTCGGTTGGTTGATAGTTTTTTTTCGTGCAATGCCTTGAACTCCGCGTGATGTTATCAATTGCTGATCTTGTCTGCCATTCTAGCAGTTGTTTCTTCCATTAGTCAGATTTTTTGGTAATGCTGCAAATTGACAACAATACCATTTGATGCACCTCACACAACTGGGAAAAGAGGAGCGTTTCCGATTCTAATAAATGGAGCGGGTGACGGGATTTGAACCCGCGACGTCAACCTTGGCAAGGTTGCGCTCTACCAACTGAGCTACACCCGCATCAAGAGTAAGATAATCCTTTTTGTTATAAATGAACTGAATAGGTATAAAAAGCAAGCTTTAAGTCATTTAAACTTTGCAATTGGTTGAGTTTTCTTTTTGTTGGTTAGAGCATAAAAAAATGTTAGCATGGAAAAATGGATTTTGAGCGGCAGTTTCTGGGTGTGCAAGATCCTTTTCCTGTAAGTGTCGTAGAGTGGCTTTCTTTAAGAAATAACCATTGTTTGGACAAGGTTGCTGATTTTTCTGAATTTCTTGTTATCGTCCCCACCAGATTTTCAGCACTGATGCTTGTTGAAGCCATCAAGAATAAATATGGCCAAGGATTTGTCCTCCCCACGATCATTACCCCGATGACCCTCTTCGAAATTCATCCAGACGGCTGGCTGGATCTTAAGAAAGTAGCCAGTCGGATGCAAAGGAAGCTTGCTTGGGTAAGCGTTCTTAACCAAGCTTTCCAAAACCGAGTCCTTGAGTCTTGGAGCATGAAAAGCGGGGATTTTGAAAATCTTCTTTCACTAACTACGGTAATTATCGATACACAAGATGAACTTGCAGAAAAAAATTTGACCCTCAAAGATTTATCATCCATTCAACCTGCTGAAGAGGGTTTTCATAAAAGTTTAGCACTCCTTGAACAGGAGTATTTTTCTACCCTTGGAAAAAGGGGATTAATCGATCCTTTTTTCTTCTACCATCAGTTATTACAAGAGCCTAAGCTCCCCCCTGCAATTAAGAATATAGTGGTTGCGGGTTGTCTGGATCCAAATCCTTTAGCCATTAAGTTCCTGGAAGGGTTAAAGGAGTTCTCCAAGATTGACGTGCTTCTGCCGGCCACTTCTGATCTGGCTCCCTTTTTTGATGCTAAGGGGTTGCCTATCGAAGACTCTTGGAGAGAGCTTACAATTCCAATTAGTGATGAATGCATCCATTTATATGGGGATGAAATAGCCACGGTTAAAGAGATTGTTAAGCTGATTTCAGGTGAAAATTATGAGGAGGCGACGACTATTGGACTCTGTCGCGAACAGGGAACAGCGATCCTAAAAGAAGAGCTCAAGAAAAATAATATTCCTTTTTTCGACTACTCGGGAATTTCTTATAAGGAAACCCCTTTTTATGATTTTTTCCTCCATTTAAAAGAACTGCTTAACGATCCTTCCTGGAACAACCTTTCTCAGTTTATCCGTAGCCCCCTTTATTACGAATGGTTTCAAAAAAGGTATCCAGGCAAGTTTGATACATTTTTGTCTAGCCTTGACCGCTTTACCATGGAAAGGATTCCCTTGTTTTTCGATGATTTAGGAGAGAGTCCTCCTGAAACTCAAGGGCTTGTTAGCTGTGTAAATCGGTTCTTGGATGGTTTGAAATCCGATCAATGGCCACAAAAGCTATTGAGCTTCTTTGCAGAGGCTCTGGAAAACTTTTCAGAGTCATTTCAAGAAATTATCCCTCAATGGAGTTCTCTCTTAACCACACGGCTAGAACAGTTTTGCCTGCTTGCCCCATCCATTGCCCCAGCTGATTGTCGTGATTTCCTCTCCTTGATGCTGGATGAAATGAACGAAGAAAGACTGTTTTATGATAGGAAATCTCCAAGGTTAGAACTTAAAGGATGGCTTGAGTTGCTTTGGGATGATGCTTCGCATCTGGTTCTTGCGGGATTCCAAGAAGGAGATGTACCCAAGTCCATAGGAACTAACATGATTTTGGATGAGGAGAGAAGGAAACAGTTGGGACTTAAAAGCCAAGAAATGCGTCTTACCCGAGATGGGCTGTTGCTCCGTTATCTTTCCGAAAGGTTAAGTAGGAGGGGTAGAATAGACATTTTTTTATCTAAACGAGACAGTGACGGAGAGGTCTTGTATCCTTCCCGTCTTCTTTTTCTCCTGAAGGATAAAGAATTACCTAGACGAGTATCTACCCTGTTCAGTTCCTTGCCAAGCCAAACCATTCCCAGGGGAAAAACTGATTCATTTAAATTAAAACTACCTTCTCCTTCGTTGAATAACAAAGAATGCCTTTCAGTCAGTGCGCTTAACGATTATTTGAGCTGTCCTTTTTACTTTTATATAAAACATAGGCTAGGATGGCAACCCTTGGTCTTACCCCAAGCCGAACTCATTGAATCTGATTTTGGCAGAATTCTCCATGAGGTTTTGACCTTCTTTGGAAAAAATTATGAGTCAAGAGAACTTGTAGATCCCGATCAAATCTTTTTGTTTCTTTCGGATCAATTGGAAAAAACTTTGACCAACCGTTATGGAAAGACAAGAACTTTAGCTTTACATTTCCAGCAAAAAGCGATGTTGGGTAGGCTTAAAACCTTTTCCTTGTTTCAAGCGGCTAGAAAAAAAGAAGGATGGCAGATTGTGGATGTAGAAAAACCAGTTGAACTCGAAATAGAGGGAATGTTGATCCGGGGTCGTATAGATCGAATAGACCAGAGGGAAGAAGAGTTCCAAATCATCGATTATAAAGCTATGAAAGCCCAGGCCCCTTTCCGAACCCATTTAAAATCGGTTAGATCCAATGAAGAGCTACCCCCTACTGAAGCTTATTTTTTATTCGAAGGGAAAAAGTGGCGATGGTTAAATTTTCAACTTCCTTTGTATTACCATGGGTTAAAATCAGTGGCAGCGGGGAAAAGCCTCACGGTAGCTTTTTATTTTCTTTCTCACAGGGAAGAAAATGACCTTTTAAAACTTTGGCCAGTTGATAAATCCCATTTTCTTGAAGAGAGTACCAAATCTATTTCCAAGGTCGTCAAAGCGATAAAAGAAAATAAATTTTGGCCTCCCAATCCCAAGGCGGATATTTGGCGTTATCCATCCTGGAATTTTTGGTTTGACAGCAGTCCAGAAGAAATTTTTGAACCTCCTATTTAGCTATAGCTTAAACAAAACGATGAACAGGGAAAAACAGTTAGACCACTTGATAGTCGTAGCTTCTGCTGGAGTGGGAAAGACTCATAAGCTAGTTGAAAGAGTTCTTGAGCTGTTAATGGGTGAAATTCTTCCCCATTCGCTGGTAGTTATTACTTTTACAAAAAAAGCGGCCCAGGAAATCGTAGATCGGCTATTTTCAACTTTAGCCAAGCTAGCAGTTCCTTTAACAGATAGAGAAGGGATAGAGCCAGATCTTTTTTCCCAAAATAAAAAGGCCTGTCGAGCATTAAAAATGCTTATCGAACATCTTCCTTCCCTGCATTTTCAAACGATCGACTCTTTTTTTTATTTTCTACTGAATTACATTCCGCTTGATAAAAGGACTAGTTTTGCCCGTTTCTCAATCCTGGATGAAAAAGCTAAAAAAACCATCCAAGTGGAATTAATCAGGAACGTATTAAGTTCAAAGGAGTTTGACCCTTCTTTTGTAGACAACTTTAAGGTTTTCTTGGGGGATGATCTTAAGACAATCTTTTCAAACTACTTATCCTTGGTACAGAAATACTATCCTTATTTCTCTGATTTTCCCAGTGTAGATTTATGGGGAGATCCTCGGTTGGTTACAAGTAACGAGGAGACAATTAAAGATCCAGCTTTTCTTTCCCTGCTCGATGAGATTGGATCCTACCTAAAATCTCTGGATATGCCGACTAAAACATGGGAGGAACAAAAGTTGAAAATCAACTCCCTTCCAAGACTGTATCAGAATGTCTTGAAAGCTTACGATCCTCAAACAGCTCAATGTGATCAAATAACTTTGGAAAGGAAAAAATATCCTTTGGCCGAGCCTCTAGCTTCTGCATTGGGAAAGCTAGCAGAAAAGACGATCGATTATTTTATTGAAAAATCCCACCGCAGGACTCGAGCTGTGGCGCACCTACTGAGCGTTTATGATCTTTATTATCGAAAAAGTGTAACCAACCAGGGTTTTTGCAGTTTTGAAGATATTCCGAGGATCATCTTAGAAGCCACTGGATTAAACAGTTCTTATCCTTTTTTGTACAACCTTGACCAAAAATGGAATCATTTTCTCATCGATGAGTTCCAGGATACGAGTCTATTACAATGGAAAGTGATCAAGCTTTTTGTTGACGAGCTGATCCAATACCAGGATGGGTCACGGTCTTTTTTCTGTGTTGGAGATCCAAAACAAAGCATTTATGGGTGGAGGGGAGCATGCAGTGAACTGATCGATTCAGTCGAGTCCCAGTACAAACTAAAAAGGGAGGAGCTGATCGGTTCAAGAAGATCATCCAAGGCTATCTTGGATTTTGTTAACATGATCTTTGGTAATTTTGAAGTGATTGATAAACTTTTACCCGAATCTTTAGAGAAATGGAAGAAAAGATGGGTTGATCAACAAGCCATGGATGTAGAACTGGAAGGATATAGCTGTTTTTTGTGCGTTGAGACAGCTAAAAAAGAAAAAAATGGAGAGAACTTTGTTGAAGAGAATGGGGAAGAGGAAGAGACCGATAATTGTATTTCCCTGTATGAGGCTCTAGAAAAACTGTTGGTTGAAGAGATAAAACCTCAAGAACGACATTTGAGTTGTGCCATTCTTGTTCAAACCAACAGGAAAGCTGAGGCTATTTTTCAACATCTTTCCTTGTGTCCTTCTTTAAGAGTATCCTTGGAAGGAAAGCTTTATCCCGGAAAGGATAGTTTGATTGGAAAACTTTTCTTTGCCTTGGTCCAAGCTTTAGCTCACCCTGGAGATTCCCTGGCTTTGGGGTGGCTTAGAAGTACACCCTTCGGTTCGGTTTTCCAGGATGAGGTGTCATGGAGAAAAGCGTTTTGGAAAGTTTTTTTTCTCGAAGGATTTGAAGGACTAGCTTTTCAATTTTTTTCTCTTCTTCAACAAGCTGTAGTGCTGGATGACTTTCACAAGGAAAGGATGGAGATGATTTTGCAGATTTGCCAGGCTTTCGATAAAACGGGCAGTAGAAATTTTGAGAGATTTTTAAGTCATTACAAAGATTTTTCTTTACCCCTATCTGAAGATCCTTCTTCAGTTCAAGTCAGAACGGTGCATAGTGCCAAGGGGCTTGAATTTGATGTTGTTATCGTTACTGAGTTACTGGGCCGAGAAACAGCGATGAATAAACCCCGGGATGTTCCCATAGCATATACATCCAGTCGCGGGGAAAGTAAGCTTTTTTTTCTTCCTCGGAAAGAGATTGCAGAGAAAGAACCCCAATTGTCCTGCTTGTATGAAGAGCTTGTTGCTGAAGAACAGCTGGAAAAACTTTCGCTTCTTTATGTCGCCATGACTAGGGCAAGACAAGGATTATATATTGTAGGAGAAATTCAGCAGCAAACAAATGGAAAAAACTCAACCAGACAGTCGGTTTATTGGCAGGACTTGCTGCTTGAGGGACTGGGAACAACGTCTTTTCACAGGAACTTGTTTTTTCCTGATTACCCCTTGGTAACCCTTTTTGAAACAGGAAAAAGGGAATGGAATCCTCGGCCTAAGAAAGAATTTTTCAAACTAGAAGAAAAAAAGGAGGCAAAAAGCCAGGATTTTCCTTATCCGCCAAGGCCTCTATCCCGGACCCAGTTTGTTTCTCCATCTACTTTGGAACCAAACGCTCAGGAGTTGAATCTTTATTCTTTATTTTCTTTGGATAAGGGAAAAAGAATCGATCATGGGTTAATCGTTCATAAGATATTTTCCCAAATCGAACGGCTTTCTGAAGACATTTTATTCAAGCTCAAGCAAAAGGCTTTAGAATACGGCCAGAAAGATAAAGAAAGAAATCCTTTTAAAGAAGTCTTGGATTGTTTGCAATCACCATCCATTAAAGAAATATTCACTCCCAAAGAAGAAACAAAAATATGGATTGAACGCAGTTTTTGTGTTGAAGTCGAAGGACAGTGGGTCAGAGGTACGCTTGATCGGGTTCATGTTGAAAAAGACTTACTGGGGAATGTCCAGTGTTCCATTTATGATTTTAAGACTGATGCTATTTCTTTGGATAAGAAAGAAGAGCTTGTTAAAAAATACCTTTCTCAGCTTATTCTTTACCGCAAAGCTCTTTGCCAGCTTCTTGATATCGACTCTTCACGGATAAAAGTTTTTCTTGTCTCTGTTTTTCTCAAGGAGGTTATGGCTTTGTAATCTTTCTTTGTTTAGATGAAGTTTTTTTGTTGTGGCTATTGAAAAAGCGCACGATTGAGTTGAAAGCTATCCATTCCGATGGGTTTTTCTGCTTGAATTCAGGCTTTTCTTTTATTAACTACGACAAGTTATTTGGCTTCTTATGACAAAGGAATCGGTTAAAATGTTTTGGTTTCCTTTAATTGTATGGCTGTTTTGGCCAGTTATTTCATCTTTTGGCTTTGAAGATCGGCTGCTGCCCGATCCTCAATTGACTCCTGGGGATACGTTTGATGTGACTAAAGAAGACATTTGTGTTCCTGGTTATGCAAAACGGGTCAGGAATGTTCCTATCGCTGTTAAAAGGGAAGTCTACTGGCGGTATGGAATTATTCATCCTGAGCCTCACCATTATGAAATCGATCATTTGATTCCGCTTGGCCTTGGAGGGTCGAACTCGATAAAGAACCTTTGGCCTCAGTCTTATTGGACATCACCTTGGAATGCTTATCTCAAAGACAAGTTGGAGTATAAATTGCACAAGTTGGTCTGTGAAAATATTGTTGATCTAAAGGAAGCTCAGAAAGCCATTGCTACCAATTGGATTGAAGCTTACAAGAAATACATGGGAATACCAGAAAAAAGAAGATCATATGAGTATAGGTAAGAGACAAAAGCAGTTGTGTGGAATTTGCTCTTTAGGTTATTTTAACAAAGCATGGGATTAAACAGAAAACTGAGCCGGATTATTGCTGGAAGAACGATTGAAAGAAAGGAACACAAAGAGAATGTGTTTTGTCTTTATTTTACAGATGGTTCTTTTCTTCAGCTCAAGATAAAGGGGGAAGTTTTAGGAGAGTTAAGTCCGGGTCAAAAGGTACACAGAGCGATCGAAAAAGACGAGCAGTTTGTCATCGATCTTGAGGAAGGCAACAGAATAGAAGTAAGCTTGGAGAATCCCGGAGCTTCCGTTTATCTTAGAAACAAGGAAGGGAGCTTAGAATACTTGGGATAAGGCAGTGTGGAGCTAAGGGAGAAGTTCTGGGGAGTGATCTTTTTGGACTCTTTTACGGTTTTCAATGGTTTTTAACACCCAAAGTGAACCTTCATACAATAGATACATAGGAACGGAAAGAAGGAAAAGGGTCAAGGGATCAGAGGTTGGGGTAATACAGGCAGCAGCGATCACGATGACCACAATGGCATGCCTTCTATAACGGCTCAGTGTTGCAGAGTTTATAATGCCAAGAATGCCCAAAAGAATAACCACAAGGGGTAATTCAAAGGCCAAGCCAAAAGAAACGAGCATTTGGACAACGAAATTAGAATAGTTCTGCAAGGTCCAATCGGTTTGAATGCCCATCCATTTGTTGTAGGCGGAGAAAAACTGCAGGGTTTGGGGCAACAGGATAAAGTAAGAAAAAAGGATTCCTCCAATAAAAAGAATAGCCCCACAACTGAATATCGGGAAAAGAAGCTTTACTTCGGAAGGAGTAAGACCAGGAATAATAAACTGGGCAACAAAATAGAGGATAAAAGGAAGGCTCAGTACAAGTCCTCCTAGCAAACTAATCTGGAGTTGGACACTGAGTGGGTCAACTACACCCAGAACTCTTAAGACTTTTTGAGGGTCTTCCCCTGAGGCTTTAAGAGGTTTAAGAAGAATGGCCATTACCGGTTTAGTCTCAATAAAACAGAGAAGAGAAGCTGCAACTAAGGCGATCAGAGATTTTATAATTACCCACCTTAAATCTTCTAAATGTTCAAGGAAGGGTTTCTCTTCATCCCGTTTCATGATAAAGAAAAAATTCAAGGGGAGATAGAAGGCTGCCTCTGCTCAGAAGAATTTGATTCTTCTAAACCATAAAAAGTACTTCCCAGGGTGATTTTAGGTTTTCCTCTAGAAACTCTCCATTTATTGGTATCTCTCAAAGAATAGATACAACCACAATAAAGTTGTTGGTAGAAATTTTCCGCTTTAGAGATCAAGATCATCCGCTCAGAACCCCCCTTTTTTCTCCAGTTATATGTCCAATATTCAAGACCATAGCGAGAAGCCGCTCGAATTCCGGCTGCAGTGACCTGGTCAAAATCTTTCCATCTTGAGATTCCAAGGCTTGTACAGAAAACTTTAAATCCGTTTTCGTAGGCATAAAGAGCGGTCCTTTCCATTCGCATGTCAAAACAAACCGTGCAACGCTTGCCCCTTTCTGGTTCCCATTCAAGTCCCTTGACCCTATTAAACCAGCTGTCCGTGTCATAGTCAGCGTCGACAAAAGCGATCCCTTTTTTCTCAGCAAATCGGATGTTTTCTTTCTTGCGGATTTCGTATTCAACACGAGGATGGATGTTGGGATTATAGAAAAAAACAGTGAGTTGGATGCCTGAGGCTATAATGGCTTCCATGATTTCAGCTGAACAGGGAGCACAACAGGAATGTAGGAGAACCTTATCTGCTCCAGCTGGAGCGGTTAGTTTTACCCTTTCAAAGTTAAGCTCTGTCATCTTCTTATAAAGAAATTCAAGCCACACCAGATTGCAACCTGAATGAAAAAAACATTTCATTTAAATCACATTTGAAGTTCTTCTCTTTCAAGCTTGTCTCTCAAGTTGATCAGTGGTGGTGAAAACTCCACCGGGTAAGGAGGTTGGGCTGACTGCAGGGTTTTAAGTCTAGAAGGCAATTTTTCCAAGTTACTCATAGTTCTTTTTTGAATTTCAATAAGAGTTTCGTTGGGATAGATTCTTTTGCCTTTGCGCATTACAGGTTGCAAAAGGGGATAGGCAGGATATTCTTCTTCAGCTAAACAAACCAGATCTTTTTCAAATGTTCCGTTCTCGTTGAAAAACCTGAATACCTGTTTTGTTCCCGGCCAGGTCGCTTTACCTGTAGATCTTTTCCTCCTGGGTTTGCCTTCGTATTCCTGGAGCTTGTAGACGCAGTCCATATAAGGACTGTCACTTGAGGTATCCAGGGAAGTTCCAATCCCAAAACCATCAATGGGAGCAGCTGAACTGACGAGTTTTTCTAGTTTATATTCATCAAGGCTACCGCTAACAAAAATTTTTGTATTCTTTAATCCACCGGAATCGAGGATCGATCGAACACTCCTAGAAAGAAAATCAAGATCTCCACTATCTAAACGGACAGCTTCAATGGTAATGCCATTTTCTTTTAACTTTGGAGCAAGCTTTACGATGTAACGAGCAGCTCTTTCCGTATCATAGGTATCGATAAGAAAGGTAACGTTGCGGGGATTGGCGACCGCGTAGTTGTAAAAGGCCATCTCTTCAACATCATGAGCCTGGATAAAGGAATGGGCCATAGTGCCAGAGATCGGGATGGAATACATTTTGCCGGCAAGAACGTTTGAAGTCCCACTAAAGCCTGCAATGAAACTAGCCCTGGCGGCAAAAAGGGAGGCCTCAGCACCATGAGCTCGTCTTAATCCAAATTCAACGAGATTTTTCTTCGGAGCAACAAGAGAAAATCGGATCGCTTTTGAAGCGATTAGGGTTTGATAGTGGATAATATTCATGAGTCGGGATTCGAGGATCTGAGCTTGGGCGATTGGAGCGGTAACCCTTAAAATAGGTTCGAAAGGAAAAAAGATGGTTCCTTCAGCCATGGCATAGATATCTCCCTGGAAACGAAATGTTCTGAGATACTCTAAAAAATCTTTCTTTAATCCTTGCTGGGCGAGCCAATCAATTTCTTCTTCGTCAAAATGGGCATTTTCGACAAAACAAAGCAGTTGTTCTAGCCCGGCAAAGAGAAGAAAATTTCTGTTTATAGGCAATTTTCTCACGAACAACTCAAAGGTAGCAATACCTTCCATCTTATGATAATGATACCCTTGCATCATGGTCAGCTCGTAGAGATCGGTCAAAAGAAGACTTTTATCTGGATTCATGTTATCTATGGAGAAGTTGGTTCTTTTGAGTAATTTAAAACGAACCCTATATTTTTACAGCGTGTTTTATTTAACGACAAACTCTTTTCCATGAATTCAGAACCTATGGTTTCTCATCAACAATCGGAAAATTCTCAACCTAAAAAGGAATTGAGCCCTAAAGGAGTGGCTTTATCTGAAAAAATTATAGGTCGGATCGTTGAGGTCCACGGTCCAGTCGTTGATATTGAATGCCTTGTTTTGCCTCCCATACATCGTTGTTTAAAGACCTACTTGGATCACGAGAGTTATGTTTTTGAAGTCCACCAGCACATTGATGAACATCATCTGAGGGCAATTGCTCTTCATTCAACGGCTGGGTTATACAGGGGGATGGATGTATATGATACGGGCTGTGCGGTTTCAATTCCTGTATCCAAAAAATATCTTGGGAGGCTTGTCAACATCTTTGGTCAACCCCTGGACGGCTTAGAACCTGTTGAACCCGAAGCATACAGGAATATTTTTTCAGATCCCCCTCCTTTGGATATTACTCTGGGGCCAAAGTCGATCCTTGAAATTGGCATAAAAGTGATCGATCTGCTTTGTCCTTTTGTCAAAGGGGGTAAGACAGGTCTTTTTGGTGGGGCGGGGGTAGGCAAGACGGTTCTGATGATGGAATTTATGAAGGCGGTGAGTTTAATTCATCATGGTGTTTCGGTTTTTGCCGGGGTGGGAGAACGGATTAGGGAGGGTCATGAGCTGTGGAAGGAGATGCAAAAAGCGGGGGTTATGCCTCAAACTCTCATGGCTTTCGGTCAGATGGACGAATCTCCAGGGGTAAGGTTTCGGATTGGGTTGACCGCCTTGAGTTATGCGGAGTATTTTAGAGATAGCTTACAAACCGAAATTCTTTTTTTGATGGATAATCTTTTTCGTTTTGTGCAGGCAGGCAGTGAGGTTTCTGGTCTTTTAGGAAGGATGCCCGCCATGGTGGGTTACCAACCGACTTTGCTTACCGAGGTAGCTGAACTGCAGGACCGGATAGTATCCACAAAATCGGGCAACATAACAGCGGTCCAAGCGGTTTATGTACCCGCCGATGATATGACTGATCCGGCGGTTATGGCGATATTGTCGCATTTGGATACGGTGGTTATTCTTTCCCGGTCACAAGCTGCAAAGGGTTTTTATCCCGCCATCGATCCCTTGGTTTCGACAAGTCGGATCATGGATAAAGAGTTTCTTGGCCAAAGGCATTACGCGATCGCCTCAGAGGTACGAAAGTATCTTTCCCGGTACAAGGAGTTGGAAGATATCATCAACCTTTTGGGGATGGAGGAATTGTCTAAAGAAGACAAACAGATCGTCCTGAGAGCAAGGAAAATCCAGAGGTATTTAACCCAACCCTTTTTTACCACGGCAAGTCATACGGGCATTGCTGGGGTAAGTGTTCCACTTGCCGATACCCTTGATGATTGCGAGGCTTTACTCAACGGAGACTACGATCATCTCTCTGAAGATCAGTGCTACATGAAAGGTTCCCTTAAAAAGGAGTTTGGCAAAAAATAGGTCGTTTTAAGTCGATGGCTACTTTTGAATTAAATTTAATCGATGCAACAAAGCAGTTAAGCCGCAAAGACGTTACTCTTTTTCATGGATCAGATCATAGCGGTCAGTTTGGGATTATGGCAAAGCATGAATCGTTTATGACTTCTCTTCTTCTAGGTTTGTACTGGTTTTATGTCCTTAATGATCCTGATCCCAACTACTTAGCTTTGGCTGGGGGGATTCTTTATTTTAAAAAAAACGTTCTCTGGATTGTTACTCCCCATTTTTTTGTTGATAAGGATATGAAAAGAATATCGGTCAACCTTGAACAGGAACTAAAAAAAGAAGAGGAGCAACGGAAAGAGATGAAAGAGAGGGCAAAAAATCTTGAAAAGGAAATGCTAAAAAGAATGTGGGAAATCCAAAAAAAGATTCCCAAATCGTAATACCTATTTATGGAACGGGATAGAAAAAAACTGGTTGAAGAAGTACAAAAGGATGTGGAGAAAACAGAAAAAGCTAGGCAATTTAAGCCCACCCTTTTATCGCAGACTGTCTTTTTAGGTACATTGGGAGTTTTGTTCATTATTCCCGTGATCATAGCGGCTTATCTTGGAAAATGGCTTGATGAAAAACTTCCTGGTTATGCCATCCATTGGACGATTTCCTTAATTATTCTAGGGGTGATATTAGGGGCTATAAACATATATATTTTTATTCGCAACAAGATTTAAGAGATAGTAGCTTTATGGCCGAGCAATTTTTGACTGAGTCGACGATCACCTCTTTATGTATAATGGCTATTGTAGTTGTTTTATCGGTGTTTTGTGTACGATCTTTTAAGCTCGAATCACCCGGTTATTTCCAGTTGATTGTTGAAGATCTGGTTTCGTTCATTGAAAAATCGGTAACCGAGGTGATACCTAAAGATCCCCAAGTAGTCCTTCCTTTAATTGGAACACTTTGGATTTATATTCTTTTATGTAACCTGATTGGTCTTATTCCCGGTCTCCATTCTCCCACAGCGGATCTTTCCATTACTTCAGCTTTAGCCCTGATTGTCTTTTTTTCAGTTCCTTATTATGGGATTCGTGCAGAAGGTATTCTTGCTTATCTCAAAGAATATTTCGTTCCTTTTTTTTGGTTTTTCCCCTTTCACGTTATTGGAGAAATAACTCGAACAGTAACATTGGCTGTCCGACTTTATGGCAACATGTCGAGCATGGAAATCGGGATAGGTGTTCTTTTACTTCTGGCTGGATTCCTTACACCTGTGGCTTTTTTATTGCTTCACTTGATTGAAGCCATTCTTCAAGCCTATATCTTTGGTATTCTGGCATTAATATACATAGCCAGTGGAATGGAAGCCTTAGTCCAAGAAAAATAAAAGTTAAATCTTAAAAGGAGGAAATATGAGTAATATCGGTTTATTTTCAACTTTAGTTACAGCCATGGCGGTTTTAGCAATAGGTTTGGGGGTCGTCGGTCCGGGTATTGGCATGGGCATAGCTATAGCCAAGGCTTTGGAAGCTTTAGCCAGGCAACCCGAACTGGAGAAATCGATCACGCGCTGGTTACTTATCGGTCTTGCCATGATAGAATCGCTTGCTATATACGTCCTTGTTATCGTTTTAATCGTTCTTTTTCGAAGTCCTATGCTCGAATATCTTACCAAGTAGAAAAAGAACTGATTTAAGGTATGAACTGGAACAAAACGACTTTCATTCTACAGATTGTTAACTTTTTGGTTTTCGTCTGGCTTCTCAAAAGGTTTCTCTATAAGCCTGTTCTCAACTTGATCAGGCAAAGGAAAGAAACTGTCCAGGCAATGTGGAAAGAAGCAGAAAAGTTGAAGGAAGAGGCAGTAAAGTTAAGGAGCGATTATGAGAATAGGCTAAAGGTTTGGGAAGAAGAAAAAAAGAGGGCTAGGGAAGAGCTCGAGGAGGAGTTGAGAGTCCAGAGGGAAAAGCTTATCGCTGAAAACCAGAAGGCCTTAGAGCTAGAAAAGGAAAGGAACAAGGTATTAGAGGAAAAAAGAAAGCGGGACTTGGAGATTGAAACGCAAGCAAAGGCTCTGCAACTAGGAGCCCGGTTTGTTGCTCGGTTTTTTTCAAATCTTGCTTCTGAAGAAGTTGAAAGCAAACTTATTGCTTTGTGTCTTAAAAAGCTTCGCTCTTTACCTGCCGAAACCCTCGAGTTGATTCGTCGTTCTATGGAAAGGGAAAGTGTAGATAAGGGTGTTGTTAAAAGTGTTTTTCCTATTGGAGAAGAAGTTAAAAGAGGACTCAAAGAGACAATAAGCCAAATTGTCGAAAAAGATCTTCCCCTTGACTTTGACCAGGATCCAAAACTCTTGGCAGGAATAAGGATTATCATTGGAAGCTGGATTGTTCGGGCAAGCATCGAGGACGAATTGGAATTTTTTACAGAAGCTGAAAACGATAAAATAAAGGTAAGCTTATGACTCCAATCGAAAAAGTAGCTCATTGGGTTGATCAATACCGGTTTGATCCCAAGGTAGAAGAATTTGGCAGGGTAGTTGCCATAGGAGATGGAACAGCCTGGATAGACGGGTTGTCCTTGGCAGCTCTTGATGATCTTTTAGAATGTGAAGAGGGTAGTGTGGCCCTTGTATATAACCTAAGTGAAAAACTCGTTGGGGCCATAATGCTCATTCAAACCGAAAAGATCATGTCGGGAACTCTTGTGCATCGAACAGGTCGACGGTTAAGTGTCCCGGTTGGAGATGAGCTTTTGGGCAGGGTCATCGATCCTTTGGGTAATCCTCTGGATGGGAAAGGACCTATTGCGTCGTCCAGGCAACGGAACTTAGAGGTTAAAGCCCCAGCAATTATCGATCGAGAATTTGTCAATGAGCCCTTTTATACAGGCAATAAAATAGTCGATGCGATGATTCCTATTGGAAAAGGACAGAGAGAGCTGTTAATCGGTGATAATGGACTTGGAAAAACCACTTTTGCCCTGGATACGATCATCAATCAAAAAGATAAAAATGTACTCTGTATCTATTGTTTAATAGGCCAAAAAAGGTCAACTGTAGTTCATGTGATCGATACTTTAAGAGCCGGTAATGCCCTGGATTATACCACGATCGTGGTAGCGGAAGCAACCTCCTTACCCGGTCTTCAATACATCGCCCCTTTTGCGGCCTGTACCATTGCTGAGGAATGGATGGAAGGAGGTAGGGATACACTGGTTGTTTACGATGATTTAAGTTTACATGCACAAACTTACAGAGAGCTCTCTCTACTCTTGCGTCGACCTCCCGGTAGAGAAGCTTATCCCGGGGATGTTTTTTATCTTCATTCAAGGCTTCTTGAAAGATCAACTCATCTTTCAGCTTCTAAAGGGGGAGGTAGCATGACAGCACTGCCTATTGTTGAGACCCAACAGGGGGAACTTTCCTCTTATATCCCTACAAATCTGATATCGATAACCGATGGACAGATTTATTTTGAACAGTTTCTTTTCTCCAGTGGTTTTCTCCCTGCAATCGATGTGACACGTTCGGTTTCAAGGATTGGGGGTGCTGCACAACATCCGCACTTAAGAAAAGAGGCGGGAAGAATGAAATTAGATTACCTGCAGTTTCTAGAGCTGGAAGTTTTTACCCGCTTTGGAACAAAACTTGAAGCGTCTTTAGAAAAAAAGATTGCACGAGGAAGACTTTTAAGAGAGCTGCTTAAACAAGAGAGATTGTCACCGATTTCACCCAAGCAACAATTCTGTTGGCTGATTGCTTTCAATGAAGGTCTTTTTGATGTGATTCCGCTGGATTGTGTAAGAGAAGTACAGGGAGAACTTTTGAAAAAGATTGAATCGAGTTCTTTAAGCTTGGATGATCCAAGGGAAAGTTGGCTAAAAGAGATCAAGGAAGCTTTTAGCTCTATCAGTGCAAATGTAGCGAAAAAACTACCAAAAGTCGCATGAGTAAACGAAGAGATCTGATCAAGTATCGAGAGGCTCTTTTAGAAATTGGTGAGATCATGAAGGCCATGAAAAACATGGCTCTGGTCGAGCAAAGGAAAATTAGTAGATATTTTGAAAGTCAAAAGGTGGCCATTGATACCTTACAAAACATAGCCAATGATTTTTTTCCAGCTTTTCCGGATCTTTTGCCTCGAACGCAGCTAGAACGACCTCTTTATATTTTGATCGGGTCGGAACGTGGATTTTGCGGTGATTTTAATTCCTCGTTAGTGGGGTTTTGGGAGGAACTGGAAAAATCTTCGACATTGTCTAATAGCTATGGACTGATCCTGGTCGGCAGTAAGCTTGAGAGCAGGGCAACTAGCCTTAAGAAAATCATAAAAGCGGTTTCAGGACCGAGCGTGGCTGAAGAAATTTATCCCTTTATTATCGATTTTTTAGATACGGTTAGAAATTGCCTGATAGAGAATGAGCATCCCACATCGATCTCCGTTTTTTTCCATATGGCTGATAGTTTTGAAATTGAGAAGAAAACACTTCTGCCTATTCCTGTATCGGAAGAGAAAATTCTGGCTGCTAAGAAAAAAGCACCTCCTGTTCCTTTACTTCAAGTTAATGCTAGGGAATTTTTTGAGGATCTCCTAGATAATTTCCTCATGGCTGGTTTTTTCTTCGCCTTTTATTCTTCTTTGCTTGCTGAGAGTAAAATTCGAATGCAACACATGCAGTCTGCTTTAGATCAACTTGAGAAGCAGGTTGGAGAACTGAATAAAAAAGCCAATAGGCTTAGACAAGAGGAGATCACTGAAGAAATCGAAGTCATTCTTCTTGGTAGTGAAGCTTTAAAGAAAAAGGCTAAAAAAGAGATAGATTAGCTCGCAGTTTTTAAACGCGATCAGCAAACTCAAAGAATAATCAGTAAAATAAGGCTTCTTTTAGCTCTAAGTTAATGTTTGTGCATAATGGTTAAAAAGTTCTTTAAGTTCCTTGGCTTTTGTGGTGTATTTTCTTTCGTCTTTCCAGGATTTGCTTGGATAAAGAATTTCATGGGGAATGTCCTTGAAACTTTGAGGAATAAAAAGATTAAAATGCTTTTCTTGGACAAATTCACTTTTAGCTAACTCCCCATTAAGTATGGATTGGACAAGCCGACGAGTAATCGAAAGAGCTATTCTTTTGCCAATGCCATATTCACCACCAACCCATCCTGTGTTTACAAGCCAAACCGTGGGTTTATGGCTTTCGATTTTTTCTTTGAACATTTGGGCGTAAACCTTGGGTGAAAGGGGTAGAAAGGGAGAGCCAAAACAGGGACTAAAAACAGCTTGGGGTTCTTTTATCCCTGCTTCGGTACCCGCAATTTTCGAGGTATAACCAAGGAGAAAATAGGAAATAGCCTGTTCGGTCGAGAGTTTGGCTACTGCAGGAAGAAGTCCAAAAGCATCACAACAAAGCATAACGATATTTTTAGGATGCCCTCCTGTTTGCGTTAGACTGGCATTAGGAATGTAGTCTATAGGAAAGGCGGCACGGGTGTTTTCAGTCAGAGAATCGTCAAAAAAATTAATCTCTCTTGTTTGAGGATCGATAATGACATTTTCTAACAAGCTTCCAAAACGTAAAGCACTTTTATAAATTTCGGGTTCTCCTTCTTTACTAATTCCAATAATTTTAGCATAACATCCTCCTTCAAAATTAAAGATTCCTTTGTCATCCCAGCCATGTTCATCGTCACCGATGAGCCTGCGGGTTGGGTCAATGGAAAGGGTAGTTTTGCCTGTTCCCGAAAGACCAAAGAAAATAGCCGAATCGTCATCGCTTTTTCCCAGGTTTGCCGAGCAATGCATGGGAAAAACGCCCTTTTGAGGAAGGAGGAAGTTCAGCAAGGTAAAAACGGATTTCTTGATTTCTCCGGCATAACCCGTGCCTCCGATAAGTATTAATTTTTCACTGAAATTAAGGATGATGAAAGCCCCCGAATGCGTTTGATCGATTTCGGGATCTGCTCTAAAACCAGGAGCATGAATAAGGATAAAATCAGCTAACAAAGGCTCTCTTTTTTCCCCCTTTTCTACCCTGAATAACGTTCTTGCAAAAAGAGAGTAAACGGGCTGTTCCGTTATGATCCATAGGTTCAGTCGATGTTGAGGATCTGCACAGACATGACACCTCTGCAGAAAAAGATCCCGGTTCTGTAGATAGAATAGCAATTTATCTTTGAGATGCCTGAAAGCAAGAGGATCAAAAGGTTTATTGATTTTACCCCAATCGACCAGGTTTTCCGTCATTTTATCTTTAACGATGAACTTGTCTTCGGGTGATCTTCCCTTGTATTGGCCGGTATGGAAAACAAGTGATCCCGAGTAGGATAAAAGAGCTTCATGTCTTCTTATTGCTTCTTCATATAAAGCGGCTGGGGTAAGGTCCCAATAAAGCTGATTGAAATTTCTTAACCCGATCTGTTTTAGTAATCCTTCAATGGTCATGGGTTAATTTTGTATAAGAAGAAAAGGGGATTTGAAAGCCTATTCAATTGTTTTATAATAATTATTGCTCTCTGAAAATCTGGTCAGTTTTTAATCTGCTTCTTTTTTGAATTTAATTAAGGAAATTTGAAAAAGGAGGCATTTATTTGAAAATTGCCCAGGTTTCGCCCTTGTATGAAAGGGTGCCTCCGAAGCTCTATGGAGGTACAGAACGAGTTATTCACTATCTTACAGAAGAATTAATCGCTCAAGGCCATGAAGTCACTCTTTTTGCAAGTGGAGATTCCTTGACTAAAGCTCGATTGATAGCTCCGATAGAGGAATCGTTACGGCTACAAAAACAGAAAAAAGATCCTTTGGTTTATCACGTCATAATGCTTGAAAAACTCTTTCGTTGTAGTGAAGATTTCGATATTATTCATTATCACATCGATTTTTTCCATTTTCCTTTTTCAAATCGAATTAAAAGAAAACATCTAACCACACTTCATGGAAGACTCGATCTTCCTGACCTTGCTGTTCTCTATAAAGTATTCGATCAGATTCCGGTGGTTTCGATTTCCCAATCCCAGCGTTCATACTTGCCATGGGTTAATTGGGTAGGCACGGTTTACCATGGCATACCTGAAGATCTTTACCGTTTTTATCCTGCTAAAGGAAACTACCTGGCTTTTGTGGGAAGAATATCGCCTGAAAAGGGAGTGGATAGAGCGATTGAAATTGCAAGACAGTCAGGTATGGACCTTAAAATTGCGGCGAAAGTCGATGAAGTAGACAAGGAATATTTCCAGGAAGTCATTTTACCTCTTTTTAAAAAAGCTCCTGTTGAATTCATAGGGGAAATTGGGGAAGAAGAAAAAAACAGGTTTTTGGGAGAGGCTTATGCGCTTCTTTTTCCTGTTAACTGGCCCGAACCTTTTGGACTAGTGATGATTGAAGCCATGGCATGTGGTACACCCATCATTGGTTGGAGAAAAGGATCAGTGCCTGAAATTGTCATTGATGGGAAAACAGGTTACATTATCGATTCGATCAGGGATGGAATAAAAAAAATAAAGGAAATTGATCAAATTAATCGAAAAGAATGCAGAGATCATGTGTTAAATCACTTTACAGCCAGAAAAATGGCACAATCTTACTTATCGATATATACCAAATTACTTTATGGATAAGGTGCTAGGCTTGGCTGAAGGAAAAGATTTTATACAAATTGGGGATACTTATTATGTTCGGGTTTGTTCGCCTTTTGCTGATGACCGGACCCGGGTTTTGAAACATAATGAGACATTTGGAGTTTTTGACCGCCGGGGTGATATCCAACCTTTAGGGTTAGGTGACCAAGGCATTTATTACCGGGGAACGAGGCATCTTAACGAAAGTGTACTGTTTATTGAAAAAAGTTTTCCACTCTTTTTAAGTTCGACGATTCGAGAAGATAATGGACTTTTTACCATCGACTTATCCAATCCGGAAATAGAAAAAGAAGGTAAGATTATCCGACAGCAAACCTTGCTGATAACTCGAACGAAATTTATCTGGGAAGCCTGTGTTTATGAGGAGATCTCAGTTTGCAATTATGGAGAAAGCCCTGCCCAAGTTATCCTTCTCTTTAAATTCAATGCCGATTTTGTCGATCTCTTTGAGGTGAGAGGATGCAAGAGAAAAAGAAGGGGAAACTTGATGGATCCCGTTGTTGAAAAGGATGCCGTTGTTTTTAAATACCTTGGATTAGATGGCATTCTAAGACAAACTCGTCTTTTTTTCGATCCTCAACCTTTAACTATGGGTTCCACATCAGCTTCCCTTAGTCTTGATCTTATTCCCCGGAAAGAAAAGATCATTCGGTTGTCCATAGAATGTCACCAAAGCGATGAAAAAAGAATATTCCCCTCTCTTATGAGTTATGAAGAAGCTTCCTTGAAATCTACTCAAGATTATCAGCAATCAGAAAAAAGATGGAGTAGAGTCTGGACCTCTAACAGCCAATTTAATAGTTGGGTTAATCGGTCAAAATCCGATCTTTTGATGCTCGTCTCTGAGACCCCCTTTGGGCCTTTTCCTTATGCGGGTGTACCTTGGTTTTGCACCCCTTTTGGTCGGGACGGTATTATCACTACCTTAGAATGTTTATGGCTTTCTCCTGAACTTGCTAAAGGAGTGTTATCGTTTCTTGCAGCGACTCAAGCCAAGGAGTTCTCTATAGAAGCGGATGCAGAACCGGGAAAGATTCTTCATGAAACTCGAGAAGGAGAAATGGCGAACCTAGGAGAAATTCCGTTTCGAAAATATTATGGCAGTATCGATGCAACCTGCCTTTTCCTCATTCTTGCTGCTGAATATTACAAGCGGACGGTAGATAAAAAATTTATAGAAGAAATCTGGCCTAATATCGAGCTTGCCCTGCTTTGGATAGATCGGTATGGAGACGTTGATGGGGATGGTTTTGTCGAATACAGAAAAAAAAGTTCAAGAGGATTAACCAATCAAGGCTGGAAAGATTCTTTTGATTCGGTTTTCCATAAAGATGGATCGTTCCCCATCGGGCCAATCGCTCTTTGCGAAGTCCAGGGATTTGTCTATGCTGCAAAAAAGCATGTTGCCGATCTTGCGGCAGTTCTTGGTCTTTTCTCCCTTCATGACAGGCTGGTCAAGGAAGCGGAAATATTAAAAGAAAAATTTGAAAAAGAATTTTGGGTTGATGAGCTCTCTTCTTATGCATTGGCTTTGGATGGAAGAAAAGAAAAATGTCAAGTTCTTGCTTCGAATGCTGGCCTATGCCTTTACACCGGAATTGCTAGTCCGCAAAGGGCTGAGAAGATCGGTAATCTTCTCATGAGCGATAAATTTTTTACTGGCTGGGGTATAAGGACAATCGCTGAAGGTGAAGCTCGGTATAATCCCATTTCCTATCACAATGGTTCAGTATGGCCTTTTGATACCGCTTTTATCGCTGCTGGTCTTATGTCCTATGGAATGAAAGAAATGGGGATGAAACTCTTCAAGGGGCTTTTTGAAGCTTCCCTTTTTTTCGATCTTCAACGTTTACCTGAACTTTTTGGAGGAATAGCCCGGAGAGGGGATGAAGGACCGACTCTTTATCCTGTTGCCTGCTCTCCTCATGCCTGGTCAAGCGGGGCTATCTTTCTGCTTCTGCAATCCGCGTTGGGCTTAAAGATCGATGGAACCAAGAATGAAATTGTATTTGATGAGCCCAGGTTGCCCGATTTTCTGGATAAAGTGGTCATCCAGGATTTAAAAGGTAGGGATTGGAAAATCGATATCGAGCTGACCCGGTATCCTCATAACGTTGGGGTTAGACTTCTTAATAAAGAGGGCGATATTAAATTAATTGTTATCGACTGATCTTCATAGGGTTAAAATATGTTGGATAAAGCAAAGAAATTGGCCGAGGAGTGGGCTCATTCAGAAAGATGGAAAGGGATCAGCAGGGAATACTCCGCAGAAGACGTGGTGAGGCTATCGGGCTCAATGCAAATCGAATATACTCTTGCAAGACAAGGCTCGATTTTATTGTGGAGTCTTCTTCATCAAGAAGAACCTGTTTTTGCTCTTGGAGCTTTAACGGGGATGCAAGCTGTTCAAATGGTTAGGGCTGGTCTTAAAGCGATTTATTGTTCGGGTTGGCAAATAGCTGCTGATGCTAACGAGGCTTGTGAAATGTATCCGGATTTTTCTCTTTATCCCTACAACTCTCTGCCTTTGCTTGTCAAAAGGATAAATGCTTCATTAAGAAGAGCTGACGCTATTGATTTTGCGGAATCTAAAAAAGATATCCATTACTTTGTCCCTATTATTGTTGATGGAGAAGCGGGCTTTGGAGGTGTTCTTAATGTCTTTGAACTCACAAAATGGCTCATTGAAGCTGGGGTTTCTGCAATCCACTTCGAAGATCAACTTCCTTCAGCAAAAAAGTGCGGACATATGGGACGAAAAGTTCTGGTTTCTACCAGCGAAGCGATAAGGAAACTTAAAGCGGCTAGGCTAGCTTCGGATATATCGGCAGTAAACACTGTTATTATAGCAAGAACAGATGCCGATGGGGCATCTTTCATTTCTTCAGATGAAGACCAGAGGGATAGAAAATTCATAGTAGGCAGGACAGATGACGGCTTGTTTGAAATCAAGGGAGGAATAGATCTAGCCATAAATCGTGCATTGGCTTATG
Organism: Methylacidiphilum caldifontis; assembly: GCF_017310505.1. Taxonomy (NCBI): domain Bacteria; kingdom Pseudomonadati; phylum Verrucomicrobiota; class Methylacidiphilae; order Methylacidiphilales; family Methylacidiphilaceae; genus Methylacidiphilum (ex Ratnadevi et al. 2023); species Methylacidiphilum caldifontis. The sequence goes on along the minus strand of NZ_CP065957.1, from coordinate 445,949 downwards.
CTCCTTATGCCGATGTGCTTTGGTATGAAAGCTCGCAGCCCGATCTTTTAAAAGCAAGGCAGTTTGCCCAAGAAATCCACAAATCGTTTCCTGGAAAAATCCTTGCTTATAATTGTTCGTCTTCTTTTTATTGGAAAAAATTGGTGCAGGAGGATCAACTGCATAATTTTCAAAACCTTCTTTCTTCGTGGGGTTACAAGCTGCAGGTTATAAGTTTGGCCGGTTTCCATGCCCTCAGTTATGGAACATTCAAGTTGGCCAAGGAATGCAAGGAACAAGGCTTGATTGGCTATTCTGAATTTCAGGAAAATGAGCGGGAAGCGGTTGCACAAGGTTTTAGCGCTTTTAATCATCAACATGAAGTAGGTGCAAGCTACTTTGAGTTGGTTTATGATACAATTGTTGGAAGAAAACAAACAAAAGATCATCTATGAGTATTTATGCAACGCCTTCTGGAATAACGATTATTGGTTCCTACAACAAAGATTGGGAAAAGATTCTAAGTTATGAAGCCTTGCATTTTATTGGTTCTCTTCATAGGCGGTTTAATGGACTTTTAGTGGACCTTTTAGAAAGAAGAAAAAAAACACAACAATCCTTGGATAGAGGAATTTCTTTAGGATTTCTTCCAGACAGCCAATCTCTCCGAGAAGAGAAATGGGAAGTATTATCCCCTCCTCAAGTTTTAACTGATCGGAAAGTTGAAATCATAACGGCTGCAGATAACCTACAACTCGAACTTGGTTTTTGGGCCGGAGCTTCAGGAATTGTTGTTGATTTCGAAGATACCCTTTCTCCAACTTGGAGAAACGTCATCGAGGGCCAATCGAGCATGTACCTTGCCTTAAGGCAAAGTGCAGAAAAAGTTGGCAACTTAGAGAAACTGCCCGTTCTTCATGTTAGGCCAAGGGGGATTCATCTTCTAGAAAAACATGTGCATGTAGAGGGTGAACCAATTTGTGCAAGTTTTTTTGACTTCGGTCTATTTTGTTTTCATAACGCTAGGCTCCTTGCGGAAAGACAAGGCGGGGTTTTTTTTTATGTTCCTAAAATAGAAAATCACTACGAAGCTGAGTTTTGGTCATCCCTTTTTGCTTTTACCGAAAACGCATTGTCTTTGGCTCCTGGAACGATCAGAGCTACAATCCTTATAGAAACGCTGACAGCAGCTTTTGAAATGGAGGAAATCCTCTACAGTTTGAAAAACCATGCTGTTGGATTGCTCATGGAGCCCAGGGATTACATCTTTAGCGTGATAAAAAAATTGAGGAATTGGCGAGAAGCAATTTTTCCTGATCGATCTGAAATAACCCTAGAGGCTTCTTTTTTGAAAACCTGCACAGAGCTTTTGGCCAGGACCTGTCATAAAAGAGGAGCTTCCGCTCTCTTTGCCTTAACTCCGTATGTAACAAGTCCCGAAGAAGATAACGCAGAAATTTTCAGCAAACTTAGGGAAGAAAAAGAAAAAATGAAAGCTTTAGGCATTGATGCTTATGTGATTGCCCATCCTCAGCTGCTCCCTGGGGTTAATCATGGATTTGATGAAAAGACAAAATCGGAAGCTCTAACTATAGAAGAAAGGAATGCTGAGATACCGAGAGATAATGTTGGAGATCTACTCAATTTTAAGATTGGAGGAGAAATCACAGAGTCGGGGATAAGGAACAACATAAACTTGGTTTTGCGTTATCTTTCTTCGTGGTTTTCAGCTAAAGGGACTATTGAAAGTTTCAAGATAAAAGAAGACATCTCTTCAGCTGAAATTGCCCGCAGCCAGCTTTGGCAATGGATTCATCTTGGTGCCTTAATGGATTCAGAGATTCCTTTAGATAAAGAAATTTTTCTTGCTTGGAAGACAGAAGAAAAAGAACTGCTTAGCCATCTTCCTTATTTAGATAAAGCGGATAAAATCCTTGAAGAAGTGGTTTTGACAAAAGATTTTATAGATTTTCTTTCCCTCATTGCTTATGAACAGCTTCAGGGCTAAAAAAGATAGAAGGATATCGACCGCTTGCACTTATTCTGATCCGCTTGCCCGTTTGAGATTATCAGCCATAATCAACGAGTTGTTACCGCGATTAAGAGCAAAGAAGGATATTTAGTTTTTGAGTTCTTTTATTACCCCTAAAGTGAACAGGGTAACAAAGAAAACAATCAAAAATTCGATTTTTTCATGAATGAGATAATGGAGAGTAACGATAGCAGAAGGAATGAGCACAGGAGGCAGGATTTGAGGATGTATAGTTCTTGGGGCAAATCTTTTGATAAGGAGGAGTATTATTGAGATTCCAGCCAAAATGGCTATCCACCGGTAATCTTCAGGGAGAGGTTTCCAAAAAAGCATTCCAAAAAAACCGAAGAGGGCAAAAATAGCAAATAAAATGAGAGAGAGGGCATCAGGCTTAGTCTGCAATCTTCTTAACCTGAGAATTTGAACCGCATAATATGAAGAAACAGCACTACCCAATAACAACAATAATATACAAACAACCCCTTGAAATGTACTTCTGCTATATAAGGCTTCTTCAGAAGAAATACGAAGAAAAAATAATTGAGTTAAGAAATTCATGACCATTTTTAAAAGCCTAGTTTTACCTTTTTATCCAGAAAGAAATTTATCAATCATACCTGTTTTAAAGATAACGAAAAAACAAGGGTTCTCAAAAAGAGATAGACAGTTTTATAACCTTCCTCAAAGTCTTAATCAATTGATTGATCATTTTTTAATTTGCTTGTGTGATCAATTTTAATTGCCAGCTTTGTTGCTTATGGGATACTCTTGAGTTTATCTTATAGCAATAACTATTATTCATGAATTATCAGAGTTTTATCGTTCATTTTAATCATGGATAAACAGAATAAAAGAATAAGAAAAAGAGAAGAGTTTTCTCCGTTTTTACAGTCCCTTTTGTCTATCCTGCCGGCAGGAAATGTTATTTATGATCCTGAACGGCTTACCGCTTATGAGTGTGATGGGCTCACCGCTTTTAGAGCTACCCCTCTTGCTGTTTTACTTCCCCGGTCGGTTGAAGAAATTCTGTCCATATTAGCTGTTTGCAAGCGTTATAAAGTGCCCATTGTTCCAAGAGGGGCTGGTACAGGGCTATCGGGAGGAGCGACTCCCATTGAAGGAGCTGTAGTCCTTAGTCTAGCTCGGTTTAACCGGGTATTGGAGATAGACCCCAAGAATCGAACGGCAAGGGTGGAACCAGGTGTGACGAATATTCGTGTTAGTCAGGAAGCGGCACCTTACGGTCTTTATTTTTCTCCTGATCCTTCTTCTCAAATTGCCTGCACGATTGGTGGAAATATCGCTGAAAATGCTGGGGGAATCCATTGCTTAAAGTATGGGTTAACGGTAAATAATGTGTTGGGCCTAAAATTGATTACTCTGGAAGGGGACATATTAACTCTGGGTGGAAAAGGAGCAGAGAGTCCTGGCTATGATCTATTGCCATTGATTGTTGGCTCGGAAGGATTGCTGGGAATTATTGTGGAAGCCACTTTACGTCTTTTACCTAAGCCAGAATGTGCTCAGCTTGTGGTGGGTTGTTTTGATGACCTCGCTAAGGCTAGTCAAGCGGTAAGTCTTATTCTTTCATTTGGAATTATTCCTTCGGGACTTGAAATGATGGATAAGCTTGTCCTTGATGCCGTTCAAGCAGATATGCCAAGGGCTCTTTTGAATAGCGCTCAAGCTATTCTGTTCTGTGAAGTTGATGGAATGCAGGAGGAAGTCGAAGAACAAAGCATACGGGTTAAGGAAATCATGTTGAAAGCGGGAGCAAAGGAAATTGTTGTCTCGAAGGATGACTCAGAGAGAATGCTCCTTTGGAAATGCAGAAAATCGGCTTTTCCTGCAATGGGTCGGATTTCTCCTGATTATTACTGTATGGATGGTACGATCCCGAGGAAAAAACTGGCTTATTTACTCAAAAAGATCGATGAGCTCTCAGCCCATTATAATCTTAAGGTAGGAAATGTGTTTCATGCGGGTGACGGTAATCTCCATCCTCTTATTCTCTATGATCAAAGCGTTCCTGGGGAGTTTGAAAAAGTGGAGAAGATGGGAGAAAAGATTCTTGAGCTCTGTGTCCAAGTGGGAGGAGTGATAACGGGCGAACATGGGGTGGGCCTGGAAAAACTCAACTCAATGTGTATCCAGTTTTCTTCTGAAGAGATTGAACAATTTCGAAGAGTCAAAAAGGCTTTTGATCCTTATTCCTTACTGAATCCGGCCAAAACCATCCCTACACTTCATCGGTGTGCAGAGTTTGGCAAAATGCATCTTCATAAGGATAATGATTTGTGGGGTGGGTTAGAGAGATTTTAATCCCATGAATAAGGTGAGTTCTCCAATCACGGGCTTGGATGTAAACACCATACAGATCATTGAGAAAACCCGGGAGTTAATCAGCTTAAAAAAGAAAATCAAAATTGTGGGTGGATCTACAAAAGAAAGATTGGGTAGAAAAGTGGAAGCTGAGCCCCTCGATGTGTCTTTTAACAAAGGAGTTGTTGAGTACGAACCCGATGAACTTTTTATAACTGTTAAAAATGGAACTTCTCTATCCTACCTAGAAGAGATTTTGAAACAACATGGACAATATCTTCCCTTTGAACCCCCTCATTTTGGAATGCAAGCAACAGTTGGAGGTAGCGTTGCTTGCGGACTTTCTGGTCCCTCTAGACCTTATAGGGGAGCACTCAAAGATTATCTTCTGAAAGTTAAAATTATCAATGGATTAGGAGAATTGCTCAGTTTTGGGAGTAAGGTTATTAAAAATGTTGCGGGTTTTGATCTTTTCAGGCTCATGGCTGGAGCTCAAGGAACACTAGGAATTATTCTTGAAGCGACCTTTAAGGTAGTTCCTTTGCCAGAATGTTCGATGACAGTTGTTCTGGAAAAAAATGACGAAGAGGCCTTAGATTTTATTTCTACCCTTTCGACTCGGTGTTTTCCCCTTTCTGCAGGGTGCTTTCATAGGGGTAAAATCTTTATCCGATTTTCAGGCTATGAAAAATCGGTTAAAAGTGCACTGAAAGTCATTGGAGGTGAAATTTTAGATAATCATGATCAATTTTGGTTTTCGGTAAAGGAAAGAACTCATTCTTTCTTTATCGACTCAGATCGGATATGGAGATTTGTTCTTCCTCAATCCACACCTATTCCTCCTTGGGATGGAGAATGGTTTTATGATTGGGGAGGATCGCAACGATGGTGGAAGGGAAAAAACGCAAAGGCCGATGAGGACCTATTTTCTTGGGCAACTCAAGCGGGTGGGTATGGTTGGCTTCATGATCGAGACGAAACATTGGCTTCAGTTTTGCCACCAGCGCTCATGAACTTGCAGAAGAGACTTAAAGAAGCTTTTGATCCTTTCGGGCTTTTTAATCCTAAAAGGATTTACAAAGAGTTTTAATTATTGAAAGCGATAGCTTTTTTATGGATACGCAATTGGGTTTGAAGTTTAAAAAAGAGTCTTTGGCTATTAAAGCCAGAGAACTGATCAGGGCTTGCGTTCATTGTGGTTATTGTAATGCGAGCTGCCCTACCTACCAGCTTTTGGGAGACGAACTGGATGGGCCTCGAGGTAGGATTTATTTAATAAAATCCCTTTTGGAAGACAAAACCTCAGCAGAAAAAGTCAAGCTACATCTCGATCGATGCCTTTTATGTCAAGGTTGTGAAACGAGCTGTCCATCCTCTGTACAGTTTGGAAAACTGGCGATTATAGGCAAGGAGATTATTGAACAGTCTGTCCAGCGGTCCTTTTTAGAAAGGCTACTTTTGAACTTTTTTCTTCATTTTATTACGGATAGAAAGAAATTTTATTATCTTTTTAAGTTCGGAAGTTCCATAAGAGCTCTTTTACCCGATATTTTACGCCGAAAGCTGCCCCAAATTTCAAAAGAAGATACAATCCTTAGAAGGGATTGGGAAAGGAAAGATTGGGGAGGCAATCCAAGACAAATGATCTTGTTTAAAGGATGTGTTGAACCAATAATTTATCCTTCGGTATTAAACTCTGCTCGCCGTCTTTTTAGGAGACTTGGTATCGAGCTTATAGACATAGCCGAGGAAGGTTGTTGTGGAGCCCTAGCTTATCATTTACCCAATAGGAAAAAAGCGCTTTCTCAAATGAAAAAAAATATCGATGTGTGGATTACACATCTTAAAAAGGGTATGGGAGGCATTATTGTTTGTTCATCAGCCTGTTGTCAAATGATCAAGGAGTATGGAGATATACTTAAAGATGACAAGCAATATAACCATAAGGCTTTGCAAATAGCGCGTATGACTTTCGATCCTGTTGAGATTTTAGAAAAAGAAGATATCCATTCCCTTTTAAATGCTCCAAGACTTGAGCCTGTAGCTTATCACAGTCCCTGTACAGCACAACATGGACTGAAAGAAAAAGGGAGGGTAGAAGCTTTTTTAAGCAGACTCGATATCAAACTTACCTCTATTCCAGATAGCCATATGTGCTGTGGTGCAGCAGGAATGTATGCGGTCATGCAAAAAGAACTCTCCCAGAGAATTCTTGAATTGAAAATGAAAAATATCCTCGGCGGGAAACCGGCCGTTATCCTTACATCAAACGTAGGGTGTCGGTTGCAGTTGCAACAGCTTTCTCCAGTCCCTGTTCTTCACTGGTTGGAGTATATAGAAAAAATATCGCAGCCGGCTGCTGCTCAATAACTTTATTCTTACCAGAAGACATACTTGACACCCGCAACTCCAATGTATTGGAAAAAGTTGCTTAAAGAAACCGCAGCTGTTGCTCCAGAATTGGTCATCACATTAAAATGAGCCAAGTTCCTAAAGATTGAAACGGAACTATCGAAATAGATGAACTTTCCTTCAATAAAAACACTTAAATGATCAGTAATGTAATACTCAGCTCCCATGATTTCTGCAAGAACGAAGGCTCCGGTTGTACTCGAATGGGTGGTGTCAAATCCCCCAGCAGGAGCTAGTCCTGTAATATTAGAAGCCGTGACGATGCCACCTCCCACTCCAAATCCAATGTAAGGGGCGAAACGATAAGGGGTAATAAGCTTGGTTATATCGTTGATCGTCATGATCCCTACATTGAGTTGCATATCGGGGCTTACACTTTTCCCATTGAAAACGGGGCCAGTAAAAGTGCCAATAAATCCGTTCATCGGGTTGGAATAACCCGCATAAAACCCATCAAATTCAACTGCTTCAGTAATTCTATATGGGGTATGACCGATTTTCCACCCCTTGAATTGATAACCCGCTTTTAGTCCTCCTATTCCTCCCCATGAACCGCCATAATTGCCCATGCCAATATTACCCCGGGAGTCGGTATAATTCCACCGGTCTGAATCGAGATATCCACCTCCACCATAGAGGGCTGCATAAACCCCGCTATGGTAATGAAAATCTTGGGTATTAATGTTATTATTTAAAGATTTTGAAAGCTGCTCTTTAGCTTTGGGATTAGGATCTTCCACAGCTACACTATTATCGGCTGTAAGGGGATCTGTAGCATCAAGTTGAACATTTAACAAAAAAAAGATAATTAAAAAGAAAAGCGTTAAATTCAAAACCGACTTCTTGTTATTCATTTAAAAAGACCTATCGTAAGAATACCCTTTTTTGACAAAAATGAGAATTACAGTCAAATAAATTATTAAAAACATTAATTATTTCTGGTTTTCATTTTTTTCCATTGGTGAAGGTTGTGGCAGCCTGTTTTTGTAAAGGTTTGATTCGATTACTTTTTGAATCAGCTGGTCAGCGCCGTCGAGTTCTCTTTCATAAACATGAGCTTCATATTTTTCTTTAGGAAACTTTACCAAAGAACTTAAAATATGCTCCCCTTTTTTGGAGACATGAGTTATGGCGATAACCGAGAGGCCTGGCCTGAGGGGATGTTTCTTTAACTCATCGGCTGAAAGCCGTATTCTTACAGGGACTCTTTCCACAATGTGGATATAATTGCCTGTGGCATTTTCAGGCGGAAGCAGTGCAAAGGCGCTACCTGTTCCCGGATGAAGCCCTTCTACTTGACCATGGTATACAAGCCTTCTTCCATAATAATCCACGGTTATTGTCACAGGTTGTCCTGGGCGGATTTTTTTCATTTCCCTTTCTCTATAGTTTGCTTCGACCCAGAGGTAATCGAGAGGAACAATGGAAAGCAAATAAGTGTCTGGGTGGACTTCGTCTCCAGGTTGAACTTTACGGTTGGCGATATAACCCGTTACGGGGGCATAAACTTCTCTTCTGACGTAATCTAGGTAAGCATTCTTCAATTCGCTTGCGGCCTGTTTGACAAGGGGATGATCTTCAACCTTGGTATTGAATATTTGAGATTCAGCGTCATAAAGGGAAGCTTGGTCTTGTTTGACTTGAGCCTCAAGTTCCTTAACTTGCTGCTCGGTATCATCGACCAGCTGCTCGGAAACTGCTCCATAAGATACAACACTTTTGTAGCGGGCTAAATCATGCTTGAGCCGGTCTAACCTTGCGATTTCTGCAAGAAGCCGATTTCGGCTGACTTGAACTTGGTAAAAAAGATCTTCAACTCTTCTTACCGTTTCTCCTAAATTGGCTTCTGCTCTTTCCAAGGCGACTCGGGAGTCCAGTCTATCCAGTCTGATCAGAACATCGCCCTGGTGAACGAGCTGGGTGTTTTCATAAAGAACTTCAGTGACTACACCGCTAACTTGAGATTTCAAGGGTACAAGGTTGCCTATAACGTATGCGTCGTTGGTGACAATGTAACGGCTGAAGACAAAAAACCAGAGAATAAAGTAAAGAAGTCCAAAAAACAGTATACCCAAAGTCACAAGCACTAATCGTCTGTTGCGAATAACTTTTCTGCGATATTTAGGTGGAGTTGAAGCAACAATAGATCTATTTAAAATACGCCACCATTTTTCCCATTGACTCCGGCTATTATCCCTTTTCTTTTCGGATTCATTCAATGGAGTCATATCCACCTCCTAAAGCTAAGAAAAGACCGACTGCTGCTTCTAAATGTTCAGCAGTTCTATTACTTAATGTTATTTGAGACTGAATGAGGCTATATTGCAAATCCAGCAGATCAGTTTTCGTATTTATTCCAGCTGAAAAAAGCCGTGCTGAAAGCTCAACATTGGATTTTGCTGCAGCTGTTGATTGTTCTTGGGAATCCAGGTTTTTATCCGTTTCTTTCCAAACTGCAAGAGCATCGGCTACTTGCTGGAAAGCTGAAAGAAGGGTGCTGTTGTAATTTTCGACGGCTATGTTGTATTCTTCTTGGGCCACGACAAGTTCTGCACTGAGCCGACCTGCTGTAAAAATCGGCAAATTCCATGCAGGCCCAGCAATATATAAAAGGGGTAAAGCGGGGTTGAGAAACAATGTTGCGAAATTTAGGGTTTCGAAGCCCACCAAAGTCACTAGGTCAAGATTGGGATAGAATGCTGTTTTTGTCACTTTAACCTGGTGAGCGAGAGCTTCAGCTCTCCATTTGCTTACGGCTACATCAGGCCTTCTACCCAGCAGATCGAGAGGGAGTGATTTGGGTAAGGGAAAGCGCTTGGGGAAATGGGGTTCTTTTGCCAGGATAGTTTTACCCCAATCGGGCCCTTGACCTGCGAGTCTGGCTATTTCGTCCCGAAGAATTTTTGTCTCTCTTTCGAGGCTATTGACCTGCTGGGTTATTGTTTGCAGTCTTTGTTCGATGGTATGAACTGGAAGGAGGTTTTCAATACCGCTTTTTTTTCTCATCTGAACGAGTTGGAGCAACTCCTTGATAATTTGTTGACCGCTTCTGGCTAATTCCAATTCTTCTTCGGCCGAAGCCAGTCTTATATATCTGCTGGCTAGGGTTGTGCTCAGAAAAAGCCGAGCAACAGCAAATTCGGCCTCAGTAGCCCTAGCCATTCCAATGGCTGCCCTCACCCGGGCTTTATCCTCACCCCAAAGATCAAGATGATAGTTTGCCAGTGCCGGGATCACACTCCAGAAAAAAAAGCTATTATCCCCAAAAGGACCAAAGAAACTGCTACCCGGAAGTTGCATAACTCCAAAGGGGACGGGAAAAAGAAATTGAGTAGAATAAAAGGAAGGGAGATAACGACTCCGAGCCCCCGCAGCAACCGCCCATGCTTGATGTATCCTTGCCAATGAGGCTTTCAAATCGGGGTTTTTTCCAAGAGCTACAGTTATGATTCGATTCATTTCGGGGTTGTGAAAGGCTTCCCACCAGTTATTCGATGGCCACTTCTGAATTAACTTTTCTGAGGAATGATCGAACTCAGTACTGAGGGTCTGCTGAATTTGAGGAGGGTCTATGGGCTTGGCTACGCGAGTGTCTTTAGGTAAAGTGGCACATCCACAAAGAAAAAGGCCTAGGATAACTATAAAAACAAAAAAGGAGAACCCAAAAGACCTATTTATTTCAAAGCTTTGAATAAAAAAGAAGCTTCTCATGTTACATTCTTATTAGAACTCTTTCAATGTGAGTGGAAATCATTTTCAATAGTCATGATAGAAAATGTTAAGAAAAATATCTTTCAGCCTTTTTTAGCGAGGGCAACCAAACAAGAAGTGCTAAGAAGAAATAAATCCAACTGCAAAGTCGATAAGTATCATTTAAGGCAAGGATAACCGAGTGATTAGCGGCTTGTTCGACCAATTTGGAATGTATTTGCAGATCATTGAGACCCAACTGATGCAAGGAAGAGATAAATTGCATGCTTTCGGGGTTTTGCCCAGAAAATGTTTCAACAAGTCTTGTTTGTTGAAAATCCCTCCGGTGTTCCATAACCATGGTTCCTAGCAGACCACCGCCCCAAGTAAGGAAATAGGTCCGCAAAAGGATAACTGAATTGATAGCGGATTCCTGATTTTTTTTTGATAACCCATGAATACCGATCGCATTGAGTGGAGCTACGAGTCCCACATAAGCTCCATTGAGCACCTGCGTCAGAAGAATGTATTGGTTAAAAAATTGATCGAAAAAGGCTCTTTTTCTGAAAAAGTCATAATATCCTGTCCAGTAGCAGAAAATGCCAAGCAGAGTTAAAAGAATAGAAGCAATGAGCCGAGGATCAATTCGTTGAGATAAAAAAACAGAGGAAGGATAGAGAAAGGGCAGAAAAAAAAGAAGGGGAGCCATGGCTAATCCAGCTTGAAACGAAGAGAAATTGGTAGCGTTTTTGAGCAGCTGCAAATTGAAAACCAGGGTTGAAAAAAGTCCGTAAACTATCGCAAAGGTAACAGGGGCGATTATGGCAGAAATGATAAAAGTGGGTTTTAAAAAAAGCTTGATATTAATGAAAGGTTTTTTTTCACCTATTTCCCAAACTATGAAATAGACAAGGGAGACCGAACCAAAAATAAAAAGAAGATCGATGAAAGTTGAGTTGTACCAGTCTTCATCTTGACCTCGAGTAACGATTGTTTGGAAACAGAGAGCAGCAAAAAGGATAAGAATAAAGCCCACCCAATCAAAGTAAACCTCTTTGGTTTCATGCTCTGGGTGTTGATCCGAGAGAAAAAGAATAATCCAACTTGCGATAAGCCCACAGATGACATGTAAAGAAAAACTGGTCAGGAAATAGGCTCTCCAGCCGAAATATTCGTTGATGAATCCTCCTAACACAGGGCCAAATCCAAAAACAGAAACTTGGAGAAAACCAAAATAAGCGGTGATGAAAGGCCAGCGATTGATTGGATAATAATCTAGAAGATTAAGCTGGCAGAGAGTCATGGTGCTTCCCCCAGCGATGCCCAAAAGCAACCGAAAAAAGAGAGATAAGTAGTAATCAGAACTAACGGCAACAAGAAAATCAAAAAGGGCAAAAAAACTGATTGCAAAAAAAAGAGCCCTCACTCTTCCTAAAAATCGATCGAACCAGGGACCAAGAAATAGCCCAAATGCTTGGCCTGCAAAATAAATGGTGGAAATCCAGGAAGCATGGCTGGGGCTTACGCCCAAATCTCCTGAAGGATAAAGATTAAAAGTAGCATAAGCAGGTGGGCTATATGTTCCTAAGAGAAATTCGATGCTTAAAATCCCTTGTAAAAGAATAAGAAGAGATTGTCTAAGTTTCTTTTTTGGTTCTAGAGGCATTTCTTTAAAGAATCTTCTAAATACTAAATCTTTTTTTTAAACTATTAATTTTATTTCTGAATTTAAAGATTTTTCTAGATGAATTTTTTAATTTTTCTCTGGAGTATTATTAAATTAATCAATATATTATTATGCTTTCTTATTATTTATTTTTTTAATATCTTAAAAATTATATTTATTTAATATTCAAAAAAATTATTTATTCTGATTCATGTAAGAAAAACAAATAAGATAGGTTAATAAAATATATTATGTAGTCATATTTAAAATTCTAAAATAAATGATAAATATATTTTATGAAGATTTCTTCTCCGTTATTTCCTGTAAGCTCTTTATTACAAAAAGTTTTCTTTTTTGCTATTCATCTTCTGTTAGCGATGGAATTTCTGTTAGCCACTTACAGCTCCTCAAGCTATGCGGTTCTAAACAGGCATGCTGTGGGTGAGTTGGCTCAAAGTCCTAGTCATGCCTCATGGACTTCAACCATTTTTTTTGTTGGCCGAGGGTTGGGCATGTTTATAAGTCCATGGCTTTCTCAATCTCTTGGTAAAGTGCGTTCCCTTTACAGCGCAATCGTTATTCTTATTTTAAGCAACTTGGTCATGGCTATAGGGGAAGATTTTTATCTCTTTCTTTTAATCAGATTCTTCCTAGGTTTGGCCGTCGGGGCTGTAATGATGCTTTGTCAATACGTCCTGATGGATTTCTATCCCATAAATAAATGGCCCTTTGTTACCAGCTTGTTTGGCTTTCTTCTTATGACTACTTTTGGGTTTGGACCATCCTTTGGAGCTTTAATACAAGAAAGTCATTGGAACTGGAGAGAGTATTTTACTCTAAATGTCCTTTTGCATTCCCTGGGGTTGGCTTTTCTCTGGGCTCTCTTAGGCAAAAAAGAAGAGGAAAAAAGAAAAATTCCTTTCGATGGGGTGGGTTTTTTGTTGATCACTCTCTGTTTTATTTCGTTTCAAACCCTTGCATCCAGAGGTCAAGATGAGGATTGGTATAACTCTTTGTTCATTAACGTGTTGTTTTTTATTGGTGTGGCTTCTTTAATCTATTTTTTTGTTTGGGAACTGGGTGAAAAGAAACCTTTTTTTGATGTGCGTCTTCTTTTAATGTCTAATTTTTTAATCGCCAATTTAATAGGGCCTCTTTCTTTTGGTGCCCTTTATGGAGCTTTTTCCATTCTGATTGGAGCTCTTCAAGAAATCGGCTACAGCTCTTTTCTGTCTTCTTTGCCTCTGATTCCGATGCTAGTGTGCCTGCCTATTCTTTATCCTTTATCCGTTTACTTATCCAATCGTTCCGATCCCAGGCCTATAGCAAGCTTTTGTTTTGCCTTGCTCGCCCTTTTTTGTTACATGACTAGTACTTACGATTTTTTTAATCGAAGATCTTATTTCGTTCAATCCGTTTTGGTTTCACAACTCTTTTTGGGAGGGATGGTGGGGATTTTGCCTCCTCTTAACCGCATGGTCATTGAAGGACTTTCTCCCCGTCATCAACAAATAGCAATTAACTGGAGTATTCTGTTAAGAACCTTTTCTTTTACCGTAGGAGCTGGGCTTCTGGGAACCCTTCTTGAACATCGCACGGCTTTCCAGCAAAGTCGGTTAGTAGAAACCCGTAGTTTGTTTGATCCCTCAGTTATGGAATTCCTTCAGAGACTTAGAGAGCTAGGCTTAGATTCTTTACAGGCTTTGAAAGAATACGCTTATTTGGTAAGCCAAAGAAGTTATATTTTAGCTGTTGATGATACGTTTCGGTTCTGCGCTATTCTTTATTTTTTTGTTAGCTTCTTTGTATGGGCATCCAAAATTAAAAAATTAAAAAAAGAATAGAGCTTATTTATTCTCTATCAGCTGGTAATTGGATTAGACCATGTCCAGTTTTTTATTTCGGGCATGTCGTCAAGATGTGTCCGGACAAACGTTGAATGTTCGACAATCTTTCTTTCAAAGAAACCTATAAGCTCTTCTCCTTTTGTTCGCAGGTGGGGAACAGATTTAAGGGCATATTTTATAGCATCAATAGCCAGATTATATCTGCTGATCTTGTTTAAGACAACCATGTCGAAAGAGGTGGTTGTTGTTCCCTCTTCTTGATAGCCACGAACATGGAATCGAGCAGGATTAGGTCTTCCATGAATGAGGTCATGGATCATTCTTGGATATCCATGAAAGGCAAAAAGCACAGGTTGAGAAGTAGTAAAAAGATTAATAAAATTTTGTTCATCGATGCCATGGGGATGATAGGCTGGAGGAGAAAGGATCATAAGGTCAACAACGTTGACAACCCGTACTTTAAGTTCAGGAAAATACTTTTGTAGAAGCCATGATGCAGCAACTGTTTCCAATGTAGGCACATCGCCAGCACATCCAAGAACAATATCTGGTTTGCCGTTGTCGTTGCTTGCCCATAACCAGGTTGAGGCTCCCCTTGCACAATGAGCTCGGGCTTCATCCATGTCTAACCAATCCAGAGAAGGTTGTTTTTCTGCAATGACCAGATTAATGTAATTCCTACTTCTTAAGCAGTGGTCCATGACTGCAAGTAAAGTATTGGTATCCGCTGGCAGATAAATCCTGATTACGTTGCCTTTTTTATTGATTAAGGTGTCGATAAATCCTGGACCCTGGTGAGTATAGCCATCATATTCCTGTCGCCAAACATGAGAAGATAAAAGATAATTGAGAGAAGCTACAGGTTTTCTCCAAGGTATCTCTCTGTAGAGTTTTAGCCATTTGGCATGTTGGCTAGCCATAGAATCAAGGATCATGGCAAAAGCTTCGTAAGAAACTAGCAACCCATGCCTTCCGCTGAATAAATAACCCTCAAGCCATCCTTGACAGCAGTGTTCACTTAAAATTTCCATTACCCGGCCATCGGGGGAAAGATAGTCGTCATCGGGAAAGATCTTGGAAACAAAACAACGGGATGTCACTTCAAATACAGCAGATAGCCGGTTTGAGTCGGTTTCATCTGGACAAAATATTCGAAAATTTTTTGGATTTCTTCGGATCACATCTCGGATGTATTTCCCTAGAACATGCGTAGGTTCAGAAACGGAAGTTCCCGGTTGTTTGACAGGTACTCTATATTCTGTGAAGTCGGGCAAAGCGAGATCTACAAGCAGGCTCCCTCCATTAGCATAGGGACTTGCTCCCATCCGAAGATGACCTTTAGGAGCAAGAGCTAAAAGATCTTCTCTTAACTTTCCCTTTTCATCAAAAAGCTTTTCAGGACGGTAGCTTTTAAGCCAGGATTCCAAAATTTTTAAATGATCTGGGTTTTCTCGAGCATCCATAAGTGGGCTTCGATGAGAACGGTAAGTCCCTTCTATACGTACTCCATCCACTTCTTTTGGGCCCGTCCACCCATCAGGAGTTCTTAGTACGATCATGGGCCATTTAGGCTTTGCTTTTAGCCCTTTTTCTTTTGCCTCCGCTTGAATTTGTCGGATAGCCAGATAGGATTGGTCTAAAGCTTTAAAAAGATCCGCATGGACTTTTTGAGGGTCATCACCACAAACAAACAAAGGGTCATATCCCAAGCCAGAAAAAAACATCGCGATGTCCTTGTCTTCCATCCTGCCGAAAATCGTTGGACCAGAAAGCTTCCCATCGTTCACATGAAAGATTGGAAGGACAGCTCCATCTCTTAATGGATTGAGGAAGTTGATTGATTGCCAGCTTGCTGCAAGAGGACCCGTTTCGGCTTCTCCATCACTGACCACGGCAGCAACGATAAGCTGGGGATGATCAAAGGCTGCACCAAAAGCATGCAAAAGGGAATAGCCCAGTTCTCCCCCCTCATGAATCGACCCGGGTGTCATCGCGCTCAAGTGACTGGGCACTCCTCCAGGAGAAGAAAATTGCCTGCAAAATAGGGTAAGACCGTCTATATCTTGAGAAACTTCAGGATAAAATTCGGTATAAGTTCCCTCAAGATAGAGGTTGGCAAGGATGGCTGATGAACAATGCCCAGGACCCGTTATGAAAAGGAACTGTGCTTTTGTTTTCTGAATTAGGCGGTTAAGTTGGACATAAATGAGGTTAAGACCAGGAGCAGATCCCCAGTGCCCACGGATTCGAGGTTTAAGATGTTCGGGTTTTAAAGGTACCCGTAAAAGTGGATTTTCTTTTAAATAAAACTGTGCTGCAGCAAGGTAATTGGCAGCATTCCAATATTCCACGTAGAGATCTATGTTTTCTGTATCCGTGTTCATAGGTTTTCCGCTAATTAGTTTTTAAAAATGCCTAAAATCTTGTTTTGAGATACACTGTATATAAGAGGTTAAATTAAATGTTTCTCTCTTTTCCAAATATCATTAAGGGTCAGTCACACTTTCACAGTTCTCATTTTTTTGATTTTCTGCTGGAGCCTGTTTTTTTGCTTCGAGAGTTTTTCTTCACTGGTCTTGCTTTTTCTTTCTTTCCCTTTTTGTCTTCAGAAATGACCCCTTCCTTTTTTGTTTTTCTAACCGGAAACTCGAAGCCAAGCTTTCCATTATCTTTTAAAACAATATAGGCAGAAAAGTTTTTTTTCTTTTTCTTGGATTGAAAATGGGTGAGTAGAGAGGTCTTTTTCTCTTGAAGAAGCTTGATCATCTCCTCTCTTGAAATTTCTTGTCCTAAAATCGTTTTGTTTATTTTAAAACTGCATTTGTTACCATTGTTATCAGCTAAAAAATAATTGGAACAGCCGTAGTATCCTTGAGCCTCAACAACGGGAGCATTATCCAGGGGACAACTACCAAGGGGTTCTTTGGAAATAATTTGCTCATTTTCTTCTTTGGCCCCGTTTTTTTCGAATACAAACCTTAGGGTCCCCTTATCATCTTCAAGTCTCAAAGAAGCATTGAAAGGATCGCCTTTTTTGTTATAGAACCCTCTCAAAGGTCCGATTTCTTTTTGAATGATGAGTGTTCCTAGTTCAGTGGGAAATAGGGGTCTACCCGCAATGTATTTTTTAATATGAAAAGCATTATCTACGGATTTGTATTCGTAGAGGGTTTCTTCAATTGTGCTACCTTGTGGGGAGACAATGGGCAGAGGCTTTTTAAGATTGTTGATCGATCCTAGGGACTTGGCCTTATCCACGATTGAAGCGGTAAGTTGGTAAATCTCCTCCATAAATTTTTCTTGGGGATATTTCTCTTTTTCCATCAATTGAAGTTTATATTCCCACTCTCCCGTCAGTTCCGCTGATCTTAAGGTTTGGATGTTTGCAGCAGAGAGCAGTTCAATCAGGGCAAATGCTTTTGGGGTGGCAATGAGCTCTTTGCCGTTATGTCTTCTCATGTAACCGTCTTCTATGAGTCCCTCTATAATGCCTGCTCTTGTTGCGGGGGTTCCTAGCCCTTTCTTGGCCATCGCCTCTCTGAGTGTTTCATCCTCTACGAGCTTGCCCGCACTTTCCATAGCTGAAAGAAGGGTGGCTTCCGTAAAGTGGGCAGGAGGTTTCGTTTCCTTAGCAATTTTTTCCAGGGCCTTGTTTAAAACTCTTTCTCCCTGTTCGATGGGACAGAGCAAGTCTTCTTCTCTGTTTTCAGAGGATTGAATGTCTCTGTAGACTTTTAACCAGCCAGCTGATCTAAGGGTTTTGCCCTCACTTTTAAAGTTTTCTTTTTCGATTACAGTGATCCTTTTGGTTACATCCCATTGAGCGGGTGGATAAAAAGCTGCCAAAAATCTTCTGACAATTAACTGATAGATCTTTTCTTCGCTTTTATCGATGCCGGAAGGCCTGTTTGTCGTTGGTATGATGGCAAAATGATCGGAAACTTTTTGGTTGTTAAAAATCTTATTACTAGGCTGCACCCAATTATGGGAAAGAATCTCTTGGCTAAAAGAGTCAAAAGAACTATGGGAAAGGCTTTTTAAGACTTCCTTTACTCTAAGGACGTAGTCTTCGGGAAGGTATTTAGAGTCGGTTCTAGGATAGGTGATGAGTTTATGATTTTCATATAAGGATTGAGCAATCTGTAAAGTTCTTTGGGCGCTGAAGCCAAAACGATTGTTTGCTTCCCTTTGAAGGGTTGTTAGATCATAAAGAAGGGGAGGAGATTGCAAAGAAACCTTTTTTTCTTCGGTGACAATACCCTCTTTGTTTAAACATTTTTCAATGATTTTTTGACATTGTTCTTCATCCTCTATCCTTTCAGGATGGTTTGCTTCCCCTTCGGATGAATCTTTCAAGAACCATTTTCCCTTGTATTCTCCCTGCTTAGAGAGAAACGTTCCTATGATTTCCCAGTAAGGTTTAGGTTGAAAGCTAAGAATTTCTTTTTCTCTCTCGACAACGATCGCTAGCGTAGGGGTTTGAACCCTTCCTACCGAAGTAAGCCTAAAACCTTTGGAGTGGGAATGAAGAGCGGTAAGAGCCCTAGTGCCGTTTATTCCAATGAGCCAGTCACTCTCAGATCTCGAAACCGCAGCACGAGCTAAACCCTCTACTTCGCTAAGGGGCCTTAAATTTTTAAAAGCCTCGATAATGGCATCCTTGGTCATCGATTGTAACCATAGCCTTTTGATAGGTTTGTTGACGTTTGCATATCGAATGAGATAGCGAAAAACCAGTTCTCCTTCTCTTCCCGCATCACAAGCGTTAATAATAAGATCTATGTCCTGCCTGTGAAGAAGAGAAAGCAGAAGATTAAGTCTTGCTTTGGATTTTTCTATAGGTTTGAGGGAAAATGAAACAGGCAGTATCGGTAGGTTAGATAAAGACCATTGCTTATGGCGGCTGTCCATCTCTGCAGGAAGACAAAGTTCGACGACATGCCCAACTGCCGAGCTTATAACCATCTGGTCATTTTCATAAATATCTTTTCTTCCCTTGGGAAAACCGCCTAGAGCATCAGCAATATCTTGTGCCACGCTCGGTTTTTCAGCAATCACTAATGTTTTGGCCATGGAGAACTACACTTTTTTTTATGTTAAGTATTGTTATGTACAAAAGCATTTTTAACAAGTTGCTCTCTTGAGTAAATCCTAAGCTAGACTTTGTTTGCCTTTTTGTCTCATCCTATCCCTGTATATAACCCTTGATAGGGGGTTGAGGGATGTTTTTTTTTCGTTTCTAAGCAGATCAGAATAGGAAAAAGCACAGAGGCAGAAAAATCTGTTTTTTTTCTACAGGCTTGTCAAGGAATGTTTCTTTGATACTTAAAGATTTGTAAACAAGAAGTTCTTATTTAGAAAGCTCTTTTCCTTGGGCTCTTTCCATGATAATGACTTCAGAAGAAAGGCCACTTATTATCCTGTTGCTTACAGTAAAAGTAAAATGGCTGGATGTGCTGTGCCCAACCGAAATTTGTATATAATCAAGCTCATTGAAATGATCTTTTCTAAGAGCTCTAAAATTTGTGAAGGATAGCAGTTGTAAATGCCTAATCCCATGGTCGCGAAAGAATTTTCCTCCGACTGCAATGACTCTAAGATAGCTTGAGTCTCGGTACCTAAAGCACAACCTGAAATGACAACGTTTCTGGCATTGGCAATTAGGTAATCTGGTTTGTATTTCCTATGGGCTTAGGTTTCTTATTCATATCAAGACAAGAGCGATCGGCTATCTTTGAGGAAGTTGTCCTTTTATGAAAAATAAAAAAAGAGGGGCATTTTACCAAAAGCTTAGATTATTTTTGTCTTTATTTTTGATCCTATAGCTGATGTCAATATAAACCGAAGGATAGAGTAGCCGCATTCTTGAAATGGCCATAAGAGCAGCAGGCCTGAAAAATATTGGTGTTAATCCAAAATTTCTTTTAGGAGCCAATCGACATCTTCTTTTGTGATTTCTTTGCTTATTATGGGTAAGCCGATGTTTTTGAGAAGAACCCATGCATTGGTTCCCCTGTCTCTTTTTTTGTCTAATTTAAGAGCATCTAGGATATCCCGTTGGGAAAGGCCTTGGGCCTTAAGCGGAAGAGAATAAAGGCGTAGAATTTTCTTCAATCTTTCAATAGCTGTTTCAGGGAAAGAAAGGAGCCGGTTAGAAAGTAAACAAGCCCCATGCATCCCGATGGCAACGGCTTCACCATGGAGCAAATCTTTATATCCGTTGGCCGCCTCCAGGGCGTGGCCAAGGGTATGCCCAAAATTAAGAAGAGCTCTTTTCCCCGTTTTTTCTTTTTCATCAGCCCCTACGATTTCAGCTTTTATCTCCACGCTTCTCTTAATCAAGTAGAGCAAGTCAGCTTTGTCTTTTTTCTCGATTTCTTCCAAAAGAGCTTGGTCGTGAATCATGCCATATTTAATGATTTCGGCCATTCCTGCGCTGATGAGTCGAGCAGAAAGTGTATCCAAAACGGTTGGATCAATCCATACCTCAAGGGGCTGGTGAAAGGAGCCGATGAGATTTTTCCCTTGAGGTAGGTTTATACCGGTTTTGCCTCCAATTGCACTGTCAACCATGGCTAGAAGTGTAGTGGGTACGAGAACAAAAGATATCCCTCTAAGAAAAATGGAAGCCGCAAAGCCGGCAACGTCTCCAAGTACACCCCCACCTAAAGCTATAATAGTACTTTTGCGATCCAGTTCCATTTCCGAAAGGGCTGTAACGATCATTTCAACAGTCTTAAAACTTTTTGAGCCTTCTCCAGAAGCTATAGCCAAAAGCTTGGCTTCGTAACCATAAGCTTTTAAAGAATCAACTATTTTTGTAGCGTAGGCTTTAACAGCTTCATCAAATATGAGGGCTATCCTTTTTTCGAGCCCGAGTTGTTGTGCAAGTAAACCGCTGTCCCTAAGTATTCCCTTTGCTATATGCACGAAATAATTTCTACTTGGAGTTGAAACTCTTAAGGTTATTCTTTGGGCATTCATTGGGCTATTGAATTTTATTTCTAGAAAAGGAGTTATATTGCGGCTTTTTTAACTGCAAGCTAATGGAGTCCAGGGTCAAGACAGAAAGAAGTCTTTTTAAAAAAGTGATGGAAAGATTGACGTAGAATTCTTTTGTCACTTCGATGGTATAAACGGTTCCATCCTTTTTTATACAACGAAACTGAGCGGGAATATTACCAGGGTGTTCCAAAAAAAGCTTATGCAGTTTCTGCCAAGAATCAGCTTCCCACTTTTCTTCTTTTATAGTTAAAAGGAGCGAAGCGGTCAAGGATTGCAAGGCTTGCTCAATCGTATAAATGTGCTCTGCCCGAATCGATACATCGTTATCTCTAGAGCTTAGATGTCCATCTACCACGAATGCTGTGGTTGTCCATTGATCGAGTAGAGAAGGAGGAAGGTCATCCTTGAAAAGGATGACTTCAATCTGACCCGTTTGATCTTCAAGTATCAATTTAAAATAAGGTTTTTTGGATTTCTGGGCTGTTTTTTTCTCTATATGGGTAATCATTCCGGGAAGATAGATCCGACTGCTGTCAGCTTGTTCTTTTAAGGCGCAGATAGGGACATTCTGGAAAAGATTTATCCATGGGATCCATTCGTCCAAAGGCTGACTGCTCAAATAGGTACCTAGAAATTCTTTTTCCCACTGGAGACGAATGTGGAGAGGGTAATCTTCAAAATTCTCGACGGGTTGCTGGTCGGTAGAATAAATAAAACTCTGCTCCTCAAAAAGGTTTTGTTGGCCAGTTGATCTTTCTTTAGAAGATCTGCTTCCTGCCGATAAGATTGAAGGCAATTTCTCTAATAATTCTTTTCGGCTTCTCCCAAGGCTGTCGCAGGCCCCCGATTTAATTAAACTCTCCAGGATTTTCTTGTTTATAATTCTTCCTCCAATACCGAAGCATAAATCGAACAAAGATTGATAGCTTCCCTTTTTTTCCCTTAACTCGACAATTGCTTTTGCTGCAGCTTCTCCGACGTTTTTGATTGCAGAGAGTCCCCACCGGATAGACCCATTTTCGACTGAAAACCGAACATCGCTTTTTGATATGTCGGGAGGTAATACGGCAATACCCATTCTTCTGCATTCGGATACAAGCAACTCTATTTTTTCAGCATCCCCCGATTCATTGGATAAAAGAGTACAAAGGTAAAAAACGGGGTAGTTAGCTTTTAAATAGGCGGTTATATAAGCAAGATAACCATAACAAGCACTGTGAGCTTTATTAAAACCGTAGCCCGCAAACTTTTCTAAGGTTTCAAAAATCTGGATCGCTTTATCTTCTGGAATACCATTTTTTTCCTTGCAACCCTTAATAAATTGGTCTCTTTGCTTTCGCATTTCCTCCGGCTTTTTTTTCCCCATTGCCCTTCTCAGCAGATCAGAATCTCCCAGCGAATAGCCAGCAAGAACGTTTGCGGCTTGCATAACCTGCTCTTGATAGATCATTACCCCATAAGTATCTTTGAGAATAGGTTCTAAAAGTGGGTGGTCATAGGTAATGGGAACTTTGCCTAGTTTTCTGTCAGCATAGGCAGGAATGTTTTCCATTGGTCCTGGTCTATAAAGGGCAACCAGGGCGATGATATCTTCGATATTTCCGGGCTTAAGCTTTTTGGCAAGATCAACCATTCCTGCAGATTCCAGTTGGAACACGCCGATGGTGTGTCCTCGGCCTAAAAGCTCGTAAGTTTTTTTATCATCCAGAGGAAACTGCCTTGGATCTAACTGGATATTCTTTTTTTCTTTTATAAGATCCAAGCATTCAGAAATGACTGTAAGGGTTTTTAGCCCCAAGAAATCCATTTTCAACAGTCCAATTTCAGCGATAGGTTCCATCGACCATTGAGTTACAATTTCACCCTGTTCACCCCGGGTTAGGGGAATGAAGTTAAGAAGTTCACCTTCTGAAATCACCACCCCGGCAGCATGAACTCCAGCTTGTCTTGTTAGCCCTTCGAGTTTTGTTGCGATATTAAGGACTTCCCTGCTTTGGGGATCGTTGGTCCAAAGTTCGTCTAAAAGAGGATTGAGTTCTCTGGATTTTTCTAAAGTCACTTGAGGATCAGCAGGAATCATCTTGGCTATTCGGTCCGCCTCTTGGTAACTCAACCCCAGGACTCGGCCGACATCTCTGACCGCCATCTTTGCTCCAAGAGTACCGAAAGTTATAATTTGAGCTACAGAATATTCTCCATATTTTTTCCTTACATAATCGATGACCTCGGACCGGCGGTTATAACAAAAGTCGATGTCGATATCTGGTGGAGAAACCCTTTGAGGATTTAAAAATCTTTCAAAGACCAAGCCGTACTTGAGTGGATCGATATCGGTTATTTCTAAAACGTAGGCCGTAAGACTGCCTGCAGCGCTGCCTCTTCCCGGACCGACGGGAATACCTTCTTTTTTGGCATAATGGATGAAATCCCAAACGATAAGGAAATAACTTGAAAAACCGGTCTTTTCAATCACGGAAAGTTCATATTCCAGTCTTTCTTTGATTTTTTCATTGATGTTGGGAGCGTATCTTTTTTGAAGTCCTTCGTAACACAGCTTTCTTAAATATTCTTCTTGAGATTTATAGGGGGGAGGTGGGTTGTAAGTAGGATAATGGTTTTTGCCGAGTTCAATGGTGACATCGCAGCTATTCGCAATGTTCAAGGTATTTTCTACTGCCTGGGGATATTCCTTGAACAGTTCAGCCATCTGTTGAGGGGTCTTAAAGAAAAACTCTGAACAAGGATATTTCTTTCTTTTAGTGTCATGAATTTGACTGGCAGTCCCTATGCAAAGTAAAACATCATGAAACTGGGCGTCCTCTTGTTCTATATAATGGACATCGTTGGTCGCCACTAAGGGTAACCCCATGCTTTGGGCAAAATCAGCAAGCACCTCTCTGATTTCTTTTTCTTCTTTTAGACCATGATTTTGAATTTCAAGATAAAAACAGTCCGGTTCAAAGATCTGACTGAGTTCTTCAGCGATCTTCCTTGCGGTTTTCAAGTCTCCTTCAAGTATTTTTTGTGGAATCGCTCCATTCATACACCCACTGGTGCCAATAAGACCCCTCCCATATTCTTTAAGAAGATCAATGTCAATCCTTGGCTTATAGTAAAATCCCTCTAGGTGGGCTAGAGATATAAGTCTCAAAAGATTTTTGTAGCCTTGGTTGTTTTTAGCCAGTAAGGTCATGTGATAAATAGGGGTCCTGTTCCCTTTTCTATCAAAGCGGCTCCCGGGAGTAATGTAAGCTTCACATCCAATGATGGGCTTGATATTTTGACTGACACAGGCCTTGTAGAATTCAATAGTTCCATAGAGATTGCCATGATCGGTCAGAGCAACAGCAGCCATCCCCAGCTCTTTGGCTTTGCCGACAATGTCTTTAATCCTTGCTGATGCATCCAGAAGGCTGTAATCGGAATGGAGGTGAAGATGAACAAAATTGCTGCTCATAAGAACTTTTGTACTTTTGTTTTTACTACAAGCTGTTGGGGAAGTTCTTCAAGAAAACGGGAAGGCAAGCAACTGAGTTGACGGTTGTTAAAAGATCTACGGGCAGGGTAACATAAAAATAGTCTATCTTTTGCTCGTGTAGCGGCAACATAAAATAACCTTCTTTCTTCTTCAAGCAGATGGGGATAATTTAAAGAATAATTTGAAGGAAAAAGTCCTTCACAAAGCATGATTATGAATACGACCTTCCATTCTAACCCCTTTGCCTGATGAATCGTACTGAGCCGCACCCCATTTTTTTCCTCATGGGCTGTATCAACTCCTGTAAGCAAAGAAATTTGAGAAAGAAAATCTTCTGTTGAGTTAAAATCAGCGGCAAAGCTAATCAGTCCTTCGATATCTTCAAGTCTTCTTTGGTAACCCTCATAAAGAACCTTTAAATATTCAGAATAAAACCCATAGAGGATTTTCTCCAGTTGTTTTGAGGGTTTATTAGCAAGCTCTGGAAAAGCAAGTGCCTTATGAATATCTAGCCAATTCATCCACGGTTGTTCTGCTGCCTTCGGTGGGGAGAGTTTTTCAAGGGAAGTAGTAGAGGATAGGTATTGATCCCATAATTTGGATACTGTTTTTGGGCCTATTCCAGCAAACATTTTTACAATTCTCTTAAAAGCGGTTTCATCGTAAGGATTGACGAAAAAGCGCAAGAAAGAACAGATATCCTTGATATGGGCTTGTTCGAAAAAGCGGATGCCACTGGTGATTTCAAAAGGGATTTTTCTATGGGTGAGTTCAAGTTGTATTTCTATAGCATGGAAATGCGCCCTGTAAAGAATGGCTATTTCTTTGGGATCTATTCCCTGGTCCCTGAAATCTTGGATGATTTCAGCAATGGCTTGTGATTGAACTATAGCTGAAGAGCATAAGAGCAGCTCTGGTTTAGCTTTTTGCAAGCTTTGTCTGGCCGCTTTTAATTCCTTGGGAAACTGGAATCGGTTTCCTTCAATAGCTGCGTTAGCTAAAGCTAAAATCTCAGGCGTGCAACGATAGTTTGTTTTTATGTTTATTATAAGACTTGCAGGATACCTCTTGGGAAAACTCAGCATATTTTCGATTTCTGCCCCTCTCCATGAGTATATACTTTGGGCATCGTCACCCACAGCCATCACTCTTTGATGACTCTTTCCGATCAGATCAATAAATTCAGCTTGGATTCGACTCGTATCCTGGTATTCATCAACAAGAATATATTCGAAATAGCATTGGTAAAATTTCAAGATCTTCTCTTTTTCTTGGAAAAGCTTGACGGTATAAAAGAGCAGGTCATCATAATCAAAAATCAAAGATTTTCTTTTCCGTTCAATGTAAAAACTCTGCAGTTTAGATATCTCTTCACAAAAGACAGAAAAGTGAGAAAAGGATTCTTCTATAATTCTCCAAACAGGTTTTGCTTTGTTAATTGATAGTGAAAATACCTCTATCAAGGCTTCAGGAGAGGGGAAAAACTTGCTGCTATTTTTAAGATTGAGTTGATTGATGCAATCGGCAAGCAGATGGATCGAATCTTCACGATCAATAATTGTAAAATTTTGCCCAAAACCGATCTCGTTAGCATGATATCTTAAAATTTTGTTGCAAAGATGATGAAATGTTCCCCCCCAAATTCTTGTCGTATCGGCTTTGACCAGTCGTTCTACGCGGCTGAGCATCTCCTTTGCAGCCTTGTTAGTAAAAGTGGCTAAGATTATCCGCTCGGGTTTTATACCCTTTTCAATCAAGTAAGCTACGCGGTAAGTCAAAGTCCGTGTTTTACCGCTTCCAGCTCCAGCAATAACAAGGATAGGACCCAAGGGGGCTGTGACCGCTTTTTTTTGTTCTTCGTTGAGCTCTATTTCGTAAGGTATCATTGCATATTTCCAATCTTTGTCAGTTTTATAAAATAAAATATTTTAACCGAAGATGCTTGGACAAAATCTCTTCGAAGTTTTTTCTAAAATCTGAATTTTTTCAGAATAATACCCGTTTTTACTCAAAAACCTTAACAAATTAACAGGAAAGGGGGGAGAACTTTTTGTTGAGAAAGGGTAATCTTAAAGATTTTACATGCTGAATCGAGGCCCAAGGTAAAGTTCACGGGTAACCGGATCGTTGATTAAAAATTCACTGGTCCCATGACTCATAACTTTACCTTCATAGATGAGATAAGCGCGGTCAACAATAGAAAGGGTTTCTCTGACGTTATGATCAGTAATGAGAACACTGACACCTCTTTGTTTTAAACTCAAAACAAGTTGTTGGAGATCATAAACGGCCAGAGGGTCAACCCCACTAAAAGGTTCATCAAGGAGCAAAATCGAAGGGGAAGTTGTTAAAGCTCTGGCGATTGAAAGCCTTCTTTTTTCACCCCCACTTAAGGACATAGCGAGTGTTTTTTTTACTTTGTCCAGACCGAAATCATGAATAAGTTCATCAAGCCTACGCTGTCTTTCTGCTTTAGAGATGTCCAGAAATTCAAGTATAGCCATGAGATTTTCTTCAACCGTAAGTTTTCTAAATACGGAATCTTCCTGGGGCAGGTAGCCAAGCCCTTTTCGGGCCCTTTTATACATCGGCATGTTGGTGATGTCCTCATTTTCAAAAAACACTTTTCCTTTGGTGGGAGTAATAAGGCCAATAAGCATGTAAAAAGTAGTAGTTTTACCCGCTCCATTGGGTCCTAGGAGACCAACGATTTCACCCCGATTGACTACAAGGTCTACCCCATTAACCACTTTTCTGCCTCCATATTCCTTAACCAGTTGGACAGATTTAATGAGAGCTTCATTGCCTGCGTTAGTGGAAGCGGCTCCCTTAGGAATGAGCTGAGTTGAAGAAGAAGGAGATGAGAGTCGAAGCGATTGAACCATCGGAAGGGCAGCAGGAGCTGGAGAGGAATGGGCAGGGAGTTGAGTCTTTTGTTTGAAGCATTTCAAGGCTTCGCTCAAAGAATGGGAACGCAGGGTCGGTGATTCCATTCGATTTTTTTCTGAAAGTTCGCTTGAAGGGGAAGAATGGCCATTATATTTTGTATTCATTCTAGGTTTTGCCCGATTGCGTTTCGTTTATTAGATTTATTAGATGATACTTTTAAAAAATATTTTTTGCTCAAAATAATCTCCATTCGATAAAAGTGATGCATCATGGATTTCTTTTTTAACCGAAAAACCTAAAAGGAGCATTTGTAATGGAAGCAATAAAACCCAAAGAAGGTCTTTTTGTAGTTCACCTTTTCTTTTCTATAGATCATTGGAAAAGAAAAGACTGTCCTCACAATGCAAATTTCAAAAAAGAGATAATTTCTTTTATTGAAAATATCAGAAAACAGGAAAAATTTCAAGTCGCTACCTTCTGCATGCTTTGCCATTGCGATATCGGTTTTATGATCCTAGGTCCGGAATTAAACCTGATGCAAGAGATTGAAAAAAAGCTCGTAAGGGAATTTGGCAGCGATGGATGGAATCTTCATTTTTCTTTTTTTTCTATGACAGAGAAATCTGAATACACTACAACAAGAGATGAATTTGAGCAGGAGTTAATTTCTTCGGGCCTCAGTCCTGGATCTGAAGAATTTAAAGAAAAAATGATCTCTTTTGAAAAAAATCGAGAATATTATACGACTGTTCGACTCTATCCTACATTAGCCGATTATCCTTTTTTTTCTTTTTATCCAATGAGGAAAAAAAGAGAAAACGGTCAGAACTGGTATGCCCTTGGGTTTAAAGAAAGAAAAGAGTTAATGAAAGGACATGCAGCTGTGGGCAGAAAGTATAGTGGTAAAGTTGTTCAGTATATTTCAGGATCTACTGGATTAGATGATTGGGAATGGGCAGTAAGTCTATATGCAAAAGATCCTTTTGATATTAAGTCGATTGTTTATGAAATGCGATTTGATCCTGTAAGTGCTCAATTTGCTGAATTCGGTTCTTTTTATTGTGGATTGCAACTTCCTTTGGATAAAGCCCTAGAAAGAGTTATGGGCAGTTAACCAGGCTAAACCAAAAATTTGAGTTGACCATTATGGATGAAAAAAAGCTCATTCTTTATATTAAGGAGGGTTGTCCGTGGTGTGAAGAGGTCGAGCAACTGTTAAATCAGTTGCATATTACTTACGAACGCATTGATGTATTAAGAGATAAGGAAGCTTACCAAAGAATGAGGATGATTTCAGGGCAATCCCGAGCTCCCACTATGGAATGGGGGAATGAGGTTCTGGCTGATTTTGGAGGGAAGGAACTTTTAGAGTTTATACGAAGTAAAAATTTTTTAAATCAGAGCAACAAAAATTCAGCCTGATTGCATAACTGTTGCAGTTTTTAGCTTTGTGGGCCAAGAAATGTGAGCTATAATTAAGCTTTTTTGCCTTTCTTTATTGTAAAAAGACAAAGATAGTCAACATCTATAAGCTGCCCACATTACAACCAAAACAGGAAGAGACCATAATCCCCATTCGTGCAATTCTTTGGGATACAACAAAACAAGCCTAAGCGTTTTCTTTGGCAAAAAGGGAGGGTTCTGCCCTTTTTATTTTTTCGAGTTCTTCTTTGATCGCCTTTTTCTTTTCGGGAGATAGGTAATCGATGAAAAGCTTCCCTTGGAGATGATCAAACTCATGCTGTATGGCTATGGCAAGAAATCCTCCCGCTTCCAAAGCCAAGGGCTTGCCTTCCAAGTCGAATGTTTTTAGCTTTACTCGCTTCGACCGAGGAACATCTATTCTTAATCCAGGAAAACTTAAACAGCCTTCGTTGCTCAACTCCTTGGATCGAGTACAACTTAAGGTAGGATTTATAAGAAAAAGAGGCATATGTTCTTCGATGGGAACAGGTTTCCCCTCGATGAGCAAGGAAGAAGGAATTTTAGATTCGCTCACATCGATTACCGCCAGCTGTAGGGCTTGACCGATTTGTTGAGCTGCCAAACCTACTCCTTTATGAAAAGCCATTGTTTCAAGCATGTCTGAGACCAGTCGTTTTAACTGATCATTGAATGAGTCGATAGGTTTTCCTTTTTTTCTTAAAATAGGATGATCGTACAAAACAATGTTTAATACCATAAGAGTAAAGATATTGTTTTTTTAAGGTTTTTTGTCCTCTTCTGCAGTAAATGTAGGTAAGTTTGGAATTCCTGCAAATTTAACTGCATCCATAACTTGAATTATGATTTCGAAGGGAGCATTTTTGCTCGCTTTGAGAGCAATTTTGGCATTTGGGTTTTCAGAAATTGTTTTCTTTAGAATCTCACCCAGCTTGTCCGGTTCCACTGGGTTATTATCTAAAAAGATCTTTTTATCTTCAGTAACGAAAATAATTTTAGGCAGATCTGCTCTTATGGGTTTTGATCGCACCGATTTAGGTAGATCAATTTTTACAGCGGGTTCTTCTCTTTGAAAAGTAGTAGTCACAACGAAAAAGAGTAGAACTATGGATAGGATGTCGATTAAAGATACGAGATTGATCAAAGGCTTGCGGTTGCTTTTCGGTCTAAATTCCATAATTAATTGATCACATCTGGCCTATTTTATCAAAGAATAGATTAATAGTTAACATCTGGAGATGGTGCTTCAGTATAAATTTTTGCCAGGAGCTCTGAACAGATCGTTTCCATTTCAACTGCATAGGCTTCTACTTTTCGACTAAAAAGACTATGGGCGATCAAGCAGGGAACAGCTATACCCAAGCCAGCAAGAGTGGTATGCAGTGCTTCTGAAATACCATGGGCGATAGCTGCTCCTTGAGTGGCCATGCCATGGGTCCCGACGTTGCCAAAAATTGTGATTAGTCCAGAAAGTGTACCTAGCAGACCGAGCAATGGGCCGATACCTACGATTATTTCAAGAATGACAAGTCCTTTTTCTAGTTGGGCAATTTCAGCACGGGCCTTGACTTGGAGAGTTTCTGAATTTTCGTATTTCGACCAAGTCATGTTTTGAAGACAGAGATAAACAAGCCGGCTTAAAGTCGACTTTTGATCCTGGCAAAGTTTTTCTATGTGCTCGGGGTTTTCTCCCCAACCGAGTTCTTCGATCGCCTTGACCAGCTTTTTGGGTATAATTTTAGATCTTCGTAAAGCATAGGCCCTTTCGAGAATGATTGCCAGTCCCACAATAGAACAAAGAATGACCGGGTATATGAACAGCCCACTACCTTCTATAAAATTTTTTATCGCAAAATAAGATGAAATCTGATTCCAATTCAAGCTAGTCGCAATAACCATAGACTCTTTCCTTATACTAACCCATATTATTCAAAAAAATACCAATGTTCTTTTATTAGTAAATGGTGAAGGTAATTTCTTCCCAAAATCCATTGCCAATTTGTCCTTTCATTTCTTCTGAAAAGGGCCCAAAAGGCGCAGACAGTCTAATAGAATCGAGGGAAATTGTCCGCAATACTTCGGTTATGCCTTCTTCACTAATAACTTGTAGGCTACTCACTGTCCCATCGGATTGAACGTAAAACCTTACTCTAACAGAGCCAATGGCAAGAAGACCCATGCTTTGCTCTACTTCTAGATACCACCTGGAGCCGATGGCGCGATAAAGCCTTGCCTTATAACGGCCAAGTTCGGTTTCTCTTGCCGAAGGTGAAACAGGACCAAGTTCAGCTGTTCTTCCTCCTGCTATTTGCATCCGATGCCTTTCAAAAGATTCAGGGGAAGGGGGAGGAGCGGGAGGAGGAGAGGGTTGAGAGGCAGGTTCAGGACGATCTGACGCGTTTGCAGAAGGATTGTTTTGGGGTTGGGATTGAGAAGGGCTGTTTTTAGAGGCTTCTTTAGCTTCATTCTTTGTTGGGGTTTTTGGTGATTTATTTTGAAAAGGCATAAGAGGATCACCATTGGGATCGTCTTTTTTCAGATATTCCTCTGTGGGATTGTTGATCTCTTTGAGGAGCTTTTCGAGTGACTTAGCGGGATTTTCTTCTTTTGCGTTTTCATCTTTTTTTTCTTCAGCTTTAGATGGCTGTTGGACAGCTTCTTTTAGGGATTGATTTGCTTTTTGTTGCTGGTTTTGATTTTGTTTTTGAACTTCTGTTTTTGGAGTTGGAGAGGGAGTTTGAGGATTTTCAGTTTGCATTTGCCTATGAGCCGGGGATGCTTTTTGGGCTGGAGTATATTTTCCACTCGGTCTTGGAGGAGAAGGCCTTGAGGAAGGAACATCAACATAACTCATTGATGAGCGGGGATCTCCGGAAAGCTGAGGGAGAGGGGAGTTAGGGTTTTGAGGTGTTTCCTGGCTCCTTAACGAAGTTGATCTATCCGATTGAAGCAGAGCATTGGGATCAGGATGAGTGGTCTTTTGCCATTCTTCGGTAGGTATAAAGCTTTCAGGTTGAACCATTTCAAGCATAGTTAAAGTTGGCGGAGGAGGATCATGGGGAGGAGTCTGGGGAAAAAACCGATTCAAAACTCCTGATCCAAGAAATAAAGTTATCGCCAAATGAATGGCGAAGGATAAAAAAAGAAAACCTCTTAAATATGATTTTTGTTTAGTCACAATGAATAGATTTTCCTTAAAACATAAAAAATATTTTGCACAACCCAACAGAAAAGGCAAAGTATAAACGGTTTTATTAGATGATGTAAAACGAGGATTTGACAAATAGACCTTTCAAAAGTTACTCTAAAAACCAGCGAGGAGTTCTAGAAATGGATGGCGAGCAAAAAAACATTAAGAGTGAAAAGATTACTGTAGAAAGAAAGAACTTCTTCTTTGATCTTAAAGAGAATGGAAGGGGTAGGTTTCTTCGTATTACTGAAGATGTGCGAGGAAGAAGGGATGCAATTATTATTCCTGCCCCCGGGTTGGAAGAATTCAGAAAAGCGCTCGATGCCATGATCGAGGCGTGCAAAGATTCCTCCAATGCAACAATCTGAACTGTAAGAGTACTAAAAGAAGCTTTGAAATCACTGCTTCTCTAGCTAACCTTACAGAAAAAAGAAAATTGACATTTGGTTTTTTTCTAAAAGAAAAAACCAAGGGAGTTATTTACTAAAGAGCTTTAGAAAGTAGGGATAGCGTGGTGTCTATGACTGGAGGAAATGATAATGACCGCAGTAATGATGCTAAGATGACTATAATTAAAGATCAGGTTAAACCGAAACCGGATATATTCCAAAGCTTGACTGGTCAGCTTAAAGATTATCTTGCTTGGATAGACAGGGAAATTTTAAACCAAGCTGAAGAATTTGATGCGGGAGTTGCTTCTTTATTTCGCTATGTTTTAGCCAGCGAAGGCAAAAGGATTAGGCCTCTTCTTGTGTTGCTTTCTGCAAAGGGCAGTGGAGGAATAGCTGAGGATCATCTTTATTTAGCGGTGGTTATTGAGATGATTCACTTAGCGACTCTTGTTCATGATGATATTCTTGATGGGGCTTCGATGCGCAGAGGACTTCCTTCTGTGACTTCAAGGTGGGGAACTGAAATTTCGGTTCTTCTTGGTGATAGTTTGTTTGCCCAAGCCTTAAAAGTATGTTGTCGGTTGCATCCGGATATTATTAGGAGTGTCGCAAGTGGAGTATGTGTTGTTTGTAGTGGGGAAATCCTTCAGACCCGTAGAAGATTTGATTGGAGCTTGTTGGAAGAGGAATATTTAAAGATCATTCAGATGAAAACGGGCGAACTTTTTCGCATTCCCTGTGAACTGGCGGCAAGGCTTAATTCTGCTTCGAGCGCAATATCTGAAGCTCTTGGCAGATTTGGCCAGGCATTGGGATCTTCTTATCAAATATATGATGATTGTTTAGATCTTTTTGGCAGTGAAGAAAATGTGGGCAAGACCTTGGGGACAGATTTGGGAGGAGGAAAATTAACTTTACCTATTCTTTATCTTTATCAACAGGGGTCGGAAGAGATAAAAAGAACGCTTGTGGAAATTTTCGAAAACGGCGTATCCGCTGACTGGGGGAAAATTCAATTTTGGATTGTAAAAGAAGGGATTCTCAAAAAAACTCTTCAGACAGCGATGAATTTCTTGGAAAAAGGGGAAAATGAACTCGCTCTTTTACCAGAGAGTGATGAAAAAGAATGTTTGCGTGATGTAGGTAAAATTTTAGGTAATCATCTGCTCGAGCTTGTTAACGCACAATCAGTTCTATAGACTACATTTTTAACTTTCAAATCCGACCGTAGGGGGAACATATGAAAAGGACCTTTCAACCTTCAAAAAGAACAAGAAAGCGGCAATATGGGTTTTTAAAACGTACTCGTACAAGAACTGGACGATTAATATTACAAAGGAGAAGAAAAAAGGGTAGATGGCGTTTGGTTCCTAAAAACACCGAAAGAAAATTTAATCGCCATGTTCCTTCATGATTTTCATACCCAGACTTTTATTTAATAAGATGGTTTTTAGAAATCCAGTGGTTTTGAACAATCGATTATCGCGTAGACTTATTGCTAAAAAGAAAAAGGAAATTTCTCTTTTTTTCTCCGAAGGAAAAAAGTTTTCTTCTCCTTATTTTATACTTTATCTTTTGCCTAGAGAGGACAAAACTTTTCCCCTTGTCTTTTTTGCTGTATCAAGAAAAGTGATTAATTCTTCACAAAGAAATTTGATTAAAAGAAGAATGAGGGAGATATTTCGGCAGTACCTGCCTTTTAAACTTTCGTCTTTTTCCTTTGGTTGGATAGCCAAAGAAAAAGCTTTGAAAGCTTCATTTGAGGAGTTGAAAAAGGATATGATAGAACTGGGCAAAAAGGCGATTTCCTTGGAATAAATTATATGAAAAAAATAGTTTTTTTTCTTTTGGATATTTATCGATATGGCCTCAGTACATTTCGCCAGTCGTTGGGAATGTATGGAGTTTGTCGTTATTATCCAACCTGCTCTCAATATTGTAGAGAGGCGGTTCAAAAACATGGCATAATAAGAGGATTAATTCTTTCCTTGCAAAGAATCCTAAGATGTCATCCTTGGGGAGGAGAGGGATGGGATCCGGTTCCGGATTCAAAAGATTTAGGACTAAAAGGCATAAAAGGGGTAAACAAACAGCCAAATCCTTGAAAAAGGGATTTTCATTTATGGTAGCAAACAAATTTATTTTATAAAAATAGAAAAATCTCTTGTAAATATCTTACGAAGAAGGAAATCTTTGTTATTTCTTTAGAGGTTAATATTCATATCTTGTGGTTATGGATAAGAAAGGTTGGATCGGTTTTGGAATCTCTCTCGTATTACTCTTAGCATGGCAGATATATGTAGAATATCACTACGTAAGGCAACAACCTGCACCTGCTGAGTCTACGTTTTCTGAAGAGACTTCACCCGATCAACAATCTTCAAAAACTCCAGAAGAGAGCCAAACTCTTGGTCCTTTAGAATCCTTCGAAAAATCCCCAGACCTTGGTAAAGAAATCATTAGTTATCTAGAAAATGATAAAATACGTGTATCTTTTACTTCTTGGGGAGGAGGCATTCAAAATATCGAGCTTAAAGAACATTTTTTTCGAGGACCAAACGGCAAAGAAAACATTTTGCTAAATCGATTTGATGAAGAGCCTTTGCTCAATCTTTCTGGATGGGATGCCAAGTATAACTTGAGCGGCTATCAATCGGAAAGCAAAGAAGGAAAAGTTTTCTTTCGTCGTAATCTAACAAATGGGGTTACTCTAGAAAGAATTTTTTCTTTGAGCCAGGATTACCAAATTATGATGGAACAGCGGCTCATTAATAGATCCTCTTTGCCAATCACTCTTCCTAAGTACAGGATAAATATGGGATTGGCCTCTCCCATTCATGTCAAGGATGCCGTGCAAAACATGGCTGTCAATTGGCTTACTTTAAAAGGGGCCCGGTTTGGACGCATTGGCCTCCCTGATTTTAATGCTGCAGGTTTTTTGGGATTGTTCTACTGGAGAGGGCCTCGAACAGTCATTGATAGCCCTAATGAACCCTTGCGTTGGGTGGCCGTAAAAAACCAGTATTTTACTATTGTAGTTTCTCCTCCTTCCTCTCTTCCTCCCATTCAAGTTGAAGCTGTACCGGTTGAACTTTCTCAATTTCCTTCTGAGCGGGAGGGGCAAAATATTAAACCTGTGGGCATTAAAGCATGGGCCTATTTTCCTGAAATGTCCATTGAACCCAACTCTATTCTAAGTGTTCAGTTTAAAACTTATGGAGGACCCAAAGAATATGCTCGTCTCAAAAAACTAGGTGATCATATAGATAGGGTCATGGAATATGGAATGTGGGGCTGGGTGGTCAAACCCTTGGTTTGGTGCATGGTTCATTTTCATTCTTTTATTCCCAATTATGGTCTAGATATAATTTTATTTACTTTGCTTCTTAAAGGGATTTTTTGGCCCCTGCAGTCAAAAGCTAACAGGAACATGAAAGCGATGCAGGCACTTTCCCCTAAACTGAAGGAGTTGCAAGCTCGCTACAAAGATCAGCCGGATAAAATGCAGGCTGAAATGATGAAACTTTACAGGGAATATGGAGTAAATCCTGTAGGGGGCTGTTTACCTATGCTTGTTCAGGTCCCCATTTTTATCGGGTTTTATACGATGCTTCAGGGCTCCGTTGAATTAAGGAATCAATCGTTTTTATGGATTCGGGATTTAACTCAACCCGATACCATTTTCCGAATTCCATCTGTTGGTCTCGATATCAATCCATTACCCTTGATAATGGTAGGAACCCAAATTCTATTGTCTCGAATGACTCCCCAGGCTTCGGAAAATCCGCAGCTAAAGGTTTTTCAATGGATGCCCGTTTTCTTTCTCTTTTTCTTCTATAACTTTGCTTCTGCTTTATCTCTGTACTGGACGGTGAATAACTTGGTGACTATCGTGCAGACTTATCGAAATTTGAAAAAACCTGTTCCTGTGTTACATAGGGTAAAAAAGCAAAAGAGCCCTCATAAAATTTCACTCATGAAATAAGGTCTTTTTTTGGCTTTGAATTATACTTTCATGGAGAAAATAGAAACAGATTACCTAGTCATCGGAGGAGGCATTGCTGGGCTCTTTTTTGCCTTAGAGGTATCTCAATTTGGCCCTGTTTCGGTTCTTCTTAAAAATACTTTTAATAGTTCGAGTTCGTGGTATGCCCAGGGCGGTATATCTTGTGTGAGCTCTTCAGAAGATACCTTTGAATCACACCTTTCTGATACTCTCAAAGCTGGCGATGGGTTGTGCAATCCTCAAGTAGTAAAATCATTCGTTGAAGAAGCTCCAACGAGGATTAAGGATTTAATTCGTTATGGAGTGCCTTTCACCAAGGATGAGAATGGCAATTATGATCTAGGATTGGAAGCGGGCCATTCACATCGAAGAATATTCCATGTTAAAGACCATACGGGGATGGCCATTATTGAAGCATTGAAAAAGGAGGTGAAAAAAAGAAGCCAGATTAGGATATGGGAAAATCAATTGGCCGTTGATCTTATTGTTTCAAAGAATAATTGTTTTGGGGCTTATGTTTACGACAAAGAAAAGAAATGTATAAAAGCCTTTCTCTCTCCTCATACCCTTCTTTCTACGGGTGGTTGTGGAGCTATTTATCTCCATACAACAAACCCTAATAGTGCAACGGGTGATGGAATCGCTATGGCCTACAGGGCTGGGGCTATTCTTAAAAATATGGAAATGATCCAATTTCATCCTACCTGTTTTGCTCAATTTACTGCTCAAAAATTTTTGATCAGCGAGGCGGTTCGTGGAGAAGGAGCGAAAATTATAAATCCAAAAGGAGAACATTTTCTAAAAGCCTTTGATCCAAGAGCAGAACTTGCCCCTCGAGATATTGTTAGTCGGGCCATTTTCATGGAAATGAAAAAAAATAATTATCCTTATGTCTATTTAGATATAAGAGGAAGAGAAAGAAAATGGCTTGAAGAAAGATTTCCCTACATTTTCTCCTATTGTTTAAGTCAAGGAATAGATATGTCAAAGGATCTGGTGCCTGTGGCTCCAGCTGCTCATTATCAATGCGGGGGAGTGGCCACAGATCCGTGGGGAAAGACATCTATCCCTGGTTTATGGGCGGCGGGAGAAGTAGCTTGTACGGGGTTTCACGGAGCCAATAGATTGGCAAGCAACTCCTTGTTGGAAGCCATTATTGTTGCAGGAAGGGCGGCAAAGCTTTCTGCCAAAGAAAATAGAAATTTTTCGCTAGATAAAATTGAGCTCAGTGAAAGGGTTTTACTTGAAGAAAATAGAGCCATGGATGCCGACATAAGAGAGGTGATGGGTAAGATTAGGAAAATTATGTGGGATTATGTTGGCATAGTCCGGTGTGTGTCAGATCTTGGGAAAGCAAAAAAAGAAATTGAGCTGCTGCTCGAATTTTTAAAAAGCCATCAAAAAGAAGGCACGTTGTCACTTCTCAATCTAGAAGCTCAAAATATGGCCTTGACAGCTGCAATTATCATCGAAAGCGCTTTGCAGAGAAAAGAAAGTAGGGGAGCTCATTGGGTGGTTGATTATCCAAAAAAATTGGATTTCCCAGTCGATACTCAAGTATCTTTTGTTCCTAGGGAAAATTGATAAGAAAAACTCCCTAATTAGATTCAGCAATTCCCTATATAAAATAATAAGAAAAATATTAAACCTTATTGACAATAATGATAAAAAATTTAATCTTTGCAATATGGATAATAGGGCAAGACAAAAAGTGATATTGCCTACAAGGAAAGCAGAAGCAGCGCGGTTAGTAGAAAAAGTTTTTAAATGTAAGTGGACGGTCTCTGTATTGGAACTAATTTGTCAAGAAATACATAGACCTGGCCAAATGAAAAAAAATATTCCTGGCATTACCACTAAGGTTCTAAATGACCTTTTGAAAAAGCTTTGTCAATGGGGCATTGTAGAAAGAACCGTTTATCCTCTTGTTCCTCCCAAAGTAGAATATCACTTGACCGATTTTGGAGAAAAATTCATGAAAGTGTTAAAAAGTGTAGAGGAACTTCAAAAAGAAATTGATTTTAACCTAACCCAGAGTGTTGTAGAAAAAGAGCCATTCCGTCCTTTACATAATGGAGCCAAGGTAATTTAAATGAAACGGGCAGTCGCCAAGGCCCCTCTATTTTCTTTTTCCCTCATTACTCAGTTGGGTATTCTTTAAGTAGGTGTTAGCTGATTCTAGAAAACCATCTTAAGGGTTAAATGTCGTTTTACTTATGGTTAGCAAAATATTTATCTTTGCCTTACAGATAAGGTAGGAGCAAAAACTTTTTGAACCTATTCTATCATAAATATAAAGGTAGCTCTAATCGTCTCTATGCGTGTTTTTTATGAAGTGTTGAGAGACTGGGCAGGCATCAAGATAGAAGCCATACCTGCCCCCATGCAGCTTTTTATCGCACTAAAATTTGATCTCCTCGACCCATTTTGGGGTCTGCATCTTTGGTAAACATGATTATTGCGATAGCTCCGGACAGAGCTTGTTTCATAGAATGAGTAACGATTGCATTTGCTCCTTCGACAGGTGAAACCAGATCAAAAATAGCCCCATCACCGGGTCCAACAGTAAAAGATTGCAGGCCGTATAAAACATTTTTAGGATTTCCTCCAACATAAACCCTGTCCCATATTCCTGCTATAGGATGAAAGGAAGCAAACTCATTAGGTCCAGCATTGACGAAATAAATGCGCACCCTTTCACCTGGTTTTGCCTGCAACCAAGTCGTGGCTCTTTCATCGTGAACGGGGTCATATTTAAACTTGCAAAAATTAAAAGCGGCGAATTCCCATTTGCCCTCCATCAAGCTTTTTTCATCGTCGGGATTGGAATAGATTTCAGATTGTACGAGCACATACTCTCTGTCCGCTTTAGGCATAGCCTTTGGATCCTTAGGGTCTACGATGATTACCCCAAACATTCCCCTTGCTATATGTTGGACCATAGGATCAGCACCACAATGATAAAAAAATACTCCAGGATAATTAGCCTTAAAGGAGTAATGCTTGGTTTCTCCAGGCCTGATTTGTCCAAAGTCTTTTGCTGCATCTAACTGGGCTGCGTGAAAATCCATGGCATGGGATTTTTTGTTTGTGATTTCATTTACAAGTGTAAAATCAACAACATCTCCTTCTGTAACCCTTACCAAGGGACCGGGAACTTGGCCATTAAACGTCCAGGCAAGATATTTTGTGCCCTTGTTATCAATGGTCAATTCGGCCTCTTTGCCATGAAATTCAACAGGCACGGTCTTAGCTACTCCCAACGATCCAATACCTATCCACAGGATTGGTATGGCTATCAACCATCTCATTTTTCTTTTTTTTCTTTTCATGATTTTCCCTCCATTTTTAGGATTTTTTATTTTCCATCCCACAATTGCAGATGTGGCGAAGATAGTCTTTTAATTCTAGAATTTCTTCTTGCGTAAGCACTTTACCCCATGCGGGCATGAGGATTGATTTTTGCACAGAAATACCCCCGTTAGTAATGGCTTTTATGATTTCATCATCAGGTATTTTGCCCATTTCCTTGGGGTCTGTATGATCTCGAGGCTGGACAGTCATAAATTTGGCATTAATGCCAGTACCGTTTCTTTGTAATCCATGGCATTGTACGCAGTAGGTGTTGTATACCTTTTCAATTTTTGCCCATTTTTGATCTTGAGCCCATGCTCCAAAAGAGCTAGATAACAATAAAAAGAATAGGAGAGGGCTATAGTGGATTCTGATCAGGGTGAGGAACTTCATTCTCATTTTTTCTCCTTTTGTGAGGAAGACCCATGAAGGCTCATTAGGTAAGAAGTTAGCCGCTGAAGATCCGCTTCTGCTAAATCGAGTTGAGGCATCCAAATATGGGGTTCAAATTTCTGAGGATCTTCTATAAATGAATAAACAAAATCCCCTTGAAGCCTATCTCCAGCATCAAATAACTCGGGTCCAGAAAGACCTCCTCCTCCTTCTTTTGTAGCATGACAGGATGAACAGCCTCTTAATTTTCCAAAGAACATGGCTCCGATCGTCGGATTGATAGGCTCATTTTTAAATTTAGCGGCTGTTAGGAGTCCCTCTGGTTTAAAATTCATTAATGTGTCTGCTACCACTTGTGCTTCTGTAGGTGAAAGCTTGGGATGTGCACTCAATGTGGAAGGATCGATTTCATCACCTTTTGGAGTTGTTTTAATATGTTTCAGGTAAAATTCACCTGCAGGACGAATAACAGTGGGTTGCTGAAGCCATTTGACAAGCCAGTCCTTTTGAAATTTTAAGCCTGCATAATAGAGGTCTGGCCCTTTTCTATTCCATAATCTTTCCAGGGAGTTGTCAGTTGGTTTAGTTAACGCATGACAGCTTGCACATTGATTTTGAAGAATGTGCATTCCATCTTCTGCCAAAAGCTTTTTTACAGAAAAGAAAAAAACGAATATAAAAATTAATAAAAAGGAGGTTTTCATCTTCATTTTTATTGAGGGGCAGGTTCTCCTTTAAATGCAGGATTTATAAAGAGGCCATAAGGCTTTTTAAGCGATTCTTCGTAAAAAAAGTCAGGAACGAATTTTTTATCTTTCCAGTCATACCAGGAGTCAGTTTTTTCCACTTCGTCATATTCAATAACCGTCATTATTCCCCCCATGGGATTACCGCCATTGGTTGTATGGACATCCACATGGTCATGGACCATCCATCGGCCAGGGTTATCGGCATACATGAACAAGTCGTATCTTTCTCCAGGAGAAATCAGCAGGGTATCAGCTTCTATGGGATTGGGTAAGAAATGGCCGTCTTTACATCCAATCAAAAAAACGTGTCCATGAATATGAAGGGAATGCACCGTGTCACTTGTGGCAAAAATCCTCAAGCGGATAAAATCACCTTTTTTGACCCGAATGGGTTGAGTTTCAGGATAACTTTTAGCATTAATGGTAAAATAATCTTCGACATCTCCGGGAATACCTCCGTATCCAGGTTTTCTTGCCCATTGAGAAGGCCAACTACTGAGCATGAGGATATAATCCTTGGTCACCTTTTTTTCTAAAGGATGGGGTTTAGGTGGATCGACGATCAGGGGTCCCCACATGCCCCTCATTGAAACGTGTTCGTTTACATTGACATGACAGTGATACCAGTAGGTCCCTGCAGGTAGTGCTTTGAAATGATAGCTAAAAGTATCTCCAGGCTTGATCTCGGGTTGAGTAGTGTTGGGTACTCCATCCATTTGCCAAGTTCCAGTTTGGAGTATGCCATGCCAGTGGATCGTATGGGGAAGGGTGGTGAGATTGGTGACTTTTACGGTCACATCATCACCATATTTAACATGAATAAGGGGACCAGGTACTTGGCCATTAAAAGCAAAGGTGTGGAATTTTTGGTCCTTTACGAGCGTGATGATTGTATCCTCTATAGTAAGCTCAAAATTTCGGGATTCACTAAGAAGAAGGTTTTTTAATCCCAAAAAGATACAGAGAATAATGAAAAGAAAAAAAGAAGTTGAAGAAGACCAAAAAAACTTATGCAATTTTAGCTTTAAAATCATCAATGAATAAAAACCCCACTAGGTTGAAAAAAACAAGTAGGCACAATTTAGAGCAAAAGTTACTTTTTGGTTCTATTTCTTGATGATCAAAGAAATATTTTTTGTGGGAAAATAAAACTGTTGATTCGAGTTGTCGAATCTATTGGAGGGAAAGGCCCAATACTTTCGCCGGCTTATCGATCTATCCACTTTATCCAGCAGTAATCTCAACGGGACATTTTATGGATTTTGTGAATACAAGTGGCCTTGAGAATAATCTCTACAGTCAAAAGCAGTTGCCTTCTCTCTTTTATTGAATAGGGGAAGAGTATGGGACCGATAGGGTAATCGCGATCTTTCTTTATCGGAATGCCCTCTTAAGGATGATAGCCGTTGCTTTTAGCCTCTCTTTTGATGGGCCTTTTGCAACTGAAAAGATTTGGTTTTGAAGAGAGCTAAAATTAGTACTGATAGGAATACTCAATTTTTACCCAAGACATTCTTCCTAGGTTAAGTCCTTCTATTTTTCCTTCTCCCCATTTCCCTGGAGGAGGAAGATTGTCAACGGAAAAATTTGTCTTCTGGGCTAATTGTGGTTGTTTTTTCCCTTGAAAAACATTTAACAAAGCCTTGGAAAGGGAAGTTTCAGTTTCTTGGCGAAGCGAAAAATAGGGTGGATTAAGCTGGCTAGAAAGGGGATCCCATTTCCAAATCTTGTTTGAATAAAAGACAAGACTCGGTTCAGTATAGCCCCAGGCATAGTTTTGCGAAGAAAAAGGCATGTTTTTAAACAAAGGACTAATTCTTGAAGTTAAAGAAAGAGAATGGAGATCCTTAGCTAAGAAGCCAAACACACAGTTAAGGGTGATATAGGCAGTAGCCATGATAGAAATGGAGATAGCTCGAGAAGAATTCTTATATGCATAATGCATCATGGCTCCACTAAAGAGAGATAACAGAAAGATGATAAGTCCTATGGAAAGAAAAACAGGCTTTAGAGGATTGTCTACAGTTGGTCCAGCTGCAAACCCAAAGAAAAGAATGAGAAGGGAAAAGACAAAAAACAGGATATACAAAAAGAGGGCAAAGAGAATAGAAAACCTTGTTGGCTTTGTTTCGCTGATAGCTTGACCGATCACTAGAAAATAGGCGGGAAATCCAGGCATAATATAGTGAGGTAGTTCTGTGGCATAGAAAGAAAATATGAGAATGGGAGCAAGAAACCATGAAAGCAA
This sequence comes from Methylacidiphilum caldifontis, assembly GCF_017310505.1. Lineage (NCBI taxonomy): Bacteria > Pseudomonadati > Verrucomicrobiota > Methylacidiphilae > Methylacidiphilales > Methylacidiphilaceae > Methylacidiphilum (ex Ratnadevi et al. 2023) > Methylacidiphilum caldifontis. The sequence goes on along the minus strand of NZ_CP065957.1, from coordinate 402,854 downwards.
GAAGGCGTTATCCATTGACCATTTTTTTCTTAGTGTTTCAACAAAGAGCCCAAAGAATGCGGAAGCGGGAAAAAGGCTCAAAAAGGGGGAAATAAAATAATAGAAAGGAATAAAGGGCCTGTTATCGAAAGCTTCCATGCCCCTACGGATAACATGTTCACCCATACCAATTTTCCAAAAAAGCCCTTTTGTTTCGATCAACGCAGGGATTGCCCAGAGGCTTATGATCCCCAAACAGAACAAGGAGCCTGGAATAAAATATAGAGAAAGAATAGACGATGGTTTTCTCCAAAAAACAAATCGGAAAAGGATAAAAGTAAAAAGCGGAACAAGCCAGCTAATGGGTCCTTTAGCCAAGAAACCGAGAGCCAAGGAGATCCAGAAAACAAACAGCCAGCTCCAGGATTTCTTATGAAGCAGATTTAAAAAAGCCCATTGAGCTAAGGTCACAAACAGGACCATTACCATGTCGGCGGTGGCTAATCTTCCATGGATAAGGGTTTGAACTGAACAAATAAAACTTAAGGGGACAAATAACCGAAACCTAGGAGAATAGGAAGAGGAAAAACGATAAAGAATAACGGAGAGGATGGAACAGGCAAGGATAGAAGGAAGTCTTGCTGAAAATTCATTTATTCCCAAAAGGCTGTAACTAAAAATCATGAGCCAATAAATCAGTGGGGGTTTATCCAGCCTATATTCACCGTTAAAAAAGGGAACCAGATAGTTTTTCTTTTCTAACATTTCCCTTGCAGCCTGGGCAAATCTAGGTTCATCTCGGTCGATGAGAGGAAGAGAAAAAGAACCTGCTGATAGAAAAATAAAAGAGAAAAGGAAAACGAAAGCAATAGTAAGATAAGAACAGAGCCGGGTATTGTTTAGAATAAGATTTTTAGATAGATTAAATAGCTCGATCATTTTTATCTTTTGAACCGATCCTTTTTTGAAAGAGCCATTGATTGAATCCATTAGAAAAAGAGTTATTTTTATAGAAAGATAACCATACCCAAGTATTGTTTATTAACAAGGCTAATTGGAGATTTGCAATTGGCTTTGAAAAGGGTGAAATAAGACGTATATTTTTAAAAACTCTTTTTTTTAAGAAAAAAAATTGTTGACTTAAAAAAGAGAGTGAATAGGATAAACTCCCTACGATAAAGCGGTATAGAAAAATTTGTTCTTTGAAAATATTGGTCGCCGGAAAACAGGATTGAGTTGTGCAGAACCTTATCTAAGGTGATGCAGTAGTTTTGTGGCCAGGGTTCTACTTTTTATGTAGAACAACAAGCCAAGAATCTTTCTCTTTACGGAGAGTTTGATTCTGGCTCAGAGCGAACGCTGGCGGCGTGGATAAGACATGCAAGTCGAACGCAGCTTGTTTCTTGGCAACAAGAAGCAAGTTCAGTGGCGAACGGGTGAGTAACACGTGGGAACTTGCCCTGAAGTGGGGAATAGCCCATCGAAAGGTGGGGTAATTCCGCATGTGGTCGAAAGACCAAAGTAGGGGACCTGAAAAGGCCTTACGCTTCAGGAGAGGCCCGCGGCCCATCAGCTAGTTGGTGAGGTAATGGCCCACCAAGGCTAAGACGGGTAGCTGGCCTGAGAGGGTGGTCAGCCACACTGGGACTGAGACACGGCCCAGACACCTACGGGTGGCAGCAGTCGAGAATTTTTCACAATGGGCGAAAGCCTGATGGAGCGACGCCGCGTGGAGGATGAAGGCCTTCGGGTTGTAAACTCCTGTCACCCTGGACCAAGGCTTCTAGGTTGAATAAACCTGGAGGTTTGATTGTACAGGGAGAGGAAGGGACGGCAAACTCTGTGCCAGCAGCCGCGGTAATACAGAGGTCCCGAGCGTTGCTCGGATTTACTGGGCGTAAAGGGTGTGTAGGAGGTTAGATAAGTCGGATGTGAAATCCCTTTGCTCAACAAAGGAACTGCATTCGATACTGTCTAGCTAGAGGACCGGAGGGGGAAGCGGAACTCTCGGTGTAGCGGTGAAATGCGTGGATATCGAGAGGAACACCGGTGGCGAAGGCGGCTTCCTGGACGGTACCTGACTCTGATACACGAAAGCTAGGGGAGCGAACGGGATTAGATACCCCGGTAGTCCTAGCCGTAAACGGTGTGCGTTAGGCGTTGGCGGAATCGACCCCGCCAGTGCCGTAGCTAACGCGTTAAACGCACCGCCTGAGGAGTACGGCCGCAAGGCTAAAACTCAAAGAAATTGACGGGGGCCCGCACAAGCGGTGGAGCATGTGGCTTAATTCGATGCAACGCGAAGAACCTTACCAGGCCTTGACATGCCGTGTTCAGTTACCGAAAGGTAATGGCCCGCAAGGGCGAACGGCACAGGTGCTGCATGGCTGTCGTCAGCTCGTGTCGTGAGATGTTGGGTTAAGTCCCGCAACGAGCGCAACCCCTATGTCCAGTTGCCGAAAGGCTCTCTGAACAGACTGCCTCGTACAACGGGGAGGAAGGTGGGGACGACGTCAAGTCAGGATGGCCCTTATGGCCTGGGCTGCACACGTGTTACAATGCCCGGTACAGAGGGAAGCAAGACCGCGAGGTGGAGCAAATCCCAAAAACCGGGCCCAGTTCAGATCGAAGGCTGCAACTCGCCTTCGTGAAGCCGGAATCGCTAGTAATGGCGCATCAGCTACGGCGCCGTGAATACGTTCCCGGGCCTTGTACACACCGCCCGTCACATCCTGAAAGCTGGTTGTACCCGAAGCCAACCTTATGGTTGTCGAAGGTATGGCTAGTGATTGGGATGAAGTCGTAACAAGGTAGCCGTAGGGGAACCTGCGGCTGGATCACCTCCTTTCTAAGGAGTAGGGCAACGATTAACTTTTAAAGGGAGTCGTTGCTTAGGTCGATTGCTTGTTCTGCATATATAGATGCGGACAAGTAAGTTATTAAAAACTGTTACTGCGCCCTTATTTAAGGATTCTGCACAACTCAGTTCTGTTGAACTGGCGACCACAGCCCTCAGAAAGCCGTTTTTGTGTAAAATTATGACTAGCCAGTGTAGTTTGTGTGATGAAAGACATAAAAATTTGTTTTATACACAAAAAGCGGTTTGTTTTCTGTCAGGCAAAAAGAAGATAAGATCATCTTCAAGATAAGCTTAACACGATAATCCCTAAGATTGTCGGGGGCATAGCTCAGTTGGTAGAGCGGCAGCTTTGCAAGCTGTAGGTCAGGGGTTCGAATCCCCTTGCCTCCAGTTGAATCATTGACTGGAAAGGTTGGGACTCGATTGGGCCTGTAGCTCAGTTGGTTAGAGCATGCGCTTGATAAGCGCAGGGTCACTGGTTCGAGCCCAGTCAGGCCCAGATGGTTAAGCAAAAAAATTCTTTTTTCCTGACTGTTTTGTTAGCTTGGCTAATCGGTGTATATTAAGGATTGAATTTGAGGGTTGATTGTTCTTTGAAAACTGCAGGTGATTGAGAGTAAAATATTTAAGAGTACTTAAAGAGAGCTACAAGTAAGGAAGGGCACATGGTGGATGCCTTGGCGCCAGGAGGCGATGAAGGACGTAGCTACCTGCGATAAGCCTCGGGGAGTGGGAAGCACGCTTTGATCCGGGGATTTCCGAATGGGGTAACCTGGTACGAGTAATGTCGTACCCGACCAGGTTGAATCCATAGACCTGGTTAGGCGAAACCCGCTGAAGTGAAACATCTCAGTAAGCGGAGGAAAAGAAAGCGAATGCGATTCCGTTAGTAGTGGCGAGCGAAAGCGGAACAGCCCAAACCAAGCAGCTTGCTGCTTGGGGTTGTAGGACCTTCACAAAGATAGTTGCAGAGCTAGGAGAAGCGGATGGAAAGTCGCCCCAAAGAAGGTGAGAGGCCTGTATCTTAAAGCTTTTGCAACATCTGAAGGTATCCTGAGTAACGCGATGCACGGGAAACTTCGCGTGAATCTGCGCGGACCACCGCGTAAGGCTAAATACTCCCTGGCGACCGATAGTGAACCAGTACCGTGAGGGAAAGGTGAAAAGAACCCCGATGAGGGGAGTGAAATAGAACCTAAAACCGTGTGCCTACAAGGTGTCAGAGCCCGAAAGGGTGATGGCGTGCCTTTTGCTTAATGAGTCTGCGAGTTATTGTCTGTGGCTAGTCTATGTCCCTTTGGGACGGAGGCGAAGCGAAAGCGAGTCTGAATAGGGCGTCAAAAGCTGCAGGCAATAGACCCGAAGGGGAGGTGATCTACCCATGGCCAGGATGAAGTCATCTTAACCGATGATGGAGGTCCGAACGGGTGACGGTTGAAAACGTCTCCGATGAGCTGTGGGTAGGAGCGAAAGACTAATCAAACCCCCTGATAGCTGGTTCTCCTCGAAATAGATTTAGGTCTAGCCTCATGTGCTGACCTGTGGGGGTAAAGCACTGAATGGACTAGGGCCCTTACCGGGGTACCGAATCCAATCAAACTCTGAATACCACAGGGTGTAACATGGGAGTAAGACGGTGGGGGATAAGCTTCATCGTCGAGAGGGAAACAACCCAGATCGCCAGCTAAGGTGCCAAAATGCAACTAAGTGGAAAGGATGTGAAATTTCTTAGACAGTGAGGATGTTGGCTTAGAGGCAGCCACCATTTAAACAGTGCGTAATAGCTGACTCACCGAGAAATTTCGCGCCGAAAATGATTGGCGATGAAGTTGCATACCGAAGCTGCGGGTGTCTTTATGACACGGTAGAGGAGCGTTCCAAAAACTGTGAAGCGGGAGGGTAACCGACCGTGGAGTTTTTGGAAGTGAGAATGCAGACATGAGTAACGATAAGGCCGGTGAAAATCCGGCCCGCCGTAAACCCAAGGTTTCCTGGGGAAAGTTCGTCCTCCCAGGGTTAGTCGGGGACTAAGTTGAGGCCGAAGGGCGTAGACGATGTCAAGCTGGTTAATATTCCAGCACCACCGACATTTAACCGGAAGGGACGCATTTCAAGAGAAAGGCGAGGTGCTGAAAGTCCTTGTCCCGCAAGGGGACCTGAAGGAGAAATCCCGAGGGGATCTTTCAAATGAAATGCCAAGAAAAGCTTCCGGGTATACTAAGGTGCCCGTACCGGAAACCGACACAGGTGGGTGGGTAGAATATACTCAGGCGCGTGAGTGAAATCTCTTTAAGGAACTCGGCAAATTAGCCCCGTAACTTCGGGAGAAGGGGTGCCTCCCGCAAGGGAGGTCGCAGTGAACAGCGCCAACCGACTGTTTAACAAAAACACAGCTCTCTGCAAAGTCGTGAAGACGACGTATAGGGAGTGACACGTGACCAATGCTGGAAGATTAAGGGGAGAAGTTAGCCCAAAAGGCGAAGCTTTGAACCCAAGTCCCAGCGAATGTCGGCCGTAACTATGACGGTCCTAAGGTAGCGAAATTCCTTGTCGGGTAAGTTCCGACCTGCACGAATCGTGTAACGAGTTGGCGACTGTCTCGAAGAGATGCTCAGTGAAATTATAATGGCGGTGAAGATGCCGCCTACCCACAGTAGGACGGAAAGACCCCGTGCACCTTTACTGTATGCTGTTACTGGACTTCTGTTATGGTTGCTTAGCGTAAGTGGGAGACTGTGAGGCTTCCTTTTCGGAGGAAGCGGAGTCGCCAATGAAACACCACTCTTCCGTAACGGGAGTTCTAACCAAAGTCTCTGAATCGAGATTTGGGACAATGGCAGCTGGTCAGTTTGACTGGGGCGGTCTCCTCCTAAAGGGTAACGGAGGAGTTCTTAAGGTTCCCTCAGCACGGTTGGCAATCGTGCGTCGAGCGCATGGGTAGAAGGGAGCTTGACTGTGAGACCGACGGGTCGAACAGCTACGAAAGTAGGACCAAGTGATCCGGTGGTTGAATGTGGAATCGCCATCGCTCATCGGACAAAAGGTACGCCGGGGATAACAGGCTGATCGAGCCCAAGAGTCCATATCGACGGCTCGGTTTGGCACCTCGATGTCGGCTCATCGCATCCTGGGGCTGGAGAAGGTCCCAAGGGTCCGTCTGTTCGCCGGTTAAAGCGGTACGCGAGCTGGGTTCAGAACGTCGTGAGACAGTTCGGTCCTTATCCACTGTGGGCGTTGGAGATTTGAGGGGTTCACTCCCTAGTACGAGAGGACCGGGAGTGACGGACCGCTGGTGTTCCGGTTGTGCCGTCAGGCGCAGCGCCGGGTAGCTATGTCCGGAAAGGATAAGCGCTGAAAGCATCTAAGCGCCAAGCCATTCCCAAGATGAGATCTCCCTATCAGGGCCGTGGTAGACTACCACGTTGATAGGCCGCGCGTGTAAGTGCAGTAATGCATGTAGCGGAGCGGTACTAATAGCCCGATTGGCTTGTAGTTCTTGTAGTGCTTAGGTTTTTTATTCTCAATTTGCCTGCAGTTTTCAAAGAACGATGTTTAATCTTTGTGGTCACTAGACCTTTTGTTTTTATAACTCAATGTAAAAACAAAAAGCCTGGTGACCATAGAGACATGGAACCACCCGTTCCCATCCCGAACACGGAAGTGAAACGTGTCTTCGCCGATGGTAGTGTACCGATAGGGTACGTGAGAGTAGGGCGTTGCCAGGGTCACTAAAAACCTCTTGTCTGTTGTGACAAGAGGTTTTTTTTTGGTGTTGCAAAATAGAGGGTTTGAGGAGCTTTATTTAAAACTTTAATCAATGTTTAGCCATTAATTAACCTTTTGTGTTTCGTTATTTTCTGTCTTTTTAGTTTTATCTTCAGGGAGGTATTTAGCCACCCACCATCTGGATTTACCACCCCCAGAGGAGGCGAGGGCTGCTGCAGCTACTGCCCCCATGGCTATGGGTCCTGCTGCAGCAGAACTATATTGAGCGGAAATCCACATCACATTTCCTGCTGCTCCTCCAATGGCTCCTGTTATACCACCAGGAGTTAGACCAAAGGTTTGGTATTCTAATAGAGCGTCTCCGCCCATTTTTTTTGCAATTTTTGCTGCATCCTTTTCTACACTGCCTTTTCGAAGGCTACTGCGGCTATCGTGAATAACCCCAATGATTTTATAAGGTCGATCAGGATTGCCATCTGTCCACACATCAATTCCACAGACTTTGTGAATAGCTCCCCCTTTGCCGACCGTTTTGGCTCCATCTTCAAAGGGAACATACGTTGTTTTAGAACAGCTAAAGAAAGTAAAAAGAAAAATAATTGGCAGTTGTCTAGAAGCGGTCGATAAAAGAAAGAAAAGGAATTTCTTGTGTTCTGAACTCATAAATTGGTTATGAACTGTTGGATGTTTCTTTTGTATTAGTTGTTTTAGCTTTATGAGGTTCTTTCCCTTCTGGAAGATATTTAATAACCCACCATCGGGACTGTCCACTTTGAGCTCCCGCAACTGCTGCTGATGCGGGTCCCACAAAAGCAAGCCAGGAACTCATCGTTGGCCCATATGTGGAAGGCATCTGATCAGCATTAGAAGCAAAACCACTTGCTGAGGCGGCTAAGCTATTAACAGCGGTTGCATAGGCCTGATATTCAATGATACCGTCAGCACCATGCTGTTTGGCTTTTTTGGTGACACTTTTAAGAACACCCGAAGAGAAAAGTCCACTCCTATTATCATGAATAACCCCAATAATGGTGTATTTTTTTTTCGGCAGTCCATCACTCCAGACATCTATTCCGTTAATAACGCGTTTTCCGCTTCCCTTTCCAATTTGGACATTTTTCCCTTGATAAGGATAAAAATAAGTATGTGAGCAGGAAGAGAAAAATAAAAGAAAAGAAAGAGAAAGTATCGCATCTTTTATGATTGCATAAGGCTGCATATACAATTTCTTTCTTGTCATTTTTATCAAATTATTACATATTTTTATTTTTCATTAAAATGATTTGAATAATTAGTTTTCCTAAATGAACAAGAAAAGAAATATTAAAAAAGTTTCGCTTTTTCTATGAAAAAAAAGATTAAACAAGATAAGGGTACCAACAACATAAGGAGTTTCCCATGAAAAAAGTTCCAATAACGGTTGCATATGGGGATGGAATAGGGCCAGAAATCATGGATGCCACATTGAAGATCATCCTTGAAGCTGGAGCTCAACTTGAGATTGAAACGATTGAGATTGGTTATAAAGTTTATTCGAAGGGGAATCCTTCAGGTATCGAACCCTCTTCATGGGAAAGTTTAAAACGCACTAAAGTCTTTTTAAAAGCTCCCATAACCACCCCTCAAGGTGGAGGCTTCAAAAGTCTTAATGTAACTGTTCGTAAAGCCTTGGGGCTTTACGCCAATGTTAGACCCTGTATGTCCTTTGCCCCTTTCATCCATACGAAACATCCTGGGATCGATCTTGTTATTATTCGAGAAAACGAGGAAGATCTTTATGGAGGTATAGAGCATAGACAGGGGGTGGATGCTTTCCAAGCTTTAAAGATAATGACAAGACAGGGTACAGAACGAATTATTCGTTATGCCTTTGAATATGCTCGCTGTTATGGGAGAAAGAAAGTTAGCTCTTTTACCAAGGATAATATCCTTAAAATTACAGATGGAATGTTTCATAAAGTATTTGAGGAAGTGGCCAAAGAATATCCTCAAATTGAAAAAGAACATTGGATCGTGGATATTGGTTCTGCAAAGCTTGCAGATAGCCCCCAGTCTTTTGATGTTCTCGTTCTGGCTAACCTTTATGGGGACATTCTTTCAGATGTGGCTCTCCAAATAGCAGGTTCAGTAGGTCTTGGTGCTTCTGCCAATATTGGACATGGTTATTCGATGTTTGAAGCCATTCATGGTTCTGCACCTCGAAGAGCGGGTCAGAATTTGGCTAATCCTTCGGGGCTTCTTCTAGCTGCTGTTCAGATGCTAATCCATATAGGACAAAACGAGATTGCCGACAGGGTATATAATGCATGGTTAAAAACCATTGAAGAAGGAATACATACTTATGATGTTTTCCGTGAAGGGACAAGCAGGATGAAAGTGGGGACAAAGGAATTTGCTCAGCATGTGATTAGCAATTTGGGAAAAGTTCCAGAAGTTTTAAAACCTTTTTGTTCATCCCGATTTCATGAAAATCCAAAGACTGACTTTCGGATTACTGTTCCCCCAGAAAAAAAAGAATTGGTAGGAGTGGATGTATTTATCGATTTTGAGGGGAGTCCCGTTGAGTTGGCCCGAAAGTTGCAAGACTGTGGACAGCGTTTAAAGCTTGAAATGATTGCTAACCGGGGCATGGCCGTTTGGCCTTTTGCTTACGGAGAGTCTTTGCTTGCGGGTCCTTTTCAATGCCGTTTTGTTTGTGCAAATAGAGAAAACAGCTTAAAGATCGATCATAGAGATGTTATCAGCCTGTTGAATGTTATTCAACAAAGAGAATTAGAGTTCACAAAAACAGAATTATTGTATAGCTTTAATGGAGTAGAAGGGTATTCAAAAGTTCAGGGTGAATAAAAGATTTTATTGCCCGGTGGTGTAATGGTAGCACAGAGGTCTTTGGAGCCTTTAGTCATGGTTCGAATCCATGCCGGGCAGCCATCTGAATTTTTTTTGGAGTAGGGATAGTATTGTTTAATCAAAAATAATGGAAACCTAACCTCTTTAGAGATATGTCGGTCTTAACTGTGAAAAACGAGGAAAATTAAAGAGTGAATCTGGGGCTATCCACAAGTCTTTTTTGTGACATTCCTCTTAATGAGGCACTTCCGATTATTTCTCAAGCAGGATTCAAAACCGTTGAGATATGGGCTTCTCCTGATTCATTGTGTCGATATGTCCATTTTGATTATCGAAATCCAAATGAAGTCGAAAACATTAAAAGACAACTTTTTTCATTAGGTATACAGCCGTTGAGTTTGCATAGTCCTTTTTATCCTTCTTTTGATCTTTCTCATATTGATCGATCTATACAGCAAGAATCGGTCAACGCTACTTTAGCTGCTGCTGAAGTATTAAAAGAAATAGGAGGCAAAGTTCTTGTGGTTCATCCTTCGGGCATCGAAATGAGCCGTATTTCTAGCAGAGAAGAAGAAAAGTCAAGATTAGATCAGATTGAGAAAAGCATAGATCTGATTTATCAATCTATAGAAAAATGGGGATTAGTTTTGGCCTTAGAAACACTTTTGCCTTCTTTTCTTGGATCAGATTTAGAGTTTCTTTTTCAGCTTGTTTCTCGATATCCCCAGAATGTAGGGATATGTTTCGATACAGGTCATGTTTTTCTGAAACATAAGGAACATTTTATCCTTCGTTACAAAGAAATAGCTAACAGGGTTGTAGCTCTTCACGTTCAGGATACTTTTGGGGAGCATGATGATCATCTGCCTCCAGGAGAAGGGATCATTCGCTGGAAAGATTTCATAGAAAGCTTGAAGGAAAAAAACTTCCAGTCGACTTTTCTTTTGGAGTTAAGTAGCCAGAGGCTTGATAAAAATAACCCACGAAACTTTCTTAGCAAGCTCTATGAACACGGTATTGAGCTTATCAATGGACTGTAAAAATAAAAGCATGCGTTAAAAGAGTTTAACTTCCCGAAGAATGGAAAGAATTTGATTATTCAATCTTCTTCACTCCAATAATCCGAGGTATTTGAGATTATAAAAACCCTAAACTAACTTGAACGACTGACAGCTGAAAGTTGTGTATCTATGGCTTTGACCAGCATTGGACTTAGGTGCCATTCTTTCCCATGGGTATGGATAATAGTTCCATCATAACTTTGCTGAAAAACTCGACCGTTTTTGAATTTCACTTGTATTGTTACGTGCACTTCTGCTTCTTCCTGTGAAGTCCAAGGATTGATTGAAGGCATATCCACGTAATTAACAACAACCTGATGTCCTACTATATTAAACTTTTTTGTATTTTCTGGATTAAAAAGATCCTGTTCAAAAGCGGTGCGTGCGTTCTTTTTTCCCGGACCTGTAACTGAACCGTATTGCCAAAGATAAACGGCTTGATCGCATCCTCCAAGGATCATGAATAGAGGGAAAAACAGAATGCCTATAATGAAAAGCTTTCTGTAAGAGATAAAAAAAGGCCTCATACGCAATGTGTCTTCAATAATATTTTTTCATTAAATGTTGTTAAAAAAAAGGAAAAAATAAAAACCGAGTTTCTCTTTATTTATAAATGAACGGCGACTCTTAGGCATCATGAAATTTATGACCTTTGGGATTGTTCTATGTACTGACTGATTTTTTTTAGTTTTGAAGCAAATTCGGCTTCTTTGAGGTAGTCGATGAGTGGTTTATCTAGTCGTTCTCTCCAATTATCTTTTGGATCTGATCCAGGATGATTAAATTGAAGGTCTATGCCTAGAAGATCGCTAATGGAAAAAACAACAAGCCAACAAGGACAGTTGAGAAGGATTTCAATAAAACGAAGATGAATGTTTTCATCAAAATGATCAGGAAGCTCGGAAGAATTCCATCCAATAAAAAGACCGATATGCTTAAGTTCCCTCATCTCCTCGCTATATGGGTTTTGTGCGGCTTTTTGACAAAGGTAGTTATATCGGCTGGCTAATGGGGGATGATCGTGTGTCCCATAAGTGGCAACGGAAAGGAATGGATAATCCTTTGTGGGTCGATAGGAAAAATCGACGTTTCTTTCGAACATGGGGATAGTAAAACCTGGAATACCCATTTTTTGCAGAACTGGTCTTACATAGCTGGGAACAAGACCAAGATCTTCAGCAACAACAATTTCTTTTTTGGCGGTATCGAGGATTACCTTCAAGATTTTTTCCCCTTGATTTTTATTAATGAGAGCCGACTCTTCCGGCTCATCTGGTCCAGGAAAAAATCGAGGTAGCAGGCCAGCTGTTTTAACTCTTACTTCTTCTTTGTTCAAAGAAAGAAATTCATCATTTTGCTCAGGAAACCATGGAAAGGCATAGACCCTGAAAAAACCTAAAACATGGTCGATACGAAAAGCGTGGAATATTTTTGTCGTTTGTAGGACTCTTTGCTTCCACCAACTGAAGGATTCGGCTTCATGTCTTTCCCACCTGTACAAGGGAAATCCCCAATTTTGTCCCCATTTTTTTACAAATTCATCTCCCTGGAAAAAGGTTTCAGGAGGAGCTCCGCAACTCCATTGACAATCGAAAAGCTCTTGGCTTGCCCAAACATCTGAGCTATACCTATTGATTCCAAACGGAATGTCCCCCATCAGTTTAACCTTTTTGATGTCCGCATATTGTCTAACGGTTTTCCATTGATTGTAAGCAACCCATTGGACAAAGGCATAAAAACGTCTCTTCTCTATAATACGACTCTTATTTTTTTGTTTTTTAAACCAACTCAAGGCATTTTTATAATTCTGAATCTCTTCAGGCCAGTCGCTCCAACGGCTGTTTCCATCATTTTCTTCTACAAGAACCCTAAAAAGAGTATATCTAGAAAGCCAATCTTTGTTTTGGCTACAAAAATGGGCAAAATCCTTTCTTTGAACAAGGCTGGAAGAAAGTACAAAACGGGAAAAAGCTTTTTCCAAAAGGCTTTTTTTAACCTTCTTTACAAGAGTGTAATCAATTAACTTTTCTTTGAACCTGAGCTCCTTAAATTCGGCTGTCTTGAGATCTTCGTCTAAAAGTCCAGGTATAAATCCCGGTTCCATGGTAAGAAGCATTGGATCATAGGCGATGGAGCTCATCGCATTATAAGGGCTATTGTCTTCACTTGTCTCATTTATGGGCAGAATTTGAAGATAGCTAAAGCGTAGGGATCGACAAAAATCTATTGTAGACAAAACAGCCTTGGTGTCACCAATACCTAAGTCATTTTCTCTTCTTAATGCAAATACAGGAACCAAAATGCCCGCTTGCTTTTCATTGTTCTTTATCTGTTGCATATAAGGGAAATGCTATGAAAAAAAGAAGTAGAATAAAAAATAAAGCTAAGGGTTAATCTAATTTGTTTGATAGCATACATCTCTTATTGGATATAAACAAAGCAATTTAGAATAGATTTTTCATGGCTTTTTTGATTGGCAAAATTTAAGTCCAGGTAGCTTTAGGGAAAGGGGAAGGTTTTTAGAGAGTAACAAAAACTTAAAATTATTTCCCATGAAAAGGGGGTGGGAAAGCATAAAAAATTTTCTTATCCATTGTTCCCTTTGTGGGTTTTTAGAAAGAAACAGGGGATCTCTAGAATGCCATTTTTCTAAACATCCCATAAAAAAATGATGTTGGTCTAGCCATCCTATTGGTTCCATTCCATTTTCTTCTGCTGTTTTTACAATAAGACTAAAATTAAGATGCGTTGTGATGTCGCTCATGCCAACAAAGAGAAAGGGATCTGAAAAAATTTTATGATTTTTATAACAACGAAGGGTGCCATTTGATCGCCAAGGAGCAAAATATTCCTCTTCCGCTAATCCATAATCGATAATGAAAAGAAGGCAGCAATTCAGTTTTTGAGCTAGCTTTGTAATCCACTTCAACGCTTCGGTGTGGATTTCTGTTGTATATCCTTCTATTTGCGGAAGAGGTAATTTTTTAATAAGCTCATCGAGTCCGCTTCGGGCAGAGAGAGGCAGTTCTATAAAATTAAGTTTATTTTCTTTGTTAATCCCTACGTATTGCTCCATCCAACAGCCATTACGAAAGGTTATGCGTTTGACAGGTAGGCTATCGAGAAATTCGTTGGCGATTAAAATGACAGGAGAGCAAAAAGAGGGGAGATCTTCACAGCCTGTTACCCAACAAAAACGGTCAGTTTTGCCTATCCGCTTTTCAATTTCCCTTTGTTGCTCTTTTTGGTTGTGGGAAAATGGCTCAATAAAGAGATAAGATAACTGCTTCGATAAATCCGCTTCGTTTTTATCCAACCAATCGACGATATCACAAGCAAGTTCTGCTCCTCCTGCACCTGCCTCTACAATCCATAGAGAGCCATTCATTTTTAATTGCTTCCAAGCTTCACTACATTGCATTGCAAGGCTCTCACCAAAAAGAGAACCTACAGAAACACTTGTGAAAAAATCTCCCCTTTTCCCAATCCGTTTTCGAGTACCTCTAGAATAATATCCGTATAGGGGATGACTTTGATGAATCGACATATAGGTATCGAAAGGAATAGGCCCTTGATTCTTGATTAGACAAAGGATCTCTTGGAGGAGAGGAGTTTGGCTGTCGTATTCAGTAATCATGTTATGGATAAAAAAGAAGCCCGAGGATTATGACCTTAGGATTGTTTATTTTTGCAAGGCCTTGAATATTCTATAAAACCTGATGATGGCTTGGAATCCCATTCTGTATTCTAATCTTAGCCTTTCAAACTGCTTAAGGAGAAAAACAGCATCGTCATTGAAAAGGTCCTCTCCATGCGGTGAATCACAGGGACTGATTAACCCCATCCGTATATACAGTGAAACAATTTCGATATCAACTCCCGTTTCTCTTGATAAGCCTTCAAGAGAATAAAGCCTGATTTTTCCTTCTCCTGCAGCAAGGATAGTAAGGGTTTGATTATTTTCCTTTTCTTCGTTATTCATTCTTTCTCTATTGATATTTCTTTTTACTGAGTTGTTCCCAAAGCTTTCTTTCCTCAGGGTTTATAGCTTGTGGTACATTTATTGAAATGACCACGTAAAGATCTCCTCTTTTTCCCCCTTCTCGGTAAGGGAGGCCTAGACCTTTAAGGCGTAGTTTAGTTCCAGATTTACAACCCGGCGGAATTTTTAAGTTGACCTGCCCTTCCAAGGTTGGAATCTGAACTTTTGACCCTAATGCTGCATCCCAGGGAGGAATTTCGAGATCATAGTAAAGATCTTTACCTTCGACTCTAAAGAAGGGATGCTTTGCATATTTGACCTTCAAAAAAAGATCACCCGCCTTCCCAAAAGCTGAAGGTTCTCCTAGTCCGGCGAGTCGGATTCTTTGGCCTTCTTCTATACCAATGGGAATAGTAATCTGGTAGGTATCTTTACGACTTCCTCCATTAAACGGGCGAGATATGGTGATTTGACGCACTGAACCATGAAGAACTTCATCAAGGCTAACCAGGATTTCTGCTGATAAATCTCTGCCCTTCTGTTTTTTAAGGGCCGTGTCACCGTTTTTTTGAAAAAGATTGGAAAAAAGCCCGCCATGCTCTGTAAAAAAGGCCTCAAAGAAATCACTAAAGCCTGTGCCTCCAAATTCGGGCTCGTATCTTTGTTGATATGTCCATCCTTTTGGAGCAGACCAGAATGGAGGGACAAATTCTTCTTGTGTTCTATCCCATGACTCAAACATCTGGTCATATTTTTTTCTCTTTTCGGGGTCACTCAAGACTTCGTATGCTTCGTTTATATCTTTAAATTTCTCTTCAGCGGCTTTTTTATCTTTAGCTACATCAGGATGATAAATTCGAGCAAGACGCCTGAAAGCTGATCTAATCTCATCTTGAGTTGCGTTCTTGTCTACTCCCAATATTTCGTAATAATTTCTAAACTTCATAAATGAGTATTCAATAAGTTAAATAATATGATGAGGATGTTTGATTGCATTATAAAAATATGCTGGATTACTCCATTGAGCAAATTAGCTGTGATTGGTCTCTTGTTGGAGAAGTTGATAAGCAACTTGTCGATATCGATGCCACTTTGGGATCGGGTCAGACTTTTTCATGGCAGAGGTTAGCAAATGGCATATGGATAGGCCAAATAGGTGAAGTGCCTTATGCTTTAGTTCCCGAAAAAAAGCTGTCAATTTATAGCCCACTGGGTTCTTTTTGTGCTTTTAAAAAGTATTTCCAAATTGAACTGGATCTTGAAAAAGTGTTGAGCAGTTTTCCCCCAAAAGATAGGACTTTGAATAAAGCGTTGCATTATTGCCCTAGGCTCAGGATATTAAAACAGGATCCGTGGGAGACTCTTGTCAGCTTTCTCTGTTCCTCTGCAAAACCGATAGTTCAAATTCGCAAAATAGTCAGCCGGATAAGAGCTTTTTATGGTCGTGAAGTCTATCCAGGGTTTTTTTCCTTTCCCACTGCTGAAGAGATCCTGGACAGAGGACCTACAGGGTTAAAAGAGGCTAAACTGGGTTTCCGTTCAGATTTTATTTGGTCAGTTTCATCCATTATTTGGCCAATGAAAAAAGATTACTTCTTTGAGCTTGAGAAGACTTCAACAGAAAACATTAGACATATACTAATGGAGTTGCCAGGGGTAGGAAGAAAAATTGCCGACTGTGTACTTCTTTTTGGATTTGCAAGACTAGATGTTTTTCCTATCGACCGATGGATGGAAAGAGTATTAAAAACTTTTTACCCCTCTTTCTTAAACAAAACCAAGATAACTTCTAAAGATCTTATCGATTTTTCTTCAACCTATTTCGGTCCTTTTGCAGGTTATGCCCAACAATATCTTTTTTATTGGTCAAGATCAGCATTCTGGAAAAAAGGGGGTCTTTGGGAATACCATTAAAGGGAAGATGACATAAACCCAGCTCTTTAAACTTGAGTCAATGAAGGAAATCCCAGGGCAGAAGAAAAGAGAGCGTCATTCTCTTAATTTTCTTTCTGGGATTTCATCGCTTTCATGAAATTAGTTCCCAGATTCCAAAGAGGTCCAGGGAATTTTTTCAACTCAGCAAGAACCGCATCCAAAGAAGATATGAAGTAGTTGATTTCTTCATCACCAATAATCAATGGAGGCAGGCATTTGACAATGTCCTGATTATTAGCGGCAACCTGACTCAATATCCTATGTTCAGCCATTAATGCAGAAACGATCAATTGAGGAAATAGTCCTTTATCCATCGCATGAATAGTTTTCCAAGCCATTTTGCCCGTTAAAGATTTCGGCTCGCCAAATTCGATAGCGATCATCAGTCCTTTTACGCGGACTTCTTTTATCCATTCATGTTTTTTTTGTAGACCAATTAAAGCCGTCTCTATCTTTTCTCCACAATTTTTAGCATTTTCGATTAATTGATTTTCTTCAAGAATGGATAAGGTCGCAAGACCACAGGCACAGGCCAGATTATTTCGACCAAAGGTTGATGAATGGACAATGCACCGATCGAGCCGGTTAAAAACCTTTTGATAAATTTCTCTGCGGGTAATAATTGCTCCACAGGGAACGTAGCCTCCACTTAGGGCTTTAGCCAGAGTAACTATATCAGGTTCCAGATGCCAATGTTCAAACGCAAACCATTTCCCTGTTCTGCCTAGTCCTGTTTGCACTTCATCGCAAAGGAGTAAAGTGCCGTATTTCCTGCATAATTTTTGAGCTTCAATGAAATAATCATCTTTAGGAAAGTAAACGCCTTTTCCCTGGACAGGTTCAAACAGAAAGGCTGCAACATCCCCCTTTTTTAACTCATGTTCTAATCCATTTAAATCGCCCATTGCTATATGCTCGCAACCAGGAAGAAAGGGACCAAATCCCTCATGAAAATAAGGGTTTCCAGAAACTGATAACGATCCCATGCTTAATCCATGAAAAGAATTAATCAAAGAAAGAATACGAGGGCGGTTGGTTGCAGCTCTTGCAAATTTTATGGCTCCTTCAATGGCTTCGGTTCCACTATTGCAAATGAAAACAGCATTAAGATGAGGAAGACCGCGTTCAGAAAATTTTTTTACTAGCGCTTCTGCCAGAAGGCCACTCAAAAGTGCCGAATCCATCTGTACCATGTTAGGCAGATCCATGTCGAGTACATCAATGATGGCCTTTTTTATTTCTGGATTGTTTCTTCCTATAGCGAAGACTCCAAAACCCCCAAGAAAATCCAAGTATTTATTTCCCTCCTTGTCATAGAGATAAGCTCCCTTTGCTTTTGTATAAACCTTATCGAAACCTATGATTCTTTGGACCTGGACAAGAGTCCTATTAATGTATTGGTGATGGAGAGAATAATTTTCTCCCATTCGTGATTCTATAATTTTCTTTATATCCATTATATTTATCCCATTAAAATTAATAAAAATTTTTAATTTTTTACCCTATAGGTCATATCTTATAAAGACTTTTTATATTCCGTTTTTTATAGGAAAAAAGAAGATTTTCCTTCTAGTTGTTTATTAAAAAAAGGATTGGTTTCTTTTTCTTTCAGAATAGTGGTTGAGGGACCATGGCCGGGATAAACAACAGTGTTATCGGGTAAAGAAAAGAGGTAATTTTTAATGCCTTCAAGAAGAGAGCTAAGGCTTCCTCCGGGTAAATCTGTTCGACCGATGGAGCCGGCAAAAAGGATATCCCCGCAAAATACGGCATGCATCCGGGCTACATAAAAAGCTACACTGCCTGGGCTATGCCCTGGAATATGGAAAAGGATAAATTCTAGCCCACTGCAACCCCAATGAATGCTGCTTCCCGCAAGGACAGGTAGAGGGATAATCTCTTTTGGAGATGGAATGGTTGCTTTTATCCCCACATAGGCGCTGCCTCCAGAATGGTGCAATAGGTTATAGTCAGCGGGATGAATGTAAACAGGACATTGGAAAGTTTTTTCTATCAAATGAGCTTCCCATATATGATCGAAATGTCCATGAGTGAGCAGTAGAGTTTCAACTTCAATTTTCCTTTGGGTAAGAAAGGAGGTAATTCCCTGGGGGGCGTCAATACAGACATAAGCTTTTTTCCCAGGAATTAGGTAAGCGTTCGTTTGGAGTTCACCTCCAGTATAAATTATGGGTTCTTTCATAGTTGATTTTACCTGTAAGTCATGCTTATTCGGGCATTGTTTATTTCTTCAGCATATATTTTTGCAGGATTTTCACCAAAAACATCTACTTCTTTTCGATGAAGTCCGTTTTTAAAATCGATTGAATAGAGGCCAAACCTTGGGGAAAAAGATCCCCATTCATAGTTGTCAACGAGTGACCAGTAAAGATAGCCAAAAAGGGGTGATCCTTCTGCTCGCAGTTTTTGTACCGTCCGTACATGAGCTCGAATATAATGGCTTCTTAAGACAGAGTCTTTTCTTTTTTCCATAGTTCCCATAGGGGTATAGCGATAAGCCAGCCCATTTTCTGAAATCAAAAGAGGCAGCCGATAATGGGTAAGTTGGTGGGTAATAAAAGCCAATCCTTCTGGTAACATTCTCCAATCCCACCATTTACTTGTAAAAGCCTCCATGAGCCATTCATGAAAGGCTTTGTTCCTTTTCGGTAGTTCATCATTCCACCTTGGCCATCTCAATGCGTGTTCAACAAAAGGATCGTAATAATCGAAAGCGATGAAATCAAAAGGTCTTTGTTTTGAACAATAAATGACTTCCAGCAATTCTTTCCAAGAGCTTTCAAAAGAACAAGCATAAGCAAGAAAATGCTGTGTCTTTTTAAGCAGTAATCCCAAAATTTTGCGCACTGCGGATATGGATGAAAACCGCATCTTATCAAATGCTGAGTCTAATTGCCTGGCTCTATCCCAAAGGTAGGAAAATAATTTTTGTTTTTTGATTCCAAAGTAAGCAGCATGAAGGAGATCAAGCCAAGCAAGGTCAAGCCAATAAAGATTGCTTGAATAATTGTTAAAACTAACGAAAGGTTTGAGGCCATAAGATTTATAGAGTGAATGAATGAGAAAATAAGCCTTTGTATGGGCTTCCAGAAGATGGATGAGGCAGGTGGTTGCTGCATGGATTCCTCGGTTAGGTCCAGAAGGAAAATAACCATATAGATAATGACAAGTGGAGAGCATATTAGGTTCATTGATCGTTAAAAGGAACTGAGGAGGCTGGCAATGGAAGTCTTTGGGTAAATGATCAAGAAGAAATTTTAAAGTATAGCCTACATAATTGACATAATGATCTATGGTGTTTCGATTAATCCATGCGTCTAGTCCTAACCAAGCAGGATGTGTAAAATGATGAAGAGTGATTATCGGCTCCATTCCCAGCGACCTGCAAGAAGCGATGATCTTACAGTACCTCATGAGTGCTCGGTCATCAAAAGGGGGAGGAGAGAATGTGGGTTTATGAGGATCAGGTAATACATAGGTTGGTTGTATCCGACTCCAACATAAACCAAGACGAAAAGCATTAAGACCAAGCTTACTTGCCCTTTTTAAATCTTCTTCGGCAAGATTCCAAAAATCACAACTTCTGCCTGAAGGCTCAACTAACCTTTCTTTTTCTGCCCAAGCCCAGTTATTTAAGGGCTCACCGTCTCCATTCATACCCCCTTCATGTTGATAAGGTGAGGTGGCTACTCCCCATAAAAACTCATTATGAGGGAGTTCTAAGGGCCAGGAGAGGGTTCTATTATCTTTAACATTTGACTTTGAGATTAAATATCCCTTGCGCATTATAACAGCCTCCGTTTAAAAAACGCTTAGAGTTGTAAAAATAGAAAAGAGGATGATAAAGACCGAAAATAAATCATATTCTTTCCTTCTGCTCGGGGTTTAAGCATACGGGCATAGGAGGATTGAGTTCGTCATCTAATAGAATTTTAACAATTGTATAGGCAGCATCAGCTTTGCCCTGTTTTAAAGCATTTTTTTGCATTTGTTTTAAAATGTGAGGATGGCTAAGCAGATAATGGACTTTGTAGGCTAAAGTGGTAAACTCGTTGCATTTAATAGCTACCCCTTTTTCGAGAAGAAAATCGCTATTAAATTCTTCCTGGCCAGGAATGGGAGAGATAATTATCATCGGTAGGCCCATAGCCATAGCTTCCGAAGCGGTAAGTCCTCCTGGTTTTCCAATTAAAATGTCTGCAACATCCATGAATTTATGCATCTCTGTAGTGAAGCCATAAACTTGTATAGAATGATTTGAAAGTTTTGAAGCTTGGATACGAATTTTTTCTTCCATTTGCACGTTTTTCCCGCAAACAACGACAATTTGAAGAGGCATTTTCAATGTTTCAAGAGACTCAAGGATGACTTCTACAGGGCTTACACTCAGAGCTCCTGCTGAAACAAGGATTACAGGAGTTTCGGGATCAAAGCCCATATTTTTTTTCTGTTCTTTTTTATTTTTCGAAGGCTTAAATACAGGGTCAATGGGGATGCCGCTGAAAACGATTCTTTCTGCTGGAATGCCCAGATTGATGAGGTGAATCTTGCTTTCTTCATTGGCCACAAAATATCGGTGAAAAACTCGACAAAGCCACATAGCATGACAATGAAAATCTGTTACAACGATAGACAGTCGGCAATCTATTTTCTTTTGTGAAATTAAATAGGAAATAATCTCAGCGGGCAAAAAGTGGGTACAAACCGTTACATGTGGGCTGTAAGCGGAGATAAAATCTATAAGAGGTTGAGTATTAAGCCGGTCGAGCATGAATCTCATCTTATCGGTTTTCCAAGGTTCGTCTGTTGTTCGGTACCACCAACCGAGAAAGGTTGGTGCCGTATCAACAAGCTGGATATAAAGCTTGGAGTAAAAATCTCTAAAGATTTTATTCGTATATTTTAGGGCGTCTACACATTCGACTTGTCCAACCCTGCTATCCTCAAAAAAAACCTTTTCTAATGCCTCAGCCGCACGAATATGTCCAGTTCCAGCACTGGTGGAAAGGATCAATACCCTAATTTTTTCCGCCATTTTCACTTTTCTTGGATGAAAATAACATGATTTTTATTTTTTCTGTTGCTGATCTTGAGCTTGAGTTGTCCTAAGAAGAATAACACGGCTATGTCCATCCACAAACATTTGGTTTGAGTTGCGAAAAATAGTGATCACATTGCCTGTTACATGATCCTTATTCTCTTCAATGACTTCAGGATTTCCCGTTAATATCAATTTATCTTCGGCAACTATATATTCCATTTGGGCAGCTTTTGCTGTTCGTTTTTCCTGAATCAGAATAGCTTCTCCTTTAGCTATAAGCTTTTTAATTTCCGAACCGTTTTCATCAAAAAAAACGGTCATTTCATTAGATCTCATTTTAAAGTTGTTTGCGATGGCTATGACATTACCACTAAAAAAACCTTGGTGGATATTTTGATCCATTTTAAAAGTATTAGAAGTCACAACAGTAGCATCAGGATTTGTCAGGAGTTCAGGGGGATTTTCTTCCGGGAATTGGCCATGTAAATTGAATTCGAAAAGGATAAAACAGAAGATAAAAAGCTTTCTGAATGTTATTTTCATCTTATGGCTTGGTTTCAATATCATGGTGGAGTAAAGGGATGTTGCCTGTTCGCAAAGAAGGAGTAGGAGGTTGATGACTCTGATGGCTCTCTTTATGAGAAGTCTGTTTGCCTAAGGGAAGGTTATAAAGAACCATCCGTACGTTTTCACGGAATATTCCTTTTCTGTTATCTATTTCCCAATCCATGATTTGTGAAGTCAATTTTAAATCTTTTCTGTCTACTTCAGCTCCATTTTTTGTAGATAATCTATTGTCTAGTTTCCAAAGATCACAGCGCGGGGAAAGGATAACGGTGGTAATTTGGTCGTTGTCGAAAAGCTCGATTTTCATCTTTCTTATTTCAATCCTATTAACGCTCACAGCAATTGCTTCTTCACCATGTATTGTTGCCTGCAATTTCCCATTTGTATTTCTTTGAGGTAAAGAGAAGTTTTTTACCACGGCTCCTAAGGGCAAAGAAGGAGAGTCAGCCTGCCCATTAGGAGTGATGAGAAAAAGCGAAAGAAAACAAAGATTAAAAACATTACGGAATAGCTTCATGAATTTTTAAAAGACAGCCCAAAATGGAATCTACTGCATCCAAAGGAATCATCGTTGATGAGTCCGAAAGAGCTTTTTCAGGGAAAGGATGGGTTTCAAAAAAAAGGCCATCAATTCCTACCGCAACAGCGGCACGAGCCAGGGGAAAAGCATAAGAACTATCTCCTCCGGTTACTTTTCCAAGGGCGGAAGGTCTTTGAACTGAATGAGTTGCATCAAATATCACCTTGTGTTTTCGAGAACGCATGAGGCTAATTCCTCTCATATCGACAACAAGATCGTGGTATCCAAAGCAACTTCCCCGCTCCGTAAAGAAGTAATGAGAACAACCAACCCGTTTCAGTTTTTCAGCGATAAGATCCACATCTTCAGGGGCCAAGAATTGGCCTTTTTTTACATTTACAGCTTTAGCCGTTTGTCCGCAAGCAACAATAAGGTCCGTCTGTCGGCATAAAAAAGCCGGAATTTGCACTAAATCGACAATTTGTGCTACAGAACTGACTTGTTCTGTCGAATGAACATCGGTTGTCAAAGCACATCCAGTTTTTTCTTTTATTTTGGCCAATATTTTTAAGCCTTCTTTTAACCCAGGACCACGGAAAGAGTCGATTGAACTGCGGTTGGCCTTGTCAAAGGAAGATTTAAAATAAAAAGGGATCTGATACTTAGTTGTAATTTTTTTAAGTTCTAAAGCGATATCGATGACCAGCTCTACTGATTCGATAACACAGGGACCAGCAATAAGAAAAAAAGGCTTTTTGCCATTCATCTCAGTTATGACCCACTTTGGTTATGATGTGCAAGAGCAGCTTTCAGGAAAGCGACAAACAAAGGATGAGGAAAATTAGGTCGTGATTGGAATTCAGGATGAAACTGACAACCCAAAAACCAGGGGTGATTCTCTAGCTCAATCAGTTCTACAAGTTCACCATTTTCAGTTGTTCCCGAAATTTTTAAACCAAATTTTTCAAGAATGAATTTATACGAGTTGTTAAACTCATAGCGATGTCTGTGCCGTTCTCTAGAACTCTCATTGCCATAGGCTTCGTAAGCTTTTGTATGGGGTATGAGTTTACACATCAAACTGCCTAGCCTCATCGATCCCCCTAGTTTGGAAAGTTTCTTTTGTTCTTCAAGCAAGCAGATAACAGGATGAGGGGTTTTGGGATCGAATTCAGAACTGTGAGCACCGGTCAGTCCAGCTACGTTTCTGCTAAACTCAATGATTGCGGTTTGCATTCCTAAACACAAACCGAAATAGGGGACATTGTTGATCCGAGCGTACTTGGCTGCTTGTATTTTTCCTTCAATTCCTCGACTGCCAAATCCTCCAGGAACGAGTATGCCGTCTACCCCTTGGAGAAGTTGTTCTGTCCCCTGGACTTCGATCTCTTCGGCATCTATTTTTTTAACTTTCACTCCACAACAAAGAGATGCTCCTGCATGCGTTAAGGCTTCATATATACTTTTGTAAGCGTCTTGATGGCCGATGTATTTACCAACCACTGCGATTGTCACATGATGGGAAGGATGAATGATTTTTTCAACAAAACATTTCCAGTCTGAAAGATCGGCTTCTGGAAGCTCTAATTTTAAATATTTACACACTAAATCATCGAGTTTCTCTTTTTGAAGCATGAGAGGGACTTCATAAATGGTGTGTTGAACATCAAGCTCTTCAATAACCCCTTCAATGGGAACATTGCAATAAAGAGAAAGTTTAGCTCTAACTTCGTTAGTGAGGGGATGATCGGAACGACAAACAAGGACATTAGGTTGTATACCTATCTCTCTGAGTTTAGCAACACTCTGTTGGGTTGGTTTTGTCTTTAATTCACCAGCGGATTTAATAAAAGGAACGTAGGTGACGTGAACGAACAAGGCCCTTTCAGGTCCAACTTCTAGAGCCATTTGCCTAATCGCTTCAAGAAAAGGAAGCCCTTCTATATCTCCTGTCGTACCACCAATTTCAGTAATTAGAATGTCGCAGCGGCTACTTTCTGCGACACGCATAATGCGACTTTTTATCTCGTTTGTAACATGGGGAATAACCTGAACTGTCTTACCTAAATATTTCCCTTGTCTTTCTTGTTGAATAACCGATTCGTATATTTGACCGGTTGTGGTGTTATTGATTTTTGAAAGTTTTACACTGGTAAACCTTTCATAATGTCCAAGATCAAGATCGGTCTCCGCTCCATCTTCAAGAACATAGACCTCACCATGCTGATAGGGGTTCATGGTCCCTGGATCAACATTAAGATAGGGATCAAGTTTTTGTAACGATATCTTGACTCCCCGTTTTTCCAAAAGTGTTCCTAAGGCTGCGGCGGTAATCCCTTTACCCAAAGAACTGATTACACCTCCAGTAACAAATATGTACTTCATCGTTGCTCTCTAATTTGTTCTAATTTTTGCTCCGCTTTCAACAGATCTTCAGGGCAGTCGATGGCGACAGTTTGATAAGAACTTGAAATAACTTTAATAGGGATACGATTTTCTAAAGCCCTCAATTGTTCTAACGATTCCACTTGTTCGAGAATTCCACTAGGTAAGGATACAAATTTCTTTAAAGCCCAAGAGCAAAATGCGTATATTCCTACATGAGCTCGGCTTGTATAATTGAAATTTTTATTTTTCAGAAAAGGTATATCTGATCTGCTAAAATAAAGCGCAAAACCATCTAAATCGCAAACAACTTTTACCACATTAGGATTGTTTTTTTCAGAAGGATCTAATATCTCTCTTGCTAAGGTAGCAATGGGAGCTTCATCCATTTGATCAATGAGTCGGTCAATTTCTTTGCCAGGTAAAAAGGGTTCATCACCCTGAAAATTGACGAAGACATCAGCTTGATAAAGAGTAGCCACTTCTGCCACGCGATCTGTACCGGAGGGATGGTTGGGTTGAGTCATTACCACCTCTCCGCCAAATTTATTCACTACCTCTGCTATTCTTTGATCATCGGTAGCTACGATCACTTTGGTTATCGTCTTGCATTCCATGGCTCTTTCCCAAGCCCATTGGATTAACGGTTTTTTTCCAAGCAAAGCTAAGGGCTTTCCGGGAAACCGGCTTGAACCCCAACGGGCGGGGATGACGACTATGCTGGTCATGGACAATTAATATCAAATTGATAGGGTTCGTCTACGGAAAAAATTATTCCTTAAGGGTTAAAGTAGAAAGGATTTTTTCTATCGCTTCGAAGACGGAGTTGACGATGAAAGTGGACAGCCTTCTTGAGATATAGGACTCAAGATCCTTTTTCCCCTGATCGATAAAAATAGTTCTACATCCTCCATTCCGACCACATAATATATCGGCAAGCCTATCTCCCACAAAAAACGATTTTTCAAAGTCAACGTCATATTCAGTTGCCGCTTTCCATATCATCGTTGGTTGAGGTTTCCTATCCCAATTCAGTTCCTGTGAAGGCCCTTCATAGGAAAGATAAATTTTTTCAAAAAAAGTACCTCCCAGCTTTTCTAGTAGTTTTTTATTGACCTTTTCGACGTCTTCAGGGGTCAAAAGTCCTCGAGCAACCCCAGATTGGTTGGAAATGATGAAAAGAAGAAATCCCACCTGTTTTAACCTGGAAAGATAAACTTCCAATCCTTGGGGTATTTCTATGAGTTCGTCGTTTTTTAAATAGGGTACATTCCTAATGAGGGTGTCATCCCTGTCAAAGAAAACTGCCCGGTTCATATATTAAAAAACCATGAATCGGAGTGTGATAAAAGGCTTCTTTTAAGTTCCGAGGATGTACATGTTGCTGTTCCCAGTTTACCAACGACAATTCCTGCTGCGTGATTGGCAATGAGTGCTGCTTCAAAACCAGAGAAACCACAACAGAGTGCTAACGAAAAAAGACTTATGGCTGTATCTCCGGCCCCAGAGACATCAAAAACCTCTCTGCAAACCGAAGGAATTTTTTTGGTTTTCCCCTCATTTTCAAGCAGAAGCATGCCCTCTTCTCCCAAGGTGACAAGAATATATGAACAATGCCATTTATTTTGAAGGATCATGGCCGCTTCGATTACTTTTTCCATGTTCTCTTCATGAATGTCAGGGAAACCAGCAAGCACTATGGCTTCTTTTCTATTGGGTTTGACAACAGTGACCCCTTTCCAATTGAGCCGATTGTTAGAATGAGGATCGACAGCAACAATCTTATTTTGAGCGTGCTTAAGAATAAAATCGATTATAGTCTGGTCAAGCAGTCCTTTAGCATAATCTTCAATGATTATCAGCTCCTTAGAAGCGATCTCTTTTTCAAGATAAACAAAAATGTCTTTTTTGATTGTCTCAGGAATAGGCTCGATTGTCTCTCTATCTACCCTTACTACCTGTTGCTGCCTACCAAAGATTCGGGTTTTTTGGGTGGTTAGTCTTCCTGGAACAGTAAGAATTCCTTGAGTATCGCAACCGAACTTTTGAAGACTCTCTATTAACTTTTTGCCCGCTTCATCTTTACCAATAACCCCTAAAATGGATACCTCTTTTGTAAATTCAGCTAAATTCCTAGCCACATTAGCTGCTCCTCCTGGAAAATAGGAATATTTTTGTACTTCAACAACGGGTACCGGGGCTTCAGGAGAAAGGCGGTTCACTTTTCCCCAGAGAAACTCATCGAGCATGAGATCTCCTATGACAAGCACCCTAATGTTTGTAAAGCGGTCTAAAAATTTATCAATATATTCAGGGGAAAAGGTCATAAAAGGAAGGTCTTACAAAAAGAATATGTTTTTAGAAAGCCCAAAGACATTTTTTGTCATATATTCCTTGGTTTCTCATATTATTAAGTTTTTAATTTTATAAATACATGAATGCGGATGAGAAGAAAAAAAAACTGTTAATCAAAAGGATTGGTTATTTAGGCCCGGAAGCCACTTTTTCACATCTTGTTGTTAAAAAAAGATTTCCCAATGATCTTCATCAATCTCTCAGTTCGATAGAAGATATTATTGAGTTTGTTAAAGAAGAGGCTGCAGGCGAACAGAGAATCGGATTAATTCCCATAGAAAATTCCACTGGAGGGATGATTCTTGAATCGGTCGATCTGCTTTTAGAAGAGGATTTTCATCTCTATATTCAAGAAGAGCTTTCCTTGAATGTGGAATTGGCCTTAATTGGTCGGCATGGAGAAGAAATTAAAGAAATCTATTCTCACCCAACACCTCTTTTTTATTGCCGGAAATGGATTAAATCGAGGTTCCCTTTGGCTAAAATCAATAAGACAGCGAGCACTTCGGAGGCAGCTCAGATCGTTGCTCAAACTACCGGTTCAGCCGCTCTATCAACTCGCTTAGCTTCAGAAATCTATAAACTGGATATATTAGAATTTCCAGTGCTAGAGGGTAGTCTTAATCTCACCCAATTCTTCGTGTTAGGCCGGTTCCCTTATCCCGGTGAGACTGCGGAAACAACTCTTGTTTTTTCGGTCAAAGATGAGCCGGGCAGCTTATGTTCCTTTTTAGAACCATTTCGAGACGAAAAATTAAATATAAAAAGAATTGTTTCTCGTCCTATCCCTGGAAAGTTGAATACCTATCTTTTCCTTTTTTCGATACAGGCTGGGAAAGAGTCTCTCCACTTAGCAAATGCTCTGCAGAGAGCTGAAAAATTTTCTCTCTGGCTTAAGTCTTTGGGCTCATATCCAGTAAGGGAAACCTTTAACGTCTAGGGGCAACTTCCGGTTTGTTACCACCATCCTTCTCCCCATCCCGTTGCCCAGGGTTCAAATCCTACCGGCTCCCATATGTTTTCTAGAATAGATCGCGTGGGAATTTTGGAAGCATAAGAAGGAAGGGATTCCTTGGGCCAAAGAAAAAATTCTTCTCCCTCTATAATCAGCAATGAGGATGTGTCCAGTTTCATTTTAAAGGGTGAAACAACCTTTCCTGTGACCGTGATCATTTTGCCTGTAGAATAGACTTTTGGATCAATTTTCCCTTTATACCAGAAATAGAATTTACCCTTAGAAGGGGTTTTCACGATCGGTTGATCTGTTGCTTGATCTAGAGGTTTCTGTATAATGAGGATCAGGCTTTCTCCTCCCTGGGTTGTGCATCGTTGAATTATTCCACCCAAAAGGACATGTTGGCCAACAAAGGCAGTTGGCCGAGAAGCAAGCAAAGAAAAGGGGGGTTGCTTTCTGGCTTTAAAACGTTGTGAAGCAGTAATGGGACCAATTGAACAGCCCACCGTAGTGTTTATAAGGAGAAACAAAACTAAAATTTTCTTTGCAATAGACATTGAGAGCTTCAAATTCAATTTGACGAAAACGAGTTGTTTTTTAATGAATCGATCACCGACTTGATTGTTTTGTTTGAACAAAACCTATCAAATTGTTTTAAAAAAGAAAAAAAGAATATTAAATGTTAAAAATAGCTCTTATCCAAAGTTATGGGGGGCGGGACCCAGAAGAGGGATTAAATCGACAGTTAGAACTAATTTATAAAGCAAAAGAATGGGGTGCACAGATTATCTGTACTCCCGAGCTCTTCAGGACCCGCTATTTTTGCAATCAGATTGATCCCTGTTTTTTTGCCTGGGCAGAAGAAATCAATGGTCCTACCCTGCAAAGTTTTATGGAGGTGGCCAAAAAACTTAATGTGGTTTTGATTGGTTCGATTTTTGAAAAGAGAACTCCAGGACTCTATCATAACACGGCCATAGTGGTCGATGCAGATGGGAGCTATCTGGGTTGTTACAGAAAGGCACACATTCCTGATGATCCAGGATATTTTGAAAAATATTATTTTTCTCCTGGAGAAATTGAATTTCCCATTTTCAAGACCCAATTTGCAAAGATAGGAGTTTTGATCTGCTGGGACCAGTGGTTTCCCGAACCAGCAAGAATTCTTGCATTAAAGGGAGCACAGATTATTTTCTACCCTACGGCTATTGGATGGCTGATTGAAGAAAAAGAATCTTTTGGTCAAGATCAATTATCCAGCTGGCAGATTATACAACGGGCTCATGCTTTAGCTAATGGAGTATTTGTTGCTTCCGTAAACCGAGTTGGTCTTGAAGGCGACGAACAGAGTCGGCGTATCGAGTTCTGGGGAAGGAGTTTTTTGGTTGATCCTTTTGGAAGAATGATAAAAGAGGCGGGAGAAAAAGAAGAAATTCTTATTGGTGAAATCAATTTCGATCTGATTGAGAAAACAAGAATAAACTGGCCTTTTTTACGTGACCGACGTATTGATCTTTACGGGAAAATGACTGAAAGATTTCTTTCTTAGCCTTCTTAGGTCCATGAAAAAATTCCCCATCGAGGATAGAACACAAAATAGCTATTTGTACCCCGGTCCTGGATTTCGTCTTCCAGCTGAATGGGAAAAGCATAAAGCGACCTGGTTTACATGGCCAAGAAAACAGAGTATAAGTTTTCCTGGAATTCATAGAGAAATTGAAGAACTTTGGATAAAACTTATTCGGGTTATTTCTGGAGATGAACAGGTCAGGATAAATGTATTTGATCGCAAACAGTATGAAGAGGTTGAAGAGCTCATCAAGGAACGTGGAGGAGAAATAAACCGGAGGATTTTTTTATACGAAAATCCTGCTTATGAACCTTGGTGTAGAGATCACGGGCCGATCTTCATTAAAAATGACAGAGAAATAGCCATAGTCGATTTTGGTTACAATGCCTGGGGAGGAAAATATCCTCCCTATGATCTAGACGATCAAGTACCTCAACGGATCGGGGCTTATTTAGGTATGCGCGTTTTTTCTCCAGCCCTCATTGTAGAAGGAGGGGCAATTGATTCTAATGGACAGGGCGTTCTTTTAGCTTCTCTTAGGAGCATAGTTAATCCGAATAGAAACCCTGAAATCTCTTTGAAAAGTATAGAAGAAATATTCCATCAATTTCTTGGAGCAGATAAAGTCATATGGCTTGAAGCAGAGATCGTTGGAGATGATACCGACGGACATGTGGATCAGTACAGCAGGTTTTTGAATACGAAAACCATTGCAGCCGCTTTCGAAGAGAATAGTTCAGATAGTAACTACAAAAGCCTTTGCGAAAATATTAAGCGGTTAGCTCAAGCTAGGGATAGTTATGGAAAATTCTTTGAAATTGTTGAAATCCCCATGCCTAAGCCAATAATCCGAGAAGGAATGAGATTGCCCGCTTCATATCTAAATTTTTATTTCACAAACCATTCGCTGTTTGTTCCTGTCTTTAATGATTCTAAGGATGAAAAGGTTCTGGAAATCTTGCAGGGTTTTTTCCCTGAAAGAAAAATTTATCCTTTTCCAGCTCGTGATCTGGTTTGGGGCTTAGGAGCTATTCATTGCATAACGCAACAGGAACCCGGATGGGAATAAAAACAGTAGAAAAAACAATAACATGATCTATCATCTTTCTTTAAAGGCGGTTTCCTTTGGAACCGCTTTACTGCATTTATTGCTGGGAATGGTCGCTTTTGTTTATCCCTCTTTTTTTGTAAAATTTCTTAAAAATTTTTCCAGGAATGATTTTCTGGGAAAAATTATGATGGGGCTTGCCGTTTTATGGATTATCATTTTATTGGCTACGATAGACTTAGGAGAATATACACCACAGAGAATATGGTTTATCCTTTTTGCTTTTGTTTTTGGAATTTTAGCTCTTATCTCCATCGAGGATTTTATTGCAGTCAGAGCTTTAGCACTTCTCCTTTTATTAGGAGCGGATGTTATTTTGGACGGTACTTTTTTAAGTAGTCGTAATTGGCGTATCTTGCTTGTATTGCTTGCCTATGGATGGATTGTTGTGGGGATGCTTTTCGTATGTATTCCCTATGTAGCTCGAGATGGAATAGCTTGGTTTTGTACTTCAGAAAAAAAGATCAAAATGGCTGCTCTTTTCCCCATTATTCTTGGTCTTATTTTACTATTATTGGGATTGGTGGATGGCTAAGCAGTTTGAAGCACGCAATATTGTAGTGATTAGAGGAGGAGGATTGGGAGATTTCATCCATACCTTGCCAGCTTTATTTGTCTTAAGAAATCATTATAGCTTTGCAAGGATAGACCTTCTTGGAACTCCTCGTTATGGGATTTTGGGTGAAAAAAGATACTATTTTGATAAGGTTTATGACATAGGGAGTTCTTTTTTTACTCCCCTTTTTTCTGAAGAAGGGAAACTCGGCTCAAAGCTTTTGGAGTTTTTTTCTCATATTGATCTAGTCCTTTGTTACTCTCCTGATAATCAAGGGGTGTTGAGAAGAAACATAGAGGGTTGTGGAGTAAAAAAAATCATTTATTGTCCCCCTTTCCCTGGCCAAGGAAACGTTCTGGAATGGCTTTTGCAGCCTGTAGTAGAATTGGGGATCATTGATTCTGTTAATAAGAGCATTCCACCTCCTCTCATTTTTCTTAGTTCAGAAGATGAGAAAAACGCATTAACTGTTTTAAGTGGGTTGAAAAGCAATCAAAAAATCGTAGCTCTCCATCCAGGTAGCGGTAATCCCAAAAAAAATTGGCCTTCAAAGAGTTGGAAAACCTTTTGTCAGGAATTAAAAAAAAGAGGCTATAACGTTGTTTTAATTCTGGGTCCTGCTGAATTGGATCGTGTAGAGTTAAAGAGTATTCCTGCCGACCTCAAGGTAATTAATCTAGAACTGCCTACAGTAGCGGCCATCCTTAAAAAAAGTGCTCTTTATTGTGGGCATGACAGTGGGCTTACGCATCTGGCTGTCTCTGTGGGTTGTCCTACTATCGCTTTATTTGGCCCTACCGATCCATATATTTGGATGTATCGAAATATAGATAAAAAGAGGTGCAGAGTATTATGGAATAGAGGAGAGAAAGTTTCTTTTTTAGTCGATGAAGTTTTGTATTGTGTTTTTGAAATGTTGGAAGAATGTAATCATGATTATGCGGTTGATATACTTAGATAATAATGCGACTACTCCTGTTGACCCTGAAGTGCTTAAGGAGATGGTTCCTTTTTTCTCCGTTTACTACGGGAATCCCTCAAGTCCTCATCGGCTTGGACAAGAAGCTAAGCAATACGTGAAAAAAGCAAGAAATGCTATTGCTCGGTTCTTGTGTTGCCAAGAGGAGGAGATTGTTTTTACCAGTTGTGGGACAGAATCTAACAATGCAGCCATTCTTTCGGCTCTTCGAACCACAGGTAAAAAAAGAATTGTCACAACCTCTACCGAACATTCAGCCATTCAGGAGTTATGTTTAGATCTGGAAAAAAGGGGAGTGGAGATAGACAAAATGGCTGTAAATTCCCTAGGATTAATTGATCTTGAGGAGCTGGAAAAAAAGATTAATGAGCATACAGCTATCGTATCGGTGATGTGGGCTAACAATGAAACAGGGGTAATATTCCCTGTAGAACAGATTGCCAAAATTTGTAAAGAAAGAGGGGTCCTCTTTCATACCGATGCGGTACAGGCTATAGGAAAAATCCCTATCGATCTTTCTCAAGTACCAATCGATTTTCTCTCGTTAACCGGACATAAATTCTATGCACCTAAAGGCATCGGCGTTTTGTTTGTCCGTAAAGGCAGTCCTTTTGAACCCCTAATTCGCGGAGGATCCCAGGAAATGCGTCGCAGAGCGGGGACTGAAAATGTTCCATCTATTGTGGGTATGGGTAAAGCGATTGCAATTCTTTCTCAAAGAATGGATGAAGAAAATAAAAGAATACGCGCGCTGCGCGATCTTTTAGAAACGCGGATTTTAAGTGAGATTCCCTTCACAAAACTCAATGGGGATAGAGAGTATAGGATTCCCAATACATCGAACATCTGTTTTAAGGGGATTGATGCAGAAACCCTTCTTCTTGACCTGGATCAGAAAGGTATCTGCGCTTCGGGAGGATCGGCTTGTACAACAGGTTCATTAAAACCTTCAAAAGTGCTTACGGCAATGGGATTAAGTCCATTAGATGCAAAATCAAGCGTTCGGTTTTCTCTAGGAAGACATAATACAGAAGAAGAAATACAGTTTGCGGTAGATGAAATTATTAAATCGGTAGAAAAAATAAGAAAAACGATGCCCAAATCCTAGTGGTGGGTCTTCATTGCTGCCTAGCTTTACATCTATAACGAAGTCCAGGGAAAATAGAAAAGATCTTCAAGGTAATGGATTATGGATGGATTATGATGTAAGTTATACACAACTCCATGATGATGAACTGTTCGCTTGAAGATATTCTTTCAAAAGAAAATATAAGAAATGCACTTTTTCCGGTTACGCGAAATAGGGTGTTTCTGGCTCATGCTGCGGTCTCCCCTTTGCCTGCTCCTACAGCTGAAAAGATTTCCGCTGCGGCTTTTGAAGCTTCGGATTGGAGTCAAGAAACCGAATCATTTTTTCAAACCATTACTGAGGCAAGAGAAACAGCAGCTAAGCTGCTTATGGCTAAAGCTTCGGAGATAGCCCTTTTAGGTCCAACTGCTCTTGGGCTAAACTTAGTCGCTAATGGGTTACCCTGGAAGCCAGGTGATGAAGTCGTCTATTATCCGGATGATTATCCTACTAACGTTTATCCATGGAAAAATCTTGAAAAGTTTGGTGTTAAGACTGTTCCCCTGTATCCCGAAGAACCAGGGAAAATTACTTTACCTTTGGTTCTTAAGGCCTTGAGTTCCAAAACCAAACTTGTGGCTTTGGCAAGTTGTCATTATCTTTCAGGCTATCTCCTCGATTACCAGGAAATGGGCGAAGCACTCCATAAAAGGGGTATATTATTTAGCCTGGATGGAATACAATCTTTAGGGGCTTCTATGATGGATTCCAGGTATTTTGATTTTCTTAGCGCAGACTCACATAAGTGGCTTTTGGGTCCCCTTGGAGCGGGAATTTTTTATTGCAAGGAATCTCTACAGGATTACTTGAGTCCAACTCTTTTGGGAGCTTGGAACATCAAATCTCCGGATTTTATTGCTCAGGAAAAGATAGAAATGGAAAGAGGTGCGCGCAGATATGAAAGTGGAGCTCTCTATGCTTTAGGGATAGTAGGAATGCAAACTTCAATGGAACTTCTTCTTGCTATCGGCATTAACAAGATAAGGGAAAGAATTCTTTTTCTGCATCAATATCTTTGGGAAAATCTTTGTCGAGTAGGTTGGAAATGTCTCTCTGAAGGTTTTCCACTCGAGAGACGTTCAGGTATAATTTCTGCCTTCGCTCCAGGAGTTGATCCTCAGGGAATTCTTGCCAGATTAAAATCCCAGGGAGTAGTGGTTTCTTTTCGAATGGATAGAAATAAAAATTGGTATCTTCGATTTGCCCCCCATTTTTATAATACCGAAGAGGATATTGATAGGGTAATTGAAATATTAGCTTACAAGGAATAAGCCAGATCTATGATTTTTGATTATCATCTTCATACTCCACTTTGTGGGCATGCGGTAGGGGAGCCCTATCTGTATGTTCAAAAAGCAATTGAAAAAGGCTTAATCGAAATCGGTTTTTCTGATCATAATCCGATGCCTTATCATTTTGATGATTGGAGAATGCGTCTTGATCAGCTAGACGAATATATTGGGCTTGTTGAAGAAACACGAAAAAAATTTCCACAATATCCTATACGACTTGGTCTAGAATGTGATTTCATTCTCGGGTTTGAGGAACACATCCGCGATTTATCATCTCGAGCTCCTTGGGATTATCTTATTGGGGCTGTTCATTACATCTCTAGGGATTGGGATATTGATAATCCTTCTAAATTAGACAGATGGAAGAAGACCGACATCGAAGCCACCTGGACTGAGTATTTTTCTTTGTATACGAAAATGGCTTGTTCAGGGCTTTTCGACTTTTTGGCTCATCCCGATTTAATCAAAAAGTTTAATCATAAACCCAGTCGAGATCTTGCTTCTTTTTATGAAGAAGCCCTTACAGCTATGGCTGACCATCATCTGGCTTTTGAAATCAACACCGCAGGATTGAGAAAACCAGTTAAAGAGATTTATCCAGAAAAACGATTTTTGGAAATAGCTTATAAAAAAAATATTCCTATTTTGATCAGTTCAGATGCTCATGATCCGAATGAAGTGGGGCAGGATTTTGATTTAGCCCTGGATCTTGTCAGGGAGGTGGGTTACAGGGAATTGACGATGTTTAAATCAAGAAAAAAAATTGTTTTTCCTTTGTAAAATATAGATGCAGACCAATATCGATGGTGTAGTTCTATGTGGGGGAAAGGCAACTCGTATGGGAGGCATCGAAAAGGGACTTTTAGATTTTAAAGGAAAACCCCTTTTTGTTTATAGTGCTGAAAAACTTTCTCCAAGGGTAAATACACTATGGATAAGTGCTAATCGCTCCTTGGAAAAGTATGGCTGTTATGGTTGGCCAGTTGTTAAAGATAGCATGGAAAACTGTGGTCCTTTAGGTGGAATATATACCGTTCTCAAACAGATGAACGCATCCTTCCTGTTAACTGTCCCTTGTGATTGCCCTTTTTTTGAAGAAAGATTCGATGTTGCCCTTAAGGAAAAGCTTTTTTCTTCCTCCTCAACTGTTGCTTATGTTTGGGATGGAACAAGGGACCAATATCTTTTTGCGCTTTTTAAAAAATCGGTGTTAGCCCAGCTTGAAAAATACTTGGTTGAGGGAGGGCGGAAAGTCGCTCGTTTTTATCAATTTGTGCAAGCCCTCAAAGTTGATTTGAGTCAATACTCGGAAAGCTTTTACAATATCAACTACTTGGTTGATCTAGAGGAAGCTGTAAGAAAACGGTAGTTTATAAAAGGGAGTTTCGTGACGGTCTTTGGTTTTGTTGGCAGAAGTGGATGTGGAAAGACTACTCTGATATGTAAACTCATAAGATATTTTTCTTCCAATGGATTAAGGGTAGGAGCCTTCAAACATGCCCATAAAGGATTTCAGTTAGATTATCCCGGGAAAGACAGTTACAGCTTAAAAGAAGCAGGAGCTTCGGCTGTCTGTCTTCTATCTGGCAATCAGTCGGCGATGATTTTCGATTATGGTTGTCCCCAGGAAATGATTTTTCAGCAGTTAGTTAAGTTTTTGAATACTTTGGGCTGCGACATTCTTTTCATTGAGGGACTTAAAAAAGAAGGTCATTTTCCTAAATTATGTTTTGTGGAAAGAGTTGAAGAATCAGAGCTGTCTTTGAAAGAAGTAGTCGGTTGTGTGGGACTGATAACCCAGACAAAAGAGTCGAAAGACTTTTGGGAAAATAAGCCGGTCTTTTTTAGGGATGACGTTTCGGCTATAAGTTCTTTTATTTTGCATTGGATTAACCCATCCCTATAAGAAAAGGATACATATGAACTCTTCCCCGCTTCAGTTTGTTTCTATTGACCAAGCATTAGATATTATAAATAAAACTATTGAAGAAATTGATGGATTTGAGACCGTTTCCCTGGAACAATCATTAAATAAAATTCTTGCCGAAGATGTTTATTCCTCATCGGATTATCCACCTTTTGATGTTTCTCTAATGGATGGATATGCTCTTTGTGCTGAGGCTCTCTTTTCTGAAGGAGAAAAAGAATTTGCAATTGCCTCTGAAATCTACGCAGGAAAGGCTGTATCCAAAACTTTTGATCCAAACCAGTGTGTGAAAGTCGCCACAGGGGCAGCTGTTCCTAAACCTTTCGACCTTGTTGTTATCCAAGAAGAGGTTATCCTTAAGGATGGTCGTATTAAAATAAAAGGAAAATATAATAAAGGGGATAATATCAAAAAAGCGGGGGAAGAGATACAGAGAGGTCAACTTCTTTGTTGTAAGGGTCAAAAAATAGATTCTCGATTGATCAATCTTTTAGCATCATTAGGCATACATCAGCTTAAAGTCAAACCTACCCTCCGTGTCCATTTGTTTAGCACAGGTGAGGAGATTAAACCGGTAGGGACGACCATCAGTTATGGACAGATCTTTGATAGCAACCGGATTTTCTTACAAAATGCTTTGAAGGAGTTGGGTGTTTGTGTGGAAGGGGGAAATATTGTTCAAGATGATTTTGATGCAGTTGAAAACGAAATGAACAAAGCCAAGAAAAGCCAAGCCAACCTTATTATTTCGACGGGAGGGTTGTCTGTTGGAGAAAAAGATTACGTGGCTAAGTTCATTGATAAGAAATGTTGGATTTATTTCAAAAAAATCGCTATTAAACCAGGTCGACCTTTCTCTTTTTCTTCTTTTGAAGGTATTCCCTTTTTCTCTTTACCTGGAAATCCTCCTGCGGTTCTTGTCAGCTTTTATGCCCTGTTAAGGGAAGCTGTAGCCAAGCGGATGGGATGGTCTATAAATCCTTTTATCAAATTCAAGGCTCCTATTGCCATCGAAATGAGAAAGAAAGCAGGTAGAGTCGAGTATTATTTTGGGAAGGAACTCTATAATCAATATCAACGTTTCGTTAAACCAGTATCTCTAAAAGATCCTGTGGGTTTTCTGTCCGCACTCAAAGCTGATGTTCTTTTAAGTTTGCCTTCTCAGTCAACCTTTATTCCCAAGGATATGCCGGTGGATTGCATTCGGTTATGATAAAAACAGAATAATCCCGTTTCCTGGTTTATATGTCGTATAGAAATTGGGTGATTGTCTTTTTGAAATGGTTATCAAAGGTTCTTATTTCGTGATTTGCATTGGGAATGATCCACCAAGATTTTGGACTTTTTGCTGCATCAAAGACTCTTCTTACCATAGCAAGTGGCATTCTTGCATCCTTTTCAGCAGCCAGGATAAAAAGAGGACAATCAATATTCTGAGCGGCATGTACACAGTCAATGGCTAGAGGATCGATTCCGAAGTTTTTCTTGAGATGCCAGGAAACGATAGGGACCATCGGAAAAGGTTTTAATTTGAAAAAAAATTGAGCATGTGTAACTAAGGCATTGTAAAGATTATCAAAGGGAGCGTCAGCAATTATAGCACGAAGTTGGCCTTTAAGGCGGGATCCGGCAAGAAGTGCCGTTACCGCTCCTAGTGATGTTCCCCAAAGAATCGGTTTAGAATATCCTTGTTTTTTCAGTTCTTCGACCCATTTTTCTAAATCTAAACTTTCTTTTAGGCCTAAAGTGACAATAGAAGGACCACTTTCGCCATGTCCCCTTAGATCAACGGCTAAGACGGGAAATCCTAACTCATGTGCAAGTTGAATATAACTCATCATAAATTGTTTATTTGCTCCCAGTCCGTGGATAACTATAAGTGGAGTTTTGACTTTTTCGTCATCTGTTTTAGAAGAAACAAACCAGCCAGCCAGTTCTACATTATCATGCGACAGGATCTTCAATGATCGGTAATTGAGGCCTATTAGTCCAGGGTTGAGATTTGGGCTTGCAGAAGGAGGAACTGTAACGGCAAGGTTGGCTAAAACCCTGCCAAAATAAAACAATCCTAAAGCTAAAATGGAACTTGGAAAAATAATAAGAAGGATGAGCAAGGAAAAAAACGACATAAAATAATTTTATATAAGGGTTATTCATTGCTATAAAAAATTAATTTTAATGTCTTTTTCTTTTGGTGTAGAGATTTCGTGCAATAGGATTAAAACTTCATTAATAAGCGCCAGTTATTTGTTGGGTTTCTGACAGCTCCCATCTTGCAAGAAGTTAAGCTTGCTTGTCGACTGGCTCAGTTTCAGGGCATGTTCTTTGAAGCCTCTCCAACCCTTTTAGGGCTTTTATTCTATCCTTTTGCAGGACAACTTTAACCAGATGAATGTAGCCAGTGGCCCATTGTTTAAGGTAACCCACTGACATCGTCGGAATCTACTCAATGCATAGGCTTTATATCGGCAGTTTAGCCTCTTTTGTTTGTAACTAAAGCAGCCGTAATGGGGGGGATATTAACTTGATGTGTCTAGCGCATCTTAAGTGGAGCAGGGATGAGGTTTTGTTCTAAAAAGTTATTAAGCTATGAAATATTCTCTTACCAATACTTTTAGGTGCATGAAAGTTGGTGAGCTACTTTTTTGGTAGCCTTATCCAAGGCTTATTCTTCTTGGAACATGCTGACTTCTATGGTGATTAGCCCTCTAAAATCACCCAGCTTATAACCAGTAGCTTCGTCCATTGGGTATCTTTTATGTAATTCTTCTTTAAGAGAGGGACTCATTTGGCTTGTTGAACCATGACAATTAAGACAAATATTCCCGATAAAAATGGGTTTGTAATACCTATATTTTATGGTCCAATCTTGTTCTACTTTTTGCACGTAATTTGCCGGCATAGGTTCATGCCTGCGTTGAGCTTCTAAGAAAATTTCGAGAGCTTCTTTTTCTGCATAATCAGGTTTATTCAGTGGATTTCTTACTTTATCTGAAGTTCTTTTAAGAAGGCTGATCGTTGATCCATGTTTTTGTTTGATTTTTTCAGTGAGAGGCATCGCATTGAGACTACAATATTCTAGGGCTCCCGTTGGACCAAGCTCTTTGATTTTTGTTGTTAAGATATTTTTAAGGGATTCTTGGAACTCTTGAGCGATGGGAGAAGCAATTTTTTCAATGGCTTGGCTTTTTTCCAAAGAAGCTATACTTGTTACGGGTTCTTGCTGAGAATGAGCTGAAAGAAAGAAACTGAATAAAAAGATAAAAAAAAGGAAAAATCTTATTTTGATTATCGCCCACTTTCTTTTCATATCATAAATCTTCCTTTCTGATGAAAAAAGAGATTTAAAAGATTGCCTATGCTGCTAATGACCAGATATGAAGCAATCAGATAGGCGATGGAATTAGGAAAAATGAAAAGCAAAATAGCGATGATAATAGGAAAGATGCTGAAGAATGAAGGGCCAAAGGCCATAAAACTTAAGACGGCAAAGAAAATAAAATGGAAAGCAACGAGATAGGGTATGAGATTAGGAAATAAAAGAATTAAAATTCCGCTTATCGCTGTCACAAGACAGAATATAAAATGGAGATGGAAAAAAAAACCAAGAATAGAAAACAAAAGAAGATAAGCAGCGATGAGAAAATAGAGGAGATGAGGTTTGAGGAAAAGAATAAATCCAAAGAGCAATGAAAAGCCAGACTGCAGGATTAGCCTCAGGTTGTTATCCATCGTTAGAAATATGTTTTTTTAAGAACGCTTCTCTACAAGGTTGTGAACTTTTTTTAATCTTGGGTTATCGATTTTGGGCGGAATTATCTTTAAGGTTTTTGACCTCTTCGAGTACTTCTTGAACATGATTATCGGGATTGACTTTCAAATTGCGCCATACGATCTTACCATTTTTCGCAAGGAAAGATTGCCTGGAAGCATGGCCATTTCTTTTGGTCACTCCGAATTGATCTACGATTTTACCTTCGGGATCCGCTAAAAGAGTAAAAGGTAGATGATATTTATCCTTGAATTTTTTTTGAGCCTCTTGGCTATCCATGCTGATGCCAAATACTTTTACTCCGTTGTTTATTAACATCTTATAATTATCTCTAAAATTGCAGGCCTCCCGGGTACAACCGGGTGTATCTGCCTTGGGATAAAAATAAAATAAAACGATTCCTTCTTGGGCAACCGATTTAAGTTGGATACTGTGACCATCTTGGTCTACTCCCGCCACATCAGGAACGGTTGCTCCGATTTCCAAGGGTGAATGCTGATTCATAGCATTACCATATAAAGAGATGATAAAAAAGAAAATGAAAAAAGAAAAAACATATAAATAAAAACTGTATGGGGTTTTTCTTTTATTAATATTCAAAATCATTTATTACTGTTTTATGATGAAAGTTGTTTTTCCTCTAATTTCTCTCATTATCTTAGTAGTCTTTCCCTTTAAAACTTGGGGTAAAGATCAAACTGTAACCGGTTCTGTTCAAAGTGGCCCTGCTAAAAGTAAAAATAGCTTTAAAGATCAAAAAGTTTCCGAACTAAAGAAAAAGCATAATCGGATCGTAAAAATATTTGAAGATTGGCAGCAGGCCGTGGCTAAACAAAACCAAAAAACGGCTTCAGCTCTTCATCAGGAGTATATAAAGGAACAGCAGGACTTCCAAAAAAACTGGGATAAGTGGGAAAAAGAATTCCAAGATCGGCTAAGAAAAGTTGAAAAGTCAATCGGAAACGAAGCGGGAAAAATCCAAAAAGAGATGGACCAAGCGGCACAACACTGAGCTTAATCCACGCTGAGTTGATTAATGGTGGAATCCTCCCCCATGAAAACCTCCCATTCCCCCATGAAATCCTCCCATCCCCCCGTGGAAGCCTCCCATTCCCCCATGGAATCCTCTCATTCCTCCATAGAAGCCTCCAGGATGTCCAATAAAGCCCTGATGACCGTAAAAGCCTCCATGACCTAACCCTGTTGCCCCATGGAAAATAAATCCGTGGGAAAGTCCACTACTGCCATGAAAGGTGCCGCCACCAGAGAAGGAGTGGAGAGGAGCACCTCCCATGTGTCCAGAAAAAGAGGATGGAGAACCAAAATGAGAAGCAAGATGACCTGTTGAGGGAGAATGGAGAGGATGACCAGCAATGTCATGAATGCCATGGTTAGTCAGGTGTTGAGGATGAACGGGGGAAAGAGAACCTGTAGGTTGCGTATGGGCCAAGTTTCTTTGATTCAGAGCGGCAAGGTTTTGATGGTCTTGGTGAAGAAGGTTATGAAAATCGTTATGAAGAGGACCTTGTGTTGTAGAATGGGCGAGGTTATGAGCTGGGTGAGCAGAGACTGTGTGAGTCATATTGTGTTGGTTGGTATGGAACGAGCCAGGATGATTAAAAGGATGGGCTGAAGAAAGAGAGTGGGGGGCTGCACCCCCATGCTGAGCCATACCCTGATGTTGTTGAGTCGGGGTTGTTTTCGTAATAAAAACGTTTCGTTCAATGACAAAAGGAAAAAAACCGAATGGACCCCATAAGAAAGGCCACCATAAACCCCATCCAAAACCAAAACCAAATCCCCATCCCCACCACCACCATGGCCATCCCCAGCCCCAACCATAGCCATATCCTCCCCATGGATTACCAGAGTAAGTCAACTGAGTATTGTTTTCTTCGCTACCGACAAAAGGTTGAGCGGATGGAGAAATAGCGTTAGATAGAGTAGAGGCATTGGTCGTCGAGTAGGCCGCAGCCTTGGAAGCGGCTAAATCCTGTTGTTTTTTTTCCTCTTGTTTTTGACGACTTTCAGCAGCAAGCAGTTCGTTGCGTCTTTGATAAGATAGCTGGATATCGGTTTGGAGAATATGAAGGGCGGAGGAAAAATTATCCGCTTGAGAATTTATCGATGTCCACCGGTTCAGCAGTGTAGGATCGAAAAGGTCGGATTGGGATGAAAGGTTCCATTGAGCGACTCGAGATGAAATGTCAGATTGGATTTTTGAAATTTTTGTCGTCAGTTCATCGAGCATTGACTGATAATTAAAGAGAGAAGATTCCATTAAAGAAAGTGGTATCTGATCAGGAAGGGAAGACATCAATGTTTTTTCATAAAGACTTTCAAATTGCCTTTTTTCATTTCCAAGTCGATCGGTC
This sequence comes from Methylacidiphilum caldifontis, assembly GCF_017310505.1. Lineage (NCBI taxonomy): Bacteria > Pseudomonadati > Verrucomicrobiota > Methylacidiphilae > Methylacidiphilales > Methylacidiphilaceae > Methylacidiphilum (ex Ratnadevi et al. 2023) > Methylacidiphilum caldifontis. The sequence continues at coordinate 359,909 of NZ_CP065957.1, read as the reverse complement.
AGAGAAGTTAATTCATCAATTTCTTTGCTTAATTCAGATCTAAATTTTGTTATCTCAGCCTTGCTTCGGGTCGTTGTTCCTGGCCATTGGCTCATGCCCCAAAAAAGGGAAAGAGACAAAAGAAAAAAAGGAATAATGAAAAAAGTTTTCTTAAATGTAAACTTCATCATTTAAAACATATTCATAATTGGCATGAATACAAAACTCATGTACTCAACATTCATTCTATTTAACTTCATCTTGTTAAGGATCCCGCTAAATCAAAGCGATCAAGGATATGTTAGATATGATCGTTTAATCATTTCAGAAGTTTTGGAAATGCAATTTGGAAAAGCACGATTTCTAGAGAAAATCGTTAGCTTATAGAATGAAAAGGCATTGATACGTTCTTGGGCTACAAGCTCCACGGGTTAGGGGGCTGGCTGAGGACCGTACCGGCCCCGTACACGAGCCAGACTTGTCCGGTGCCGGAATGCGGACATGTAAGCCAAGCGAATCGGCCGAGGCAAACGACATTCCGGTGCGAGAGGTGCGGGTATGAGGGCCATGCCGACACAGTGGGAGCGATGAACATATTAAGGGCTGGACTGGCCCGGATCGCCTGTTCTCCGGTGTAGCGCCGGGGAGTTGGTTGTTCGACTGATCCAAGGGGTGCAACTAGGCCCCTAGTGGCAGGAAGGAATCCTCCGCCTTCAGGCGGGGGAGGAGGTCAAGAGTTAAGCAAGTTACCTATTCGATTCTTTCAATCCCACTGTAAACGTTAAATCTTTTTTTGCGTAAAAAACCAACAAGGGTAATAGAGAATTTTTGGGCAACGACAAGGGCAAGACTGCTTGGAGCGGATACGGAACAAAAAAATCTGAGCCCTGCCATGTAGGCTTTCTGAAGAAGCTCATAACTGGCTCTGCCGCTAACCATCACGATGTGTTTATCCAATGGAATCAGCCCTTCGCGCAAAGCGCATCCAACGATCTTATCCATAGCGTTGTGTCTTCCAACATCCTCTTTAATATTGATTAGATTGCCTTTTAAATCGAATATGGCTGCAGCATGTAATCCACCAGTGGTTTTGAAGAGATTTTGTTTTGTTTGGAACTCTTGGGGCAGTTTGTAGATGACCTCCAAAGGTATTTTCCAGTTAAAAGGAAAACGGCTGTTTTCCTTTTTTTTTGTAACCAATAGATCCACTGTAGCTCGACCACAAACTCCACAGGCACTCGAGGTCATGAAGTGCCTTTCAAATGATCCCATTGCTGGCAGCCGGGATTGATTAAGAATAACCAAAAGACTATTGTATCTCTGTTCTTCTTCTTTTCGCAGGCAATAGGAAATCGAGTGCACCTCATCCAAACTAGAAATTACTCCTTCACAAAACAGAAAGCCTAGGGTTAAATCAAAGTCAGCTCCCGGAGTTCTCATCGTAACGGCTAGGACTTTTTCTTCCTCTCCAGCCTTAAGACGGATCTCTAATGGCTCTTCAGTAGCTAGGTAATCTGCCCTATTTTTTTTTGTTTCTTCAGTAAACTCCCAGATGCGGATTGGAACTTTAGAACCTGGTCTCTGCGTCATCTTTATTTCCTGCTTATCTCTATGGCTTTTTTGTACAAAACTCTTTGTTTGAGATAAAAGATAATATTCAAATAACCCTTAAGCATTAGCTTTTTTAAAAAGAAAACCACTTAAAGATAAAGTCGAAGAAGATTATGAAGATGAAAAACAATCATGTAGGGGTTTTAAGAAGAAAGAAGCGAGGATTGAAAAATTGACAATGATTTATGAGTTACTTAAAAGTAACTATGCGTTTAATATATTTTACAGTTCTTTCGTTTTTAGGCTTGTTTCTGGTATCTCCCCTTCGGAGCGAGGAGGGTGTTAAGCCGGCTAATCGATCAGCGGTCATAACTGTTGCTGCGGCAGCGGATTTAAGATTTGTTTTGCCTAAAATTGTCGAGATATTTCAGCAGAAAAATCCGGATATTCGGGTCGAAATCATCTATGGGGCTTCAGGCAAGTTTTACGAGCAAGTTATTCGAGGAGCTCCTTTTGATCTCTTCTTTTCTGCAGACAGAGAATATCCTTCGTTGCTTGCTTCAAAGGGATATTCTGTTGGCGAACCATTTGAATATGCTGAAGGTAAATTGGTTGTTTGGATGCATAAAGATCAGTTTAAAAAAGAGGAACAAGCTAATTGGAAAGATTTATTATTAAACCGCAAAGTCTTGAAAATTGCTATTGCAAATCCTGAAAGAGCACCTTATGGGAAAGCCGCTAAGGCTGCTCTTATTAAAGCGGGATTGTGGGATAGATTAAAAGAAAAAATGGTCATGGGAGAAAATGTCATACAAGCTTTTCAGTTTGCTGAAGCAAAAAATGCTCAAATCGCTTTTGTACCTCTTTCATTGGCTTTGTCGCCAAAAGCTAAAACTGAAGGAGTATTTGTAGAAGTTCCCCATCAGTTTTATCCAAGAATTTTACAGTATGGTTTAATTATCAAGCGGACTGCCGATTTTTCGATAGCAGAAAGATTTAAAGATTTCCTTTTTGCTGAAAATAGCCGGAGAATCCTTAAAGAATATGGTCTTTTGCCATAAAAGGATATTAAAGATGGATTGGGCGGCCCTTTTTCTTAGCTTTAAACTATCGTTTTGGACAACCGTTTTGTTGTATCTTATATCTTTTCCCATCGCCTATTGGCTTTCCTTTGGAAAAAAAAGCCATTGGCAAATGATTGTGGATACCCTGGTAAGTCTTCCCTTGGTGTTGCCGCCAACTGTTTTAGGTTTCTATTTGCTTATTCTTCTTGGAAATTCTGGTCCTCTCGGAAATATCTATACAAAAGTTTTTGGAAAATCTCTTGTTTTTTCTTTCGAAGGGTTGCTTGTTGCTTCTATTATTTATAGTTTGCCTTTTATGGTACAGAATTTAGTCGGTTCTTTTAGCCTTGTGGATAGCAAACTTATTGAAGCTTCTTTATGTTGCGGTGAAAACAAGTTGGCTACGTTTTTAAAAGTTATCTTGCCTCTTTCCGTTCAAGGTATTCTGAGAGGAACAGTCTTAAGTTTTGCCCATACTCTAGGAGAATTTGGCATTGTCCTTATGGTAGGAGGAGATTTACCAGGCAAAACAAGGACTCTTTCCATTGCCCTCTATGACCAAGTTGAAGGGCTTGACTATGAAAGTGCGAACAAAACGGCACTTGTGCTTCTCTTCTTTTCTTTTCTTGTTCTTTTTATTGTATATTCGACTGCAGACAGCAGATGGACCAACAAAACAAAGTCTTTTATTTAGAAATAGAAAAAAATATTTCTCCTTCCCTCCAGCTACAGGCGCAGTTAACTATTCCTCTTTGCCCATCTTCTTTGACGGCATTCTATGGCCCTTCAGGAAGTGGAAAAACCACACTCCTTCGTTGCATATCTGGTCTAGATTTCCCTGATCAGGGGATAATCTCCATGGGCGAAGAAATATGGGTAGATACGAAAAAAAAACTCAACCTTCCCCCTTATCGACGCAATATTGGGTATGTGGTCCAGGAGGACGCACTCTTTCCTCATCTGAGGGTAGAGAAAAATGTCGGTTATGGTCTAAAAAAGAAAGAAGGATTGAGCCGGGCAGATATAAAACTGAAAATTAGCCAAGCCCTTAAAAAAACGGGTATAGAACAGCTGGCTTCAAGGTGGCCATCATCGCTTTCAGGGGGTGAAAAAAGGAGGGTCGCTCTGGCTAGAGCTATAGCTAGGCAACCGAGCTTGCTTTTGCTAGATGAACCTTTAAATGGGCTGGATTTTAAGGCTAAAGAACAAATAAGGGGACTTATAGAAGAGATCGCTTATCAAAGTGGGTGTTTGACGATCATGATTAGTCATGATAAGGCTGAAATCATTCAGATGGCTCGATATGTGGGTATAATAAGTTCGGGTAAACTGCTTCAATTTGGCGAAACAAGACAAGTTTTTTCTGAACCTGCAACGATAGAAGTAGCATCTATTATTGGTATAGAAAATATCATCCCTGGAGAAATTGTTTATTTAGAGCAAGGCAAAGTGGTGGTAGAAACGCCAATCGGTCAGCTAGAAGCGGTATTAAAAGAGAGAAAAGATGTTTTTTTTAGGGGAAGAAAGATATTTTGTCTCTTTCGCGCTGAAGATGTTTCTATACTTAAAAATGATGGACTTGCCGATCGCGATATCCCAAAAGGTTCTTTCAGTGTGAGAAATCGTTATACGGGTAGGGTGAAGAAAATAAAAATGACAGAAGGCTTAGCTCACCTTTCCATTGACTGCGGGATTATGCTTAATGCCCTTATAAGCCAGAGCTCTCTCATCGAAATGAAAATTAGGGATGGAGACAGTGTTTCTGCATTGGTCAAAACAGGAGCTATCCATTTGATTGAAAGGGATTTTTAAGTTTTTAAAGTCAATCTATAAAAATACCGAGGGGAATAAGCCGGATTCTGTAGTCCAGGATACTGGACTTGCCGCCATCTGTCTATCCCTGTACTTTAAAGGGATCCGCTTTTGGCAAAGCGGTGCGGCCTACCTGGGAGTTCTCATCATGCTTTGATGAGATGGGTAAGGCAACCCATGTCCCTGCTTGGCCTTGCTCTGCGATGGGTTTTTCCTGCCATGAATGTTACCATTCATGCGGTGGGCTCTTACCCCGCCTTTTCACCCTTGCTTAACGATAACTGTTAAGCGGTATGTTTTCTGTGACACTCTCCGTCTTGGAAGGCTTTTGCTCATCCAAGCCCACTGTTTCCAGTGGATCGCTGCCTTATAGAGTCCGGACTTTCCTCTCGACTTATAGAGCCTAAAAGTCGAGTGGCGGCATACCCCTCGGGATATATTATTATATTTTATTTTGCCATTTTTGTAAATGAAACCCTTTGATCAAAATTTTCGGGGCTTTATCAACTCTATTCATTGAGCAGTGCTTAGTCTATTAAAACATGGTATCCCTTTTCTCCATAAAAGATTACCTGCAGGTCTAATCATTCAAATAGCCATTAAACTTGGAGAACAAGAAGCAAGCCGTGTTATGGTTGTGATTCAAGCGAGCATGGTTGAGAAAACCGAACTGATAGATAGCAAGTTTAGAAAAGAACGATTAGGGGATAAGCCCATAAGAAATGAGGGCTGCTTTTGTTTTTTCGTAACTTTCATGCCTAATGGCTTCGATGCCAAGACTTCTGGCTACATCTACGAACATGGGTCTATCTTCGATATAAAGGACTGAACTGGGTGGAGATTGAGCGACATCAAGAGCCAATTGAAAAATATCCACATCTGGTTTTCTTAAATGGACGAACGAGGAGACGATAAAGTAATCAATAAAGCTATTCAGATTGAAAGTTTGAATCCTGTGAATTTGCAGCTCCCTGCCTTCGTTGCTTAATACCGCAATCCTTAAGTTATATTTTTTTTTCAATGCTTTGATGAGTTCTATCATTTCAGGGAAAGGGCGGGAAAGACTGAACATAAATTGCCTAAAGTCATCCATAGTAAAAGGCCGACTTTGATAAAATACCGTTCTTCTTAAATATTCATGCAGAGTAAGCTTTCCTTGTTCATAGGTATCAAAGGTTAAGTGATGCCTATCGTCAAATTCTATGGGATCCAATCCGAACAGTTCAGCCGCTTTTTTTCTTCCTTGTGTATCCCATCCATTGGTAAGCAGAACACCTCCGACATCCAAAAAAAGGGTGTTTATTCGAGGATCAGACATAGCCAAATATAACTTCGACCTATTAAAGGTAAAATCCAGTATAAAGGTTGTGGTTTAGTTTATGGGTAGAGTTTGTTTTTGGATTCGAATTGGACGTTCAAAAAATAAAAAGGCAACAAAACAGATGATTGAGCTGAGCAAAAGACTTAATCTTACACCCGCAAATTGAGCAACTGTTCCCATTAGAAGATTGCCAAAGCCAAAAAAACCCTGAAAAAAGAAAGAACTTAGGCCAAAAACCATTCCTCTTGACTCCCCAGCAATTCTTTCCTGGAGAATCATGGTTGTTGCCGCTATAAAAAGGGAAAGACCAAAGCCTAATAACGTAATAAGAAAAAGAGAAATATAAAAGGGAGGGAAAAAGGAGAAAAGAAAAAGGCAAAGGCAGAAAATAATAATGGAGATTTGCCTAAGTTTTAAGGAGCTAAAGAGGTTGGGATAAAAAGTTATAATCAATGTGGCGATAATAGCTCCTAGGCCGCTTGCACTGTAGAATAAGGACAACCCTTGGGAGCCCTTATTGTAGATGTGTGAAGAAACATAGGGAAGAAGAACAGAGTAGGACCAACCAAAAAGAGTAACAATGCCCAGAAGTAGGGCTGGATAAGAAATAAGAGGATTTGCAATGAGTGAGAAAAAACTTTTTTTTAAGTTTGATTTGGAAATGGTTTTTTCCTTCTTTTGATTTTTAGACGAAGCGATGATGAAAGAAAGAATGGATACTCCATAAGAGAGACTGTTTATAAAAAAACAGATCGAGGAGCCATAAAGAGGAATAAGAAAGGCTGCGGCTGCTGGACCAATCAATTTTGCCAAGTTGAAAAGAAGTCCATTTATGGCGATGGCTCTTTTTAACTCTGTATCGGGTAAAAAAGAAAGAAACAGAGCCTGCCTTGAGGGAAGTTCCATATTGCTGAAAATACCCATCCCAAAGGAGAGAATAAGGACTTCATAGAAATTGACTACCTTTAAAGTACTCAATAAACCCAGTAAAAAGGAAAGAAGAAAATTAGCAAATTGGCTTATTACCAGGATTTTAAGCCTGGAGAATTTGTCGGCTGTTATACCTGAAAGAAAAGAAAATAAAAAAGAAGGAATAGTGGAGGAAAAACCAACCAAACCGAGGCCCAAGGGTGAACGAGTAAGCTGGAAAGCGAGCCAACTTAAACCCACTAAATGTATCCAACTTCCAATAAAAGAAACAGATTGTCCCCAAAAAGCGATTTTAAAAGATTGGCAATTAAATAAATCTGTTCGAAAAAAAAGCTTCATTTTATGTTAAAAATTATATAAGTGATAATGCTAATAAAAACACTCAAGTGAATAAGGCGAATAATAACGGCAAGACAGATTACTTTTTAATCTGTCAACAAAAATTATTACATTTGTTATTGACTTAGATCACAAGAGTGGTAAATGGAAGGCACCATAGAATAAATAAAGGAGGAAGCGATGACAGTTAAATTAAAAAAGCCTAAAAGATATTCCGTGGCAAAGAAAGCCACCTTTTTAGCGGCTTTTGGCTTATTAGGTTCTTTACCCGTTACAAAAGCGAATGATGAGCTCGTTAAACTTGAGAAAGATCCAGCTCAATGGGTCATGCAAAACAAAAATTATGCAAATACCCGTTTTAGTGAGCTGACCCAGATAAATACGAAAAATGTGTCCCGATTGCGTCTTGCTTGGAGCTTTTCAACAGGGGCCTTGCGTGGACATGAAGGTGGACCGCTGGTCGTTGGATCGACGATGTACGTTCATTCAGCCTATCCCAACCATGTTTATGCCCTTGATTTGACTCAAAAGCCCTATGCAATTAAGTGGCAATATACTCCTGTTCAGAATAGCCAAGCAGTAGCAGTGGCTTGTTGCGACGTAGTCAACAGGGGACTGGCTTATGCCAATGGCAAGCTCTTTTTGGCTACCCTTGATGGACAGATAATTGCTCTTGATGCAAATACAGGAAAAGAACTTTGGAAAACCAAGCATGCGGACGTGACTAAAGGGGAAACGATTACGGGTGCACCCTTGGTTGTCAAAGATAAGGTACTTGTTGGAGTATCTGGTGGGGAATTTGGAGTCAGAGGAAGAGTGGGCGCCTATGATATCAATACGGGCAATAGAGTTTGGCTGGCTTATAGCCAGGGACCAGATGAGGAAGTTTTGATCGATTCCGATTTCAATAAGGAATTTCCCCAACATGGTGGACCCGGCGATGGAACGAAAACTTGGCCTGGGGAGCAGTGGAAGCTTGGAGGAGGAACAACTTGGGGATGGTATAGCTATGATCCTGCTCTTGATCTCTTCTATTATGGAACAGGTAACCCAGGTACTTGGAATGCCGAGCAGAGAAAGGGGGGAGACAATAAATGGTCCTGTTCTATTATAGCCAGACGGCCCGATACGGGTAAAGCACGTTGGGCATACCAGATGACTCCATGGGATTCCTGGGATTATGATGGAATCAACGAAATGATTCTTCCAGATTTAACGGTAAAGGGAAAGAAAACCCCTTGTCTTGTTCATTTCGATCGTAACGGCTTTGGTTACGTATTGGATAGAAGAACGGGTCAATTAATTGAAGCTCAGCCTTTTGTCTATGAAAATTGGGCAAAAGAAATTAGCAAGGAAAATGATAGACCCGTTGAGATCCCTGAAAAAAGGACGAAACAGGGTGTTGATACCAAAGGTATTTGTCCTAATTCCATGGGTGGCAAAGACCAACAACCTGCTGCTTTTAATCCACAGACAGGATTATTTTATGTTCCGACCAACAATATGTGTATGAACTATGAAGGGGTAGAAGCGACCTACACAGCAGGAGCCCCTTACGTTGGCGCCAACGTGCTTATGTATTCAGGGCATGAAGGCAAAGACGATTATTATGGTGCATTCATTTGCTACGATGCTCTTAAGGGGAAGAGAGTATGGGAAATCCATGAACATTTTCCTGTTTGGAGTGGTCCAGTGGTTACGGCTGGTGGACTCGCCTTTTATGGAACGATGGATGGATGGTTTAAAGCAGTGGATATAAAGACAGGAAAAGTGCTCTGGCAGCAAAAACTTGGTTCAGGAATTATTGGCAACCCCATTACATTCTTGGGACCTGATAAGAAACAGTACGTAGCTGTTTACTCTGGAGTCGGTGGGTGGTTTGGTATTGCTGTAGCCCAGAACTTACCTCCTGACGATCCCTACGCCGGTCTAGGAGCCGTGGGTGTTGCTTATCAAGCTGGACTTCCAAAGGCTACGACCATTGGTGGCGAACTCTACGTCTTTTCGTTGGAATAAAGCTACGATTATTGATTGAACCTCTAGCCGCTACTCTGAAAATATAATAGGGTAGCGGCTAAAAGGTTGGTTTTCAAAAAATCATCAACATATAAATGGGGGAGAGAATCTCTAAAAATGGGTTACATTAAAAAGAGATCTTGAGGTAAAAGGTCTTAAAGGTCTTTTTAAAAAAATCTATAGGGTTCTGTTATTCTCTAGCAAAACTACGGTTTTAAAAAATAGAGGCTAACGTTTTCCAAAAGAAAGACACGATGATTAGATTTTGTGAAATATCATTTAGAAAGAGCTTAAGAACAATTTTATCTTGTCTCTTTTTAATGGCTTTTATAGGGCAGCGTGCAAGTGCAGAAGACATCTGTTCTTGTGCTGATCCAGGGAACCTTCCTTTTTCAAACCAAAAATTGGAAGGTTTTGAAAATAAAATTGCCCAGCTTGTGGCCGATACTCTCAAGCTGCCTTTGTCTTACTATTGGTTTGCTCATCAAAGAGGGTTAGTAAGAAACACATTAAAATTGGGTAAATGTAACGTGATCATTGGAGTACCTTCCAATTGGGGTCAGGTTCTTACGACTAAACCTTATTATAGGACTTCTTACGTCATGGTTTATAAAAAAGACCGGGGGTTATCCATTCAATCACTTAATGATCCTGTTTTAAAAACCCTCAAAATTGGGGTCCTCATCAACAGTCCTCCTCACCAGCTCCTTGCAGAAAGAGGTATTATTGAGAATGTCGTGGGTTATTCACCTTTCTTTGATCCCATATTTCATCCGGAAGAATCTCCGGGAAAAGTTGTAGAGGATGTCATGAACGCTAAGATTGACGTCGGTTTGGTATGGGGACCTGTGGCGGGCTTTTATATTAAAAAAAGAAACTTTCCATTGGTTATGATCCCCTTAACAAGTGATAATCCAAGATTTCCCGTGACTTTTGATATCTCCATGGGTGTAAGGAAAGGAGACCAAGAGCTTAAAAAGAAACTTGATCAGGTCATCGATCTGAAACATGTTGAAATTCAACATATTCTTGAAGAGTATGGCGTGCCAGTATTGCAAAAGACTGTTTCTGTTGGGAAAGAGATCAAAACAACTCAAGTAAGTGATGGCTCTCTTCCTCTAAAGAATGATTAACCTATAACTCTTTGTATAATAACATGAAAAAAATAGCTGTTAGCTGTTTAATTTTGTCTTTATCAGTTGGTGTACTATTTGCTCAACAAAAGAATCCCTATTCCCCTTCCGATAAACAGGTGGTTTCGCAAGGTAAAGAGCTTTATTTTAAGATGGGTTGTAATGGATGTCATGGAGCTGGAGGAGGAGGGGGAATGTGTCCTTCATTTATTGATGACACATGGGTTTTTGGAAGCGATGATCAGACTCTTTTTAAACTTATTAAAGGTCAAATCCCCCAACAGACCATGCCTCGAATGTTTGGGGGTGTGCTTACGGATGACGAAATATGGAAAGTCATCACTTTTGTTAGGTACTGTAAAGTTGCTGCGGCTGAGCAAGGTGGGGGTGCTGCCGGACAGCTCAATATTGATAAAAAATCCTGTGCCATAGTTGAAGCTGATCCTCATTGGTTAAAAGCTGTTCTACCTCGGCTGAGTGGTTATCAAAGACAATATGTTCTCGTTTTCGATGGTTCTTCGAAAAATTTCTCATCAGCCGAAGATAGCAAACTGTCAGGGTTAACCGTAGCCGTGCTTGACAATAGTGCAGCTAAAGAAATCGCTACTTCTCTGAAAGCAAAAGCTAAAGCCTATCCTGATAAGGAAAGAGAATTAGGTAAACCCCTAGAAGATCTTTTAGCAGGAAAAGTTGATGCGGCGATTCTTTGGACTCCTCTTGCAGCGTTTTATGCTATGGAACTCGATTCAGCTCGTAAGCTTAAAATGCTTCCTTTTAGCAAATCTTATACCTCGCCTAAGGGATTTGAAGGGCAAGAGCAGAGCTCTATGGTATATGTCACTAAATGTGCGGATGCTTTGCTTAATGTACTCAAAGTCTATGGTGTAGCGCCTCAATAAGGCAAGCATGCAAAGAGCAACTGAAGCTTGTCTGCTCCTTATTTGATTATTGGGCCATATTTTTGCTTTGGCGTTTAGTCCTTTGGATCGAAGTATGTTTAACGAAGAGATGGAATATAAGGATTTTGGTTAAGATTGAATGAAGCCTTATCTGTGTGTTTGGAATGAGCTTGAAAGGAAACGATTGTACACCGATAACAGATTGGGCTGAGCTTGTATTATTTATTGCTTATCTTCCTAGATACTATTGCTTTGTCACAGAGGATGAATACTATTTTTAATATGACAGAAAACAATCTTTCAGAAGAAAAGTGTGTTGCTTGCCGCGGTGATGCCCCAAAAGTAAGTTCCCAAGAAAAAGTGGAATTAATTAAGCAGATCCCACAGTGGCGGATTGTCGAAAAAAATGGAGTGGAAATGTTGGAGAGAGCTTACGAATTTCCTGATTTTGCTTCAGCTTTAATCTTTACAGAGAGAGTAGGGAGACTTGCGGAACAAGAAAAGCATCATCCATCTCTTTTAACAGAATGGGGTAAAGTTACGGTTTGGTGGTGGACACACAAAATTCATGGATTGCATCGCAATGACTTTATAATGGCAGCAAAAACAGATAGCTTGTATCAACCTATTTTAAAAGATTACGTTGAATCTTAAGATTTTTTGATCTTTTGAATTCAATGCAATCATAAAAAAAGGGGAAGGATTCCTTCCCCTTTTTTTATTTGTTTTGCGTTTTAGTCTTTATCCAACCCATGACGGTCGGGGAAAGTTAATTCGGAAATCGCTGACTTATCGAGTTGGCCAAAACCCTTTTTCACAAGCCTTTGATATTGGTTATAGGTAGCTTGAGCAAGAGGAAGATTTAATCCCACATCTTTTGCCAAATTAAGGGCTATACCACTATCTTTCAAGGCATGTTCAGCAGAGAAAAAGCATGTATGTTCCCTATTTTGCATATCTTCTCCGTCAGTTTGCAATACCCTTGAATTTGCTCCAGTTTGTGAGAAAACCTCTCTTATCATATTTAAATCAAGGTTCAGGGCCTTTGCTAGCCCGAGTCCTTCTGCCAATGCTGCAGTATTAATGTTCATGACCATATTGACAAGAGCTTTGACCCTGGCTGCTGATCCTAGCGGCCCGCAATATCTCATGGAAGAGGACATATCTTTGAGAATGGGTTCAACTTCTTTAATAACCTCTTGTTTGCCTCCTAGCATAAAATAAAGAGTACCATTTCTGGCTTGTGGAATACTTGAAGCCATACAGGCTTCTATAGCTTCAGCTCCAACTTCTTCACATAGTTTGCCCACTTCAATGTGGGTTTGAGGCGAAATCGTGGCTGTATTGATGAATATCCTGCCCTTTGCGTTGATCAAAAGACTGTCACCATTTTTTGCAAATATTTTGTGCATTGCTGCATCATCGGAAACTACGGTGAAAATCACATCCGCAAGCTCAGTTACTCTTGCAAGCTTTTTAGAGGCTTCAGCTCCTATTTCTTTAGCTAGTTCTTCAGCAGCTTTTTCATAAACGTCATAAACAACAGTTACCGGATATTTTAAATCATGAAGACGACGTGCCATATTTGCACCCATTCTTCCCACACCTACAAATCCGATTCTCTTACTCATATCTTTGCTCCTTTTTTTTATTCCTATTAAAAATAAATATTAGCTTTTAGTACCACGAATTACTATTTTTCTCTGTTAAAAAAGTTTTTCGAATAGAAGTCAAGAGTATTCCTATCCTTTAGCCTTAACAACTGTTGTAGCAGCTTTAGCTGATCGCAATCTTACTTTTGACCATTCTCTTAACCTTGTTCCAACTTGTAATCTTGGGAGAATATAAAAAGGACCTATCCTTTAACGAACAGTTGATTTTCTTTAAGATTATAGATGAAGGCCAATTCCTTCTACGAGAAGAGCCACTTCCCCAATCATCTCAGATAAAGTAGGATGAGGATGAATGGCCAGATGCAGTTCTTGGGCTGTGCTTTCCAGTGTTTTTGCAAGTACAAATTCTCCAATAAGTTCACTGGCATCCTGACCAAGAATGTGCGCTCCCAGGATTTCCTCATCGCGACTGCTCACGATCAGTTTAACGAAACCTTCTGTTTCTCCAGCAGCAACGGCTTTTCCATTTGCATTATAAGGATACTTAGCGGTCTTATATGGAATGTTTTCTTTTTTTGCTTCTTCTTCGGTCATACCCACAGTAGCCACTTGAGGCTGGCAATAAACGCAACTGGGGACAAAATGAGGTCTAGTCGATTGCTTGCCTAAAAACATGCAATCAACAGCTTCCCATCCTTCCCTGAAAGCTGCATGTGCAAGTAAGGGGGGCCCGATAACATCTCCCGCTGCATAGATGCCTTCAATAGATGTCTGATATTTATTGTCTACAGAAATGAATCCATTTTCGGTTTTAAGCTCTAAACCAGGCTCTAGGATTTCAGAAGGTTGTGCAGCAACTCCAATGGCTAAAAGCATGGCATCAGATTCGATCGAGTCGTTTACAGCTCCCTTAAGTCTTACATGGAGTTTATCTTTGATGACCCAGCACTTCTCCACCAGGGTAGAGTTGAATATCGTTATTCCTTTTTTTGTTAAACTCTTATGCAGGGCCTGAGAAATTTCAATATCTGTTCCAGGAAGGATATGAGAAGTCATTTCGACCACAACGACTTCTGATCCCAAGCATCTATAAAAATAAGCAAATTCTATCCCTATAGCACCTCCTCCAACAATAACGATTTTTTTGGGTAGTCTTGTAGATTCTAATGCTTCTCTGCTCGTAAAAATTATTTTGCCGTCAACCTTGATTGAAGGAATAGTTTTGGGCTTGCAACCTGTGCAGATCAGTATAAAAGGGCTATGGAGTTCTTCGGTTTTTTCAGCAGGGTAAAATACCCTTATTTTTTTTTCTTTATTAATTTTTGCTCTAGCTTTGATCCATCTGATTCCCCTGGACTTAAATAGATATTCCACTCCTGAAGACATGCGAGTTGCTGATTGCCTGCTCCTTGCAATAACTTTGGCATAATCAAATTTTAATCCCGAAATTTCTAGTCCAAAAGAGTCTGCTCTACGACATGATTCTAAAAGTTCTGCTGTCTTAAGCAATGCTTTGGTCGGAATACATCCCCAATTAGAACATACTCCCCCTAGTTTATCTTCTTCAATCACGGCCACTTTTTTTCCTATTTGGGCGGCTCGTAAAGCAGCAACATATCCAGCGGGACCCCCACCAATGACAATTAGGTCCAAGTCGTTATTCATAGAACAGTTTTTTTTATACTAACATGGAAAGAGGATTTTCCATGAGTTGTTTAAATTCTTTTAAAAATTTTGCTCCAGTTGCTCCATCAACTACCCTATGGTCACAGGAGGCACTCACTCGCATGACTTCACCAATAACAATATTATTTTGTCCATCGACAATGGGTTTTTTAATAATTGCTCCAATAGCCAGAATCATGACTTGAGGTGGATCAATAATGGCATAGAAATTTTCTATCCCATACATTCCTAAATTAGAAACAGTAATGGTCCCACCCGTATATTCTTCTGGAGTCAACTTTCTTTCCTGGGCTTTTTGAATCAGTTCCTTAGCTTCTTTAGAAAGCATCATGAGTGATTTATTTTGGCCGTCCTTTATAACCGGAGTAATAAGACCATCTTCAATAGCCACAGCAAAAGCGATATTAATAGAGTTATAGCGCAATATGGAGTCTCCATTCCATGAAGCATTCACAGAAGGAACTCTTTTTAGGGCTTCTATGGTGGCTTTTAGAATAAAGTCATTATAGGTAAATTTCCACGATGGTTCTTGCTGAGAGTAGTACTGATTGAGTTCATTTCTAAAATGAGAAAGAGCTGTAACTGAAACTTCAGTTTCCAAATAAAAATGAGGAATAGTGGTTTTACTTTCTAAAAGCCGCTTTGCAATTTTTTCCCTCATCAAAGATAGAGGCAGTTTTATGGCCCCTGTAAGAGGTTGAAGAGATGGACCGGTGAGTTTCGGGATGGTGGTAGAGAGTTGTTTCTTTTGTTCCAGCCTTTCTAAAACATCCCTTTTTACAATCCGGCCTCCAGGACCTGTCCCTTGAATTTCAGAAAGTTCAATCTGTTCTTCCTTTGCGATTTTTCTAGCCAGGGGAGAAGATCTGATTCTTTGGGGTTTTTCTTCTCCCAAGTTTTGTTTGATCTCTGCTGAAGATTTTGTAAAGGGTTGTGTTTCGGGTATTTCTTTTTCTTCCTTTATCTGTCCAGAGACTGCAGCAGCAGTTTGCTCTGTCTCTTCGGATTCAGCTTCAATTAAAGCTATAGGGGTATTCACAGGAGCTCGACCACCTTCAGGAAGCAAGATCTGTTTTAAAATACCTGATTCGAAGGCCTCTAGATCCATAATCGCCTTGTCCGTTTCTACTTCGGCAATCACTTCTCCTTCATGTATGGCTTCTCCCTCTTTTTTTAACCACCTCACGATCTGTCCCTCAGACATGGATGGACTTAACAAAGGCATTGTAATTTGTTTCATTGAAAGACTGATAGTTTATAAAATTTTTTTTAAAATATCATCATTTATTTTTATAAAAAATAAAAATAAATTAATCTCATTAAAAGCAAAAGAAATGGGCAAAGTAATTAAATCTTGTATCTTCACATAAAACTAAGTCAATCATAAGTTGTTCTATTATAAAGCGCGATCAAATGTAAGCAATAGAGCAAGAATAAGAAAAGAAATAAGCTTGAAGCTTTTCTTTTTTCAAAAGATATTCTATTGCTTTCTAGTTTTCGGGTATAATAAAAATGTCAGGATATAATAAGAGGTATAAAGCTTTAGTGTCTTCGACTCAGTCGTTTTTTCATTTTAGTTCCTATCTATGGGTTTGTTTTTTTTTCTTTTCTTTTCTGTTCGTGGATAAAGGCCTAAGCCGAACGAAAAAAACCCTGGAATATCTGCAAAAAAGAGCAGAAGGAGTTCCTACTCCCCAAGATTGGTTTTTAGAAGCTTATGTTATAACCCGGGAAGCTGATAGCCTCTTTGTTTCAAAAAATTATTTAGAAGCGGAGAAAAAATATAAAATCGCTTATAACCTTCTTGGTTCCATAAAGAGTAATTATCCTGAATGGGAATCGGCTATTGTTCGCTATCGTACCAAGTACGTTAAGGAAAAATTGGATTCTGTAATGCGGATTAATGCTCAGAATAGTGATGTAAAAAAAAAGTATCTAGAGGAAGAGCTCCCCGAAAGCAATCCCCTCATCAATCCTCAACAACAGGTCAGTCTACAAGAGTTACAATCACTCAAAAACAAAATCGCAGAATTAACAGCTCAGTTGGAAAACATGAAAAAAGAAAAAGAAGCCCTGTTAGAGAATCTCCCTTACAATCAACCCAGATCCAAAATGGAACAGCCCAAGGCGGGCAAAAACTTCCAATTTCAAGGAATGACGACAAAAGAAATCTCCCTTCTGCCCAAGGTACAAGACCAGGCAAAAAACAGGCAAAATCTAACTAATCAATTGCAGAAAGCCCTTGCTGAAGCAAAAAGAACCGCTCAGCAACTTAAGGAAGAAAACGACCATTTGAAAAAAGAGCTTCAACAGCTGCATACTACATTCAAAAATCCCCAAGCTCCTTCTCCGAGGGGTTTGGAATCCAGACAGCTTGATATACTAGCACGAGAAAATGAGCTGCTTAAGAAAACAGTTTCTGAACTTGCTGAAAAACAAAAGAAGGTTCAGCAGGAAAATGAAGCCTTAAGTCAAGAATTGGCCAAAGCCAACAGGTTATTAGCTTTTTTAGCTGAAAAAGAGGATGGGGCCTTGGATAAAATGTCTCAAAAAGTTTCTACCCTTAGCCGAGACAGCATGCATGACACTTTTTCTTTTAAGCATGAGAAAATTTTTCCTCATCAGCAAACAGTGGCCATGCGAAAAGGTTCGGTTTTGCAAGAAATTCAGGAGTTGTTTGATCAAGGGGCTAAGCTCTACAGTGAGAAAAGATACGAAGAAGCTTATGAGATTTACAAAAGAATTTTGGCACTCGATCCTTCTAATGGTATTGGTTGGCTCAATTTGGGACTTGTTGCGATGGCAAAAGAAAGAAATTCTGAAGCTTCAGTTTATTTGAAAAGAGCTGTTGAGTATCTTCCCCATGATCCCATGGCTTATGCTCTTTTAGGTCAGATCTATTTCCAGAGTGGAGCTTATGCCGCTGCAACGGAGGTCGTAGAAAAAGCTGTTAAATTAGATCCCCAAAATGCCAAACTCAGAAAAGAGCTTGGGGAAATTTACAAGGCGAGGGGATTAGAACTGCTTGCTGCAAGAGAATTAAAAAAAGCTATAGAATTAAATCCTTATGATGGAATGGCGCATTTTGATCTAGCCTTGGTTTATGTGTCTTGTAAACCCCCTTTGTTGGCCCAAGCTAAAGAGCACTACAAAAATGCTCTTTCACTGGGTATACCTAAAGATGAGCGTCTAGAACAAAAAATGGGTTATTCTGATACTCAGAAATAATTTAAAATGTCTATTTTAGCCCAATACCTCATGGACAGCTTTAATCACCCGACGAGGATTAGGGAGAACCTCTTGTTCCAATGGTCCATTGTAGGGATTAGGAATATCTAAATTCGATACTCTATAAATAGGAGCATCGAGCTCATCAAAAAGAAGCCTTTGGACGTCATAAGCAATTTGAGCTCCCCAACCAGCAAATGGCTTTCCTTCCTCAACAATGACCAACCTATTTGTCTTTTTTAAGGAAGCAGCTAAGAGATCGAAATCGTAAGGTTTTATAGTGCGCAGATCGATAAGTTCAACAGAGATATTCTCCTTAGAAAGCTCTTCTGTTGCTTTCAGTACGACATGGGTTGAATATCCGCTAGAGACAACCGTTACATCTTTACCTTCCATGATAATATGGGCTTTGCCAATAGGAACTAGAAAGTCATTTTCTTCTGGGACCTCTCCATTAATGCCATAAAGCCTTTCTCCTTCAAAAAAACAGACCGGATTGTTGGAGCGAATGGCACTCTTCAATAGTCCTTTAGCATCAGCAGGAAATGCGGGATTGATGACCGTAAAAGTGGGGACATTGGCAATCCAGCTTTCCAAGGAATGGGAATGAGTTGCTCCAATTTGAGTTCCGCCGCCTGAAGGCCCTCTAAATACAATGGGTAAAGAAAATTGTCCACCGGACATAAACCGAATGGCTCCGGCATTGTTTATGATCTGGTCAAAAGCAACCAATGCAAAGCTCCAGTTCATGAATTCGACTATAGGTCTAAGTCCATACATAGCCGCTCCTACAGCTAGACCAACAAAACCCCCCTCAGATATAGGTGTGTCAATGATACGTCCGGATCCATATTTTTTTAGAAGTCCCTGGGAAACTTTAAACGCTCCTTCGTATTCTCCTACCTCTTCGCCAATGAGAAACACCGAGCTGTCCCGTTCAAGTTCTTCGTTTAATGCCTCGTTAAGAGCCTGTCTGTAAGTAAGGGTAGCCATTTTTCTCCTTCTAGTTAATTATAGTATCCATAAAAGGGTCTTTCTACGGGTTCAATCTGGTCTTCATTTGCAAAGCAAATTTCCCTAGCCAAAGAAAGGTCGGGTTCAGGACTAGATTCTGCAAATTGAACGGCTTCTTGAATAATTCTCTTTATTTCTTTATCTATGCGGGTAACGAGGTCAGCAGTCAGAATACCCTGCTCCTGGAGTTTCTGGCTGTATAAGAATAGGGGATCTCTTTTTTTGGCTTCCGCAATCTCTTCTTTGGTTCGATATGTGTCCGGATCTGACATCGAATGGCCTCTAAATCTATAGGTCCTGGCTTCAATTAAAACAGGGCAATTTTCATTTCGAGCAAGGTTGACCGCTTCAAGGACTTTAGCTCTCACTTCTTCCACATCCATCCCGTCAGTAACCATCCCTGCCATATCGTAGGCAGCTGATTTCTTGACTAAGGGAAGGCCTGCCGTTGATCTGTGAATTTCGGTACCCATAGCATATTCGTTGTTTTCGATGATAAAAACTACCGGCAGTTTCCATAAAGAAACAAGATTAAGAGTTTCATGAAATACCCCTTGATTGACAGCTCCATCACCCAGCAAACAAAGAGTTATGTTTTTTTCCTTGCGATATTTCTGAGCAAAAGCTATGCCCGCAGCAAGAGGACAATGAGCAGCCACGATCGCATGTCCTCCATAGAACCTTCTTTCTTTGTCAAAAAGATGCATGGACCCTCCCATTCCCTTAGATGTTCCCGTGGCTTTTCCATAAAGTTCAGCCATGCAGTTCTTAGGAGGTACCCCACGAGCTAAAGCTATGCCATGATCTCTATAAGAGGTGATAACCACATCTGTAGCTTTAAGCGAAGAACAGACGCCTACCGCCAAGGCCTCCTGACCAATATAAAGATGACAAAACCCTTTGATCTTTGCTTGCATAAATGATTGAGCAGATTTTTCTTCAAACCGACGAATCAAAACCATTTTTTTATAAAGGTCGAGTCGGATTTCAGGAGATAATTCAAACAATCCGCTCTTCGTTACTTCTTCATCAAGTAATGTCGCCGATGGGGATCTGTTTACTTCTACCATAGGAATTCCTTTTTAATTTTATTATACTATAAAAAATTTAAATAATAAATGTTTCTATAAGCCGAAAAGCAGTATCCATTCCACTTTTTTTTTATAAATTTTTATTAATGGAAGAAAAAAAACATATATCAAGAAAACAATCTCAAGCACTTTCTTTTGAACTTTCTCAGTACGAATGTCGAAACATTACCTCTATTTCGGCTCAAAGCCCTATATTTTTGAGTAAGTCAAAGGGAATCTATTTTTGGGATGTTGATGGCAACAAATATTTAGATCTAACTGCTGGCTTTGGGGTTGCCGCTTTAGGGCATCGACCTTCTAAAGTTTATCGTTCTGTTTTAAAACAGTTGAAGGAACTTTGGCATGTTTTAGGTGATGTTTATCCCTCAAAAGATAAAATTGAGCTCTGTCGGTTGCTTTCTAAGATCACTTATGAAAAATGGATAAATCAGAGGGGCAAAGTCATCCTTGGTTGTACAGGAAGTGATGCTGTAGAGGCGGCTTTAAAAACCGCTTTTTTTTATACGAAAAAGGAAAAGTTTGTTGCTTTCAAGGGGGCTTATCATGGACTTTCCCTTGGAACTTTAGGAGTGAACGGATTGCCCTATTTTTCCAAGCCCTATAATGGATTGTATTATGGCTGCGCAAATTTTGTTCCTTATCCAGATTGTTATCATTGTCCCCATAAACCCAAAGGATTAAATCATCAAGGTTGTGGCTGTGAACCCTTTTTTGAAGAAAAGTTAAAAAGTGCCATTGGAGATCGTTGTGCAGCTATTCTATTCGAACCTATTCAAGGAAGAGGAGGAATTATCGAGCCGCCAGATTGGTTTCTTCCCCTTTTAGCTAAAGTCGGCAGGCAAAATAATGTTTTGCTTATTGCTGATGAGATTTTTACAGGACTTTATCGTACAGCTAAAAGGTTTGGCTGCGATTGGTCTGGGGTTGTTCCAGACATTATTTGTCTAGGAAAGTCTATGGCGGGCGGATTCCCTATATCTGCTTGTATAGGGAAGGAGGACATCATGGATAGCTGGCCAGAAAATGGAGGAGAAGCTATTCATACGTCCACTTTTTTAGGGCATCCCTTAGGATGTCGCATGGCGATTGAACAGATAAAAGAGTTGGAAGAAAGAAACGAGGATCTCCACCTCAACGAAAAGGGAGAGTATTTTTTGGAGCTTCTTAAAAAACTAGCAAAACAGTGGGATTGCCTTAAAAACCCTCGAGGCAAAGGGTTGTTTTTAGGAGTTGATGTGGTAGATCAGATGGGTCGGCCCGCTACTGATCTGGCCTTAAAGATAACAACTCGCATGCTCGATGAAGGAATCCTCATCCTGACTGAAGGTCCAGATAGAAATGTTTTATCCTTTACGCCTCCTTTAACGATTAACTTTAAACAACTATCCTGGGTTGGGAAAACCCTGGAAAAGGTGATAAAGGGGATATTAAAAGAAGAATCATGAAATTGGATTTAATCTGTCTCTTTTTTGGGCTCCATCTCGAAATTATATTCAGTCTTGGTTGCCGAAAGAGGAGATAAAATCTGTTTTTCAAATTGATAATAATAGGCACTTTGTTTGATCAGTTCTAATTTTTCCAGGGAATCAACATCGAAAGAAAAAAAGAAAAAATAACTATTATTCGGCTGGATGCTCTTGCCCACTCTTAAATTCATGACTTCAGGTATCTTGAGAAGACGTAATCGGGTTTCAATCATTAAATTATCTATTTGTTCAGAAGAAGAAATTTTTTGAGAAGTCAATAGACACAGATGATGGATCATAGAGGAGATACTTTATCTTTCAGGATATAGAGAATAAAGTCAAAAAACTCTTTTTAAAAAGAGAAAAAAGTTGGCAAAGGCTTTTAACTTCTTTAACTTCATTAGGTGTAAAGGAAAATGGCTTATGATTGGAAATTTTCTTAGAAAAAGCGATTCGACTAAACCCCAGCCAGCAAAAGTTATCCCGCCTGAACCCTTAGGGTCTCCTCCTGCTGCTCCATCACTGGAAAATCCTCTTTCAGTAAAAGAAATAAAAGAAAAAGAAGAATATAGGCAGAAAGAGAAAGACAAAGAAGCCTTAGTTCAAAAACCAGCTTTGATATCCGAACAAAAAAAAGATTTTAATGAAGAACAGACTAAAGAGAAAGATCGGCAACAGAACATTGTTGCTTTAGAGTCGAAACTTTTTGGATCGTTAGCTTTTCAAAACCAATTAATTTTAAATGGGTGTTTTGAAGGAGAAATCTTTTCAAAGGAAGGTACGCTTATTATTGGACAAAAAGCAATTGTCAAAGCGAACATTGAAGTGGGAAATATACTCGTTTTTGGACATTTTTCTGGTAATATTAATGCTACCCATTTAACTGAACTTAAAGCGGGATCGGAAGTTTTAGGGGATGTCAAGACAAGAAAACTTAAAGTTGAAGAAGGAGCAATGCTTATTGGAAAATGTGAATGTATTGCTCAATCATAAAAGTCTTTGTTTGAATTTCAGAATTTTTATTTAAAACAATTCAGCTGGGTGGGGTTATTTCAATAAACCGAGCTAGAATGTATCTGCGGTTATAAGCTTTTTGTTTAAGGCAGTTTCGAGAAGCTTTAGAGGGGATTTCTCTGGATGCTTAAGTGCATCGACTTTGATATGAAAAGTCTGCTCTAAAAGAAATTGTCCTTTATCTACCGCATGAAGGACCTGATCAGTAAAAACTATCCATGTACTGCCTGCGGGGAATTCAAAAGCAACTTGAGGAGAGTTTTTTTGGTACTGCAGATCAAGTTTCCCTTTATCATGCAACTCAAGCATATAATGGTCGTATAAACTTCTATATCCTTTGGTAATTCCAAAAAGATAAAGGAAAAAACGCTTTCCAGGAGTAGGAGGCGACAGCTGGGGAAGAAGGTGTTTAAGATAATTTTGGAAGGGTTCACCTATCCTCCAATTTCTTGGCTTACCATGGGGATTTATATTGGAAAATACCCTTAAAATTCTTTCACCTCCAGTGGGGCTTGAAGGGAAAGCATCGACATGCAACCTTGTATCATCTTTTCGAGCAGATGTCGCACGGCCTGATATTTCTACAGGTCGAAAACTTGTTCGAGCAATCTTTAAAGAAGAGCCGTAAAAGGGAAAAAGGAGATGGAGAAAATTTCTTGTTTTATCCGCATACCTTTTCAACAGGCCACTGAGTAATTTTAGATCTTCATGTTTTCCTTCTACACCTTTAAGGGTAGAGCTCCTTGGGTCAAAGCTGATATTCTTTGCTCCACTTACCCATGCAGGGTCGAGAAACTTCTTTTCTTCATCAAGCAGAGGAAAGTTGAGCTTGGGAAAAAAAAGGACAGACCCATTTTCCAGTCCTTCAATCGCTTTTTCCTGTATCTCTTTTGTAAACTCTAAATCCCAATTTTCGGTATCAAATTGAATGATAGGCGACTCTTCCATCGAGGGTTCCATAAATGTAAAGCTAAAAATTATCTTTTTTTCTTTAGAATGGGTAGCCCCGTACGCTCGCTTTCGGTAACCATATAACCATTAGGCAAGGCATCAAGAGCTCCATCTCCAATTTGAGTAGAAAAATAGTAAAGGGTTACCTTATGTCCATTTCTAAGAACCTGTTCTCTGGAATGAAGATAATAGGTTTTACCTGACTTTTTGCTAACAACTTGATAGGCCATAAAAACACCTTTTCTTTGAGTTCTGTTTTGGGGTTAAATCAGACCTTTTTCTTTTAAAATAGTATAAGTCCCTTTTTTCATCAAGGTTTTTAAAGCCCTTGCAGAAAGTCTTAAATTAACCTTTTTAGCTAATTCAGGAATGAAAAGCTTTTTATTCCTTATGTTAGGAAGAAACAGCCGGGGAGTATTTCCCGTTGTATGTAAACCAATTCCTCCCTTTTTTTTGGCTTTACCTTTTCTTATTATTTTTCTCCCTCGAGCAGGTCGTACATTGAGGATAGGACAAATTTTAGACATAACTTCTCCTTATTTCATTAGCAACACGTTTCTGGCTTTTTTAATTTCTTTACTCAACCGCCGATGGAGTTTTGCGGGCAAACCCGTTATTCTCCGGGGTAGAATTCTTCCATTTTCTGTAACGAATCTTTTTAGAAGTTCAACGTTGCGAAAATCGATAGCTTCTGCATCAATATCCACCCTTTTTTTAACTGTCCGAGGTGGAGTTAAAAGCCTTTTTTTCCTCTTTTTTTCTTTTAAATTACTACTGTTTCTTCCCATAAACTCACCTTTTTACATTGCTTTATTCGCCTTTTTCCTTTTTTTCCTCCTCTTCTTCTCCCTGTTCTTCTTCTAGGAGTTCTTCACTATCAGCAAATTGTGGAACCGACTCCCATCTTTTCCGCAGCTGGTACATCTTTTCTTTCTCTAATTGCCGTTGACAATCCACAGTGAAGCGAGCATAAGGAATGGCCTGAAGTCGGATAATGGGGATTGGTTTGCCACACATTTGACAGATACCATAAGAGTTGTCTTCTATTCTTTTCAAACTGTCATCAATTTCAATAAGGGAGTCATTTTCCTGGGAAAGTAAACTCAAGGCAAAATCTCTATCATAAACGTCAGTTCCCGCATCCGCTTGGTGGACTCCAAAACCTGTAGATTCACCTCCTTCAGGTCTAGACTTCAAGACATCAGAAGAAACCCCTTCCATCTGATATATGATTTGTTCACGTAAGTCCAAAAGTCTCTCCTTCTGCAACCTTAGAAATTCTTGTCTCTCTTCTTCAGACAAATCCATAATTGTAAGATTCGGATCAGCCATGTTAATCTTTTCTAGAGAATTACTCATAGACTTGTCGTTTTCTTTTGGTTTGTCTAAGTTTGTCGTAGAATTTGTATTTAAAACAGATTCCTTTTTTACCTCTGTTTCTTTCTTCTCGACTGTTCCTTTTGTCTTTTTCTTTTTAATACTCATGTTCTTATAGTTTATTGTACTACAAATATAAGGTTTTTTTTAGATTAAGATTATTTTCTTTTTTTTCTTCGGCAACTACTAATTATTTCTATGAGATCAATTTTTTTAAAATTTTACCCTAGATTCTCTCAAATAATGTTCGATTAATCCTTTTGTCGAGCAGTCATGTTCGGAAACCAAAGAGCCGCTAGCAAGCTCTTTTTCTATTTTTGTAGCTAGCTGTTTACCGAGTTCAACTCCCCATTGATCAAATGAGTTTATGTTCCAAAGTAATCCCTGGACGAAGATGCTATGTTCGTAAAAGGCAATCAGGGAGCCCAATGTTTTTGGGGTAATTTTCGTAATGAGAATGGAATTTGAGGGTCTATTACCTGGAAATGACCGGTGTGGCAGAAGTCTTTTGATTTCATCAGCACTTAAGTTGGCTTTCTCCATTTCTTCTTTTACTTCTTCTTCTGTTTTCCCTTTCATGAGAGCTTCGGTTTGGGCAAAAAAATTAGAAAGCAGAATAAGATGATGATTATCCAGTGGATTATGTGTTTCTATAGGAGCTATGAAATCTGAGGGAACAAGATGAGTGCCCTGGTGAAGAAGCTGGAAAAAAGAATGTTGGCCATTAGTTCCTGGATTACCCCACAAGATTGGTCCAGTCTGATAGTGGATGAGCTTACCCTCTTTATTGATTCTTTTCCCATTGCTTTCCATATAGAGTTGTTGCAGATAGTTAGGCAAAAGTTCTAAGTATTGATCGTAAGGAAAGATTCCATAAGTTTCCGCTCCAAAAAAGTTTCCATACCAGAATCCAAGCAGAGCCATAATCACGGGAATATTTTTTTCAAAAGGAGTATTTCGAAAATGTTCATCAGCAAGATAAGCTCCGTATAAAAGCTCTTCAAAGTTTTCCATTCCGATGTAAAGAACAATAGAGAGGCCTATAGCGGACCACAGAGAAAATCTTCCGCCCACCCAATCCCAGAACTCAAACATGTTGATGGGATTTATCCCAAAATCTTTCACCGCTTTTTCATTTGTAGATACAGCTACGAAATGTTTTTCAACGGCCTTGGTTTCACCCCCAAAATACTCGATCAATTTTTTTCTAGCGGTTTGAGCATTGGTTAAAGTCTCTTTGGTTGTAAACGTTTTGGAAGAAACGATAAAAAGAGTTTGATCAAGCTCAACGGCTTTTAAAACTTCAGCCAGATCCGTGCCATCAATGTTTGAAACAAAATGCACTTTTATTTCTTTATGCCCATAGGGAGTGAGGGCACGGCAGACCATTCTTGGCCCAAGATCTGATCCCCCTATACCGATATTAACGATATATTTTATGGGTTTTCCGCTGTAGCCTCTCCATTGTTGTGATCTAATGTCCAGAGAAAAATTTTTCATTTTCTCAAGTACTTTTTTAACTTCATCCATGACGTTACGGCCATCGACATAAATTGGCTGACCAGATCGATTTCTTAGAGCGATGTGAAGAACGGACCTATTTTCAGTGAAGTTGATTTTTTGTCCACTGAACATCTTTTCAATGTTTTCAGAAAGATTGATTTCGTTGGCTAGTTGAAAGAGCAGAGAAAGGGTTTTTTCGGTCAGTCTGTTTTTCGAATAATCAAAGAGAAACTCATTCCAACAGATTGAAAACTTTGTGAATCTCTGGGGATCAGAATGAAAAAGATCACGCAAATGAAGTTGGGAAATACTTTTGTAATGTTCTTCCAAGGCGTTCCATAATGGAGAATTAAATGGGCTGTTCATAAAAATTCCTTTTCAGATTTCTATTTCAAAATTAAAAAATTTTCATTCGCATTGAAAGAGGAGATTATAGCTAGGGTTTTGGATATCCAATCCTTTAATATGGGGTTATCCTATCAATCTCATCTTTTTGGTGCTACATACAAAAACGCTCTGCCTAAGAAGAAGTTTCTTTAATGAGCTGAAGGGCATGATTTATTGGTTTCCCTATGTATGAGACCGAATAGTGATGATGGCTAAAAAATGCAATGCTAAATTATTAATAAATATTTTTTAGTCTTCGTTTATTCGGTATTGCTTTTCCTTTTTGTAAAATTGAAGATAAGCGCTAATGTTCCATAGTTAAGACCATAGCGGATAGTAAGGAAAAGCGACCATGAGAATTCCACTCTCTTCCTATAGGGTACAGTTAAATAGTTCCTTTAATTTCGAAAAACTACAGGCAATTATCGAATATATCTCTTTGTTGGGAATAACGGATATCTATGCTTCTCCTATCACTAAAGCCAAACCGGGGAGTACCCATGGTTATGATGTCGTTGACCACAGCGTTATAAACCCTGAATTAGGGGATGATTCTGCATTTGAACAGCTTGTCTATGCCATAAAAGAAAAAGGCATGGGATGGATTCAAGACTTCGTTCCTAACCACATGGCCTATAGCAAGGAAAACAGCTTGCTTATGGATATTTTCGAACATGGTCCCTATTCCCGTTATTATGAATTTTTTGATATTGAATGGAATCATCCTTATGAATCTCTAAGAGGAAGGGTCTTAGCTCCTTTTCTTGGTCCACATTATGGGGAAGCTCTACTTAAGGGTGAGATTACCTTAGGATTTGAATCGGGTTCTTTTTACGTCCGCTATTATAACATTCAGTTTCCGCTTAAAATAGAAAGTTATGCGACTATTCTTACTTCTGTCCTCGATAATATCCGAAGAAGGGTAGAGACTAAAGATCCAGATTATCTTAAACTTTTGGGTGTTGTCTATACCATTAAAAATATCAGTTCTTCGGGATCAACTGAAGAACGTTTAGAACAGGTCTCTTTCATAAAGTATGAGCTTAATGAATTGTATACTAAAAATTCTCTTATTAGGGTTTGCATGGATCGAACGATAGAGCTTTTCAATTCGAAAGATAAGACAGAGCCCGAACATTTCCTGCTGATGGATAAGCTGCTTTCCGAACAATATTTTCGCTTTTCTCACTGGAGAGTGGCTTCCGAAGAGATCAACTATAGAAGGTTTTTTACTATTAATGATCTTATTTCCCTACGCATGGAAAAAGAAGAAGTATTTGAAGAAGCCCACAGCTTTATATTCAGGTTGATCGAAGAGGGAAAAATCACTGGTTTGCGTATCGATCACATTGATGGACTACTTGATCCAGAAAAATATTTAGTCATGCTTCGACGTCGGGTTCCGGCTACATATACTATCGTTGAAAAGATCCTGCGTCCCTTAAAAGAAACCCTTCCTATCAGATGGCAAGCTGAAGGAACTACAGGGTATGATTTTTTAGCCCTTTTGACCCAACTTTTCTGTAATCCCGAAAACGGTCCGATCTTAGATAGGATATATAGTCAGTTTACGGGAATTGATCAAGATTATGAAGATCTTTTACGGGAAAAGAAAAGGTTTGTTATAGGGCGAAGACTTGCAGGTGATCTTGATCGGATTGCACTTATTCTACATTCTCTTTGCTCTCGGTTATGGTTTGGCCCCGATGTAACCATTTATGGAATACGTAGAGCACTCGTTGAAGTTCTTTCCTGTTTTCCTGTGTATCGCACCTACATTTCCGATGGTCAAATGAGTAAGCAGGACAAGATGTTTTTGGAGGAAGCGGTTGGCATAGCTAAACAGACCCTGCCTGAACTATCCATTGAACTCGATTTTATCCTTAAATTTTTTTTACGGCAGATTGAACATTCTTTTTCTGAAAGTGAAGAAAAGGATCGTGAAAATTTTATCAAGCGTTTTCAACAACTTAGCTGTCCGCTTATGGCAAAAGGTTTGGAAGACTGCCTGTTTTATGTTTATAACAGGCTACTTTCCCTTAATGAGGTGGGTAATGATCCTTCAATTTTCGGTATCTGTTCGGAAACTTTCCATTCTTTTTTAACCGAAAGAGCTATTTGGTGGCCTTTTACTTTTAATGCGACCTCTACCCATGATACCAAAAGGGGAGAAGATGCTCGAGCAAGAATAAATGTCTTATCCGAAATTCCTTTAGAATGGGAAAAGGTCCTCTATCAATGGAGAGAAATTAATAAAGCAGACAAATCAAGACTTGGAAATATTTTAGTACCTGATGCTAATGCTGAATATTTTATCTATCAATGTTTGGTTGGCCATCTGCCTTTTGATTTAACTCTAATCGATCAATTTTTAAACCGTTTTAAGCAGTATTTTGTAAAAGCAAGCAGAGAAGCAACTAGCTTTTCTGGATGGCAAAATCCAAATACTGTCTATGAAGAAAAGTGTTGTAAGTTTATTGAATCATTATTAAATCCCAACAATACCCGATTTTGGGATGCTTTTATTCCTTTTCAAAAAAAGATCGCTCATTTTGGTATCATAAACTCCCTTTCACAGCTTGTTTTGAAGCTTTCTGCTCCTGGAATACCCGATTTTTATCAGGGTACTGAACTTTGGGACTTTTCTTTTGTCGATCCTGATAACCGTCGTCCTATAGATTTTGATACCAGAAAAAAAATCCTTGCCCAATTTTTGGCCATCAAAGATGAGGCGTTTTTCGTGCAAGAAATGCTCAAAAATTATACGGATGGTCGAATAAAGTTGTGGATTACCTACAAGGGGTTGCAGGCGAGGAAAAAATTTCCAGAGGTTTTCTGCTCCAAGTCTTATATTCCTTTGATCATCAAGGGATCAAAATCCCGAAATGGATTTGCCTTTTTAAGGTGTTTTGAAAATAAGTGGGCTTTGGTTGTTGTCCCAAAGTTTTGTACGGAGCTATGCCAGGAAGGAGAGTTTCCTATGGGCCAAGAGATCTGGCAAGATACCGCTGTCTTTTTGCCTGAAGATGCTCCTGTGGAATGGGTATCTTTAATTGCAGAGGAGGGTGTAAGAAAGTGGGAAAAAAAAGTAAGGATAGCAGAGGCCTTAAATATTTTGCCTGTTGGTATGTGGTATGGAGAAG
This sequence comes from Methylacidiphilum caldifontis, assembly GCF_017310505.1. Classification (NCBI taxonomy): domain Bacteria; kingdom Pseudomonadati; phylum Verrucomicrobiota; class Methylacidiphilae; order Methylacidiphilales; family Methylacidiphilaceae; genus Methylacidiphilum (ex Ratnadevi et al. 2023); species Methylacidiphilum caldifontis. The sequence goes on along the minus strand of NZ_CP065957.1, from coordinate 330,392 downwards.
GAAAAAAAATGTAAGTTTTAATTTAAGCTAGATCTTTGTGGTTGTAATAAAGCACAAAATTTTTAGGATTAACCCCAACAGAAAGGTTTTCTCCGATTAATCGACTGGGAGAGAGGGAGCCGAGGCCACTCCATTTTTCTTCTGCTAGATCAAGCATTTTTTCTAGAGGCTCTAACCTCTGATCAACAACAAATGTTCTTTCAACGCAGTCAAAATTGGTCAGCCCAATGATTTTTTCTTCTTCGTTTTCAAATAGAAAAGAAAAGATTTTTTCTTTTTCGTTAAAATAAACCTTTGGAGATATATTGGAGAGAGGTTGAAGGATTTTAAGCTTTTTTCGCAGGGTTAGACATTCCTTATACACTGACCAGAGGAGTGCATGTTTATCCTTTTGATGGAGTTCCCATTGAATGATAGACTTTTTAAATGTTTCCTCTATCGTAGGGTCATATCCATCTTGATCTCCATAAAAAGCTTGGAATTCTCTTTTTCTTCCTTCTCGAACCGCCTGGAGAAGAGCAGGATCTCCATGATCTACAAAATAGCAGAAAGGATTTTTTTCTCCATATTCTTCACCCATAAACAGAAGAGGTATGAAACCAGAGAAAAGGGTTAAAGCGGCTATGATCTTGAGTTCTTCAAAACTGACGAGGATGGAAAGTCTTTCTCCCCTAAAACGGTTTCCCACTTGATCATGATTTTGAGAAAAAACGATCAACTGCCCTCTGTTTGCCTTTTGCGGCTTTCTACCATGTTTGCGCTTACGATAAGAAGAATAACAACCATCCATAACGTAACCTTGCTGATAAGCTTTTGCCAACTGAGCAAGGGAGCCGAAATCGGCATAATAACCGTTTTTTTCACCGGTGATGTAGGCATGAAGTGCATGATGAAAATCATCACACCATTGAGCATGCAATGAATATCCACCCTCTGCTTTTGGATAGATGAACCGGGGATCGTTCCTATCGCTTTCAACAATTAAAAAATGAGTTTGGTTAGTTTTCAGATCATATTCTTTGACTTTATCTGCCAACTCTTCAAGAAAAAGATAGGCACTCTCATCGTAAATGGCATGAATGGCATCTAGCCGCAAAGCATCAATATCGAACTCAGTAAACCAGTAGAGTGCATTGTATATGAAATAATTTCTGACTTCATCACAAAAAGCATCATCATAATTAATCGCCTCTCCCCAAGGAGTTTTATATTTGGATGTAAAATAAGGACCGAATTTGGACAGATAATTACCTTCAGGACCAAGATGATTGTAAACTACATCTAAAATAACCGCTATGCCCATTTGATGACAATGGTTTACAAGTTTTCTAAGCCCCCATGGCCCCCCATAACTATTTTGTACAGCAAAAGGATAAACCCCATCGTAGCCCCAGTTTCTTTTTCCTGGAAATTGGGCTACAGGCATGATTTCAATGCTGTTAACTCCTAAGTCTTTCAATTTGGCAATCCTAGGAATTATTGCTTCGAAAGTCCCTTGTGGAGTGAACGTCCCAACATGGAGTTCGTAGATCACGTAATCCTCTAGTTTGGGTCTTAGGGAATAGTCCTGCGGATTTTGTGTATTATCAAACTGAATAACCTCTGAACGTTCATGAACTCCAAAGGGTTGATATCTTGAAGCTGGATCAGGATATTCTTCCTTTTCATTAATCAGGTATTTGTAGGTTATTTTTTGGTGATGTTCAGTAATTTTAAAAACGCTATTCCAGTAACCCCTCTTGTTTTTTTCCATGGGAATTACGGTCTCTTGCGGTTCATAAAGATGAACCTTGCAGTCATGGAGAAAAGGTCCCCAGACGGTAAAATGAATTTCATCGCTACTCGGAATCGCTCCCACGGGAATGATGTTTTCGACAAGATTGTTCATAAGAAATCATAAGAAAATAAACCCAAAGTTAAGGGTTTAATCTCGCGCGGGTTATTTTAAAGAGTTATTACAAATGGAATCTAGCATGGAAACAATCCTTTCTAACAAGGCAGCTAGCCTTGTCAACCAGGTTAGCTCTTCACAACCCCTTCATTCAACAAGATTTAAAGGATAATTCATAAAAGAAAGCACAGCTTTACACAAAGTTGATACTTCTTTTAGCAAAGATCTTTTCAAGGAGTATTCTATCTCGTAAAGAACTCTTTCCAACATGCAAAAATAAAGCAATCTTTCTTTTGCTTCCTTTTCAGCGGGGATAAGATCTGGACGAATGAGTTCAAGATAGCGATTAACAAATACCGAAGCCGCGTATCGATGCCAGCAAAGAGCTATTTCTTCAAGCCATAACCTGTCTTGAGAGATCAATAGGGAGGCGTCGAGAGCTGAATAAGCAGCCAAAAAAAGAGAAAAAATCATGCTGGCTACATCTTTGAAAGCCGTTTTCTTAAGTTTTCTTTGGCTAAAGGGCAGTTCAGATTCTCCTTCAAAATCGATGATGACAAAGTCCTTTCCGGTATAAAGGAGTTGTTGTAGATGAAAATCTCCATGAATTCGGATTTTTTGCCCATAATTTCCAGGAATAAGGATCTGATGAAGTTGATCTTCAATAGAACTGATTTTTTCAAGAAACTTTGATAGGGGCTCACTCTTCTTTTCCTTTTCATTTTTTGATAGCCTTCTTTGAATGCGCAGGAGGTATTCCATCGCTGATTGAAACAGGCTGCGTTGATACCAAGGGTTAATGGGCTCAGCTGAAAAGTCGGGATGATGGGGTTGGTTTGAAAGACAGTTGTGCATTAAAGCCGTCTTTTCTGCAATGAGCCTAAGTTTTTCAAAGTACGTTCCTTCTAAGATCTCTTTGCATTCAGCAGGCCAATTCAGGGAGGGAACTTTAAGAAGATCGCTTGGAGAAAAAAATAGGGCTTTGGCCTCTACCACTCTTTCAAAAAATCGACTAAGAGAATCAACCGTCAGTTGCCAACCATCTCCTTGATTGGGGACATACTCCTGAATAAGGCAGAAAGAATAAGTTGTTTTATCTGTAGAAAGAAATTCGGCTCTTCCCAGGTAACTGGGAAAAAAGGGAACTGAACTTTCCTTTTCCAGATATTCCAGAATTTCAATCTCAGGATTTATCCCTTCATTGAGCGGCCTGTAAAATTTGCATATTATTTTGTTTTCGAAGTTGACCAAAAAGTTTCTTTGGATTTCAGGAAGGATCTGGGATTGGACAGGCAGTTTTCCTTTACTGAGAAGCTCTTCAAGTTTTGGAGAAGGCTTGGATATGAGTTTGCCTTCGGCCAAGTTGATCTGCCTGGCTGATGCTATCCAATCAAGAATCCATGAACGAAAAGTAGGTTCGTGCATGGCATCGATAAGGATACCTTCCTGATCATTCTCCTTGAATTTACAAAAGATCCACTGCGGGTTTATCTTTTCTATAGCTTCGGCCTCCTTTTTATAAACAGATTTCAAAAACAGGATGAAAGGCTCAGGATTACCTGTATCATAATAAAACCAAAAGAGCACGAATTGGATGTCTCCGCCTAGGAACCGCAACGTGTTAAGTTCTATTGCTTCCTTGACTTCAACCCTTAGAAGTGTTTTGCCCAGATAATTAAACCACTTAAACAACGATAGGTATAAAGGTATGATTTGGGATGCAAATCTTTCGCCTCCCATGCTCAGCCAGAATGACGGAGATGGAATATTTTCCAATGATATGCTGGAGAATCGCTGCAGGCGGTTGGGGGAAGATTCATCGGCAGGATTGAGAGAAAACCAGAAATAGGCATAGGGCGATAACACAAAGAGAAGAGGGTTTTCAGATATTTTGGGCAGGGAAGCTTTGCCAAATATTTCAGTGGGAATGTATCCATGGTAGTTGCTCAGCGTAATTTCTGTCACTTGAGTAAAGCGAGAAAGGTTGATCACTACAAGAATACTGTCCTGGTTGTGTTTTCTAATGAAGGCTAACACCTTAGGATTGTTTTGATTGAGCATTTCAATGGTTCCTCGGCTAAAAGCCGAATATTTTTTGCGCATGGCTATCACACGCCTGATCCACCAAAGAAAAGAAGAGAGATTGTTTTGCTGCAGTTCCACATTTACCGCTGTGTAATGATATTCTGGATCGATAACAAGGGGAAGGTAAAGCTGTTGAGGGTTAGCTTTTGAAAATCCCCCGTTTTTTTCCCCTGACCATTGCATGGGAGTCCTTACCCCATTCCGATCTCCTAGATAAATGTTATCTCCCATCCCTATCTCATCACCGTAGTAAATAATTGGGGAACCCATGAGCGAAAAGAGGATCATAAAAATAAGCTCTCTTTTTTTCCTGTTATTATCAAGAAGTGGGGCAAGCCTTCTTCGAATTCCAAGATTTAAGCGTGCCCGGGATTCCAGTGCATAAACCCTATACATATAATCTCTTTCTTCGTCAGTCACCATTTCAAGGGTTAACTCATCGTGGTTCCGTAAAAAAGTCGCCCACTGGCAGTTATCGGGTATAGGGGGAGTAAGCTCCAGAATATCAACAATGGGATAATTGTCTTCCATCCGCATCGCCATGAATATTCTGGGCATTAATGGAAAATGGAAAGCCATGTGACACTCATCTCCATTGCCAAAATAAGCAACGGCTTCTTCAGGCCATTGGTTGGCTTCGGCAAGCAACATTCGATTTTCGTAATGATTATCAACGTAGCTTCGCAGTTCCTTGAGAAAATTATGAGTTTCAGGAAGATTTTCGCAACTTGTTCCCTCTCTTTCAAAAAGATAGGGAACGGCATCCAATCGTAAGCCATCAACTCCCATGCTAAGCCAAAAATCGAGTATTTTAAAAATTTCTTTCTTCACTTCAGGATTGTCGAAATTTAAATCAGGTTGATGAGAATAAAACCGGTGCCAATAGTAGGCCTTAGCTACAGGATCCCAAGCCCAGTTTGAAGACTCGAAGTCTTTAAAGATGATTCGAGCTTCCTTGTATTTTTCAGGATTATCGCTCCATACATAATAGTTTCTGTACAGACTTCCCGGAGGAGATACCCTTGCTCTTTGAAACCAAGGATGTTGATCTGAAGTATGATTTATGACAAGTTCTATGATAACTCTTAAAGCTCTTTTATGGGCTTCATTTAAAAACGTATTGAAATCTTTGAGCTCTCCATAATCCGGATGAATAGAACAGTAATCTGAAATATCGTATCCGTCATCCTTCAAAGGCGAAGGATAAAAAGGCAATAACCAGATTGCATTAACTCCAAGAGATTGAATGTAATCTAATTTTTGGGTTAATCCTAAAAAATCCCCTATACCGTCGTTATTCCCATCAAAAAACGATTTAACATGAACCTCATAAATGACCGCCTCTTTCCACCATAAAGGGGGTGGGGAATATACTGATTTTTCCAAAGGCAAATTTTTCTTTTTTTCTTCATCTAATCGAGGGTTTTCCATGGGTGATGCAGATTGAGGAAAATTCAGCAAAAGGGAAAATTATTTATTAAAAAGCAAAGTTATGAGAAATAAAAAGTGCACTCGGGGAGACTCGAACTCCCACGGGTAACCCCACAAGCACCTCAAGCTTGCGCGTCTGCCGATTCCGCCACGAGTGCATCGGTTTTGTCTTTGTACTAAAAAACTTTGTTTTTCGTACAACCCTTTTTCTTTTAATAAAAATAGACTTAAAAAAAAGACTTTTTCAAAAAAGTTAAAAGAAGAATCCAACCCTCATTTTACTTTTACTAGCGGTTTTTATTATCCTAAAAAAGTGCTAAAAGCAAGTGCAAAACGGGTTGTTTTTAAGCATCCAGTAATTTCTTTTCCATTCTATATCGTAACCAATCTCGCGTTACCCCAAGAAGCTTGGCGGTCTGGGATAGGTTGCCTTCGGTCTTTTCCAGAGCTAATTTTATGAGTTCTGACTCAAGTTCTTTTAAAGAAATTTTTGTTTGAAGGAGTTCTTCGACGATCGTTCTTTTCTCTATAGGATCCCCCTTTGGGGAGGGAATTTCATTAAAATCATTTTTGATTCCAGCTCTTATATGTTTGAGGCTAATGAGATTTTCTTCGCACCATAAAACAGCTTGTTCGATTTTATGAGAAAGTTCCCGTACGTTTCCAGGCCAACTGTACCGGAGAAAAATTTCGATCACTTCCTCTTTGAACCCTTCAATATTTTTCCCGTAGTGGATGGAAAATTTTTTAAGAAAGTGATGGCAAAGATCAGGTATGTCTTCTTTCCTGTCTCTTAGAGGGGGCAAATAGATTGAAACGACGTTGAGCCGAAAGAGTAGATCTTGTCGAAAACTACCTTGATTGACTTTCTCGAAAAGATTTCTGTTTGTTGCAGCAATAATCCAGACATCTGTTTTCCGGTCTTTGACACTTCCAAGCCGACGAATTTTCTTGGTTTCGAGTGCGGTTAATAATTTACCTTGCAAATTATAGGGAAGATCTCCTATTTCATCAAGGAATAGGGCGCCTCCATCAGCCGCTTCCATTAAGCCTGGCTTGGCGTTTTTAGCTCCTGTAAAAGCTCCTTGGTCGTGTCCAAAGAGCTCATCTTCAACAAGATTTTCAGGTAAAGAAATACAGTTAACATGGATGAAAGGTTTCTTGCTGCGTGAACTATGCCTATGAAGCAGCCGGGCCACAACATCTTTTCCCGTGCCCGTTTCTCCGGTGATCAGAACTGTTGGTGGAGTTTTGGTGGTGGATAAAGAAGCAAGTTTATGGATCGACTCTTTGACTTGAGCGATGGCTTGTGAAGAACCTATAAGGGAAGTTTCTTCTTTTTTCCTATAGTAGTCGATTTCTCTTTTTAACCTTACATTTTCTTCGATTTTTAAGATCAGTTGTCCAAGCCTCTGCAGATCAATAGGTTTTTGAATGTAATCAAAAGATCCTAATTTCATCACCTCCACTGCATCTTCAATAGATCCAAAAGCGGTAAAAACGATAGAGTAAAGATCGGGATTGAGTTCTTTGGCTTTTTTAAGCAGCTCTATCCCTCCCATTCCAGGAAGACGACAGTCAACGAGGAGAACCTCTGGATTTAGCTCTAAAAACTGATTGAATCCTTTCTCTCCATCGAAACACACATATACTTCTTGACCTTTACCTTCCAGAAAACGTTTCAAGGAAAGGGCAAAATTTTTTTCATCTTCAACAAGAAGGATCGAAAGACTCATAGGCTTTTTAACTCATTTTTAGCTCTTAGCTGCTCTAAATTCAATTCTTGCCGTTGTGCCTTTAGCCTCAACACTTTTTATGGTGAGCATCCCATCATTTTGTTCCGTATATCTTTTGGCTATCGCCAGTCCAAGACCGCTACCTTGAGCAGAAGTCGTAAAAAAGGGCTGGAATAGCTTGTCCTGGGCATAAGGAGGAATACCTTTACCTTGATCGATGATTTCTAGAACGACTTTTTCAACGGGAGTAGGATAATAAAAGGTAGATATTGTTATGGCTCCACCCTTTGTAGAAGCGTTAATCGCATTGGATATCAGTTCAATGATGACCTGCTCGATTTGTGCGGGATCAATCATAATTAATGGAAGGGAAGGATCAAGACTCAGGTTGAGGGATATGTCCTTGGGTAATGTTCGAGCAATACTGGGAAGAAGAGTATTTAACAGCTCATTAAGCCGGGTAAGACATCGATTGGGCACCGAAGGTTTTGTATAAGAAAGAAGATGGTTTATTCTTTTATTGAGGGTGTCGGTTTCTTTAATAATTTCTTTGAAGGTTGCCTTTGAAGATTCATCCTGGTTTTCTTGAAGGAGGGAGACTTCTGCAAGAGCTCTTATACTAGAAAGTGGGTTTTTAATTCCGTGTGCAACCGCTGCAACTGTTGCACCAATCGAAGCTGCTTTTTCGGATTCAATTAGTTTAGCTTGAAAGCTGTCAATCTTTTCAAAAAGGTGAGCAAAGGCTTCTGACAACTTTCCTATTTCTCCAGGAAAAGAGGGTAAAAGAATTTTTTGAGGATCCGCCATCGCTTTCTCAATCGTTTCGATCAGTCTTTGCAATGGCTGGGTTATGCCCCGGTTTTGCCACCTATATACAAGCCATAAGGTAATGGCACTAAAAAAAAAACTTAAAGGCAGTAAGGTCCGGATAAATTGAACTAACTCTTTTTCCTTGTTTTCTATGGTTTCTATGGCCTTTATATAGGCTTTGTTTTGAAAATCTTCAATCGATTTATCAAATTGGGAATAACCTATTTTTTCTAGCTCTTCTTTTTTGGCTTTCACTATTTCCCTATTTTTTTCTTCATCGAGGCATTTTATTAAAGCCAAACTCGATTTTTGGAGATCTGTCCATTGGTTTTTAACGATT